>DASTAR010000001.1:0-21866 GCA_035712505.1 Solirubrobacterales bacterium
TCGAGGTCTTGGCGGCGATCCAGGGCGGCGCCCCGGAGGCGGACGAGACCTGGGAGCTCGGCGGTCGCCACTGGTCGTCGCGGCTGATCGCCGGCACCGGCGGCTTCCGCTCGCTCGCGCAGATGGAAGCGGCGCTGCAGGCCGCCGGGACCGAGATCGTCACCGTCGCCCTGCGCCGGATCGACCCGGCGGCCGAGGGCTCGGTGCTCGACGTGATCGACCGCCTCGGACTCTTCGTCCTGCCCAACACCGCCGGTTGCTACACGGCCCGCGACGCCGTCCGCACCGCCCGCCTCGCCCGCGAGGCCTTCCAGACCGACTGGATCAAGCTCGAGGTGATCGGCGACGACCGCACGCTCTTCCCCGACGCTGTCGAGCTTCTCGACGCCGCCGAGCAGCTCGTCGCCGACGGCTTCACGGTCCTCCCCTACACCAACGACGACCCGATCCTCGCCCGCCGCCTCGAAGAGGCCGGCTGCGCCGCGGTGATGCCGCTCGGCTCGCCGATCGGCTCCGGCGCCGGCATCCGCAACCCGTACAACGTCGCGATCATCACCGAGCGCGCCGAGGTCCCGGTCATCCTCGACGCCGGCATCGGCACCGCCTCCGACGCCGCCCAGGCCTTGGAGCTCGGCTGCGACGCGGTCCTCGCCGCCAGCGCCATCTTCGGCGCCGAAGACCCCGTCGCCATGGCCACCGCCCTGTGCCAGGCGGTCGAGGCCGGCGCCCTCGCCCGCCGCGCCGGCCGCATCCCCCACCGCACCCACGCCGAGGCCTCGACCGCCTACGAGGGCCTCCCCGACCTCTCCTGAAGCTCCGAGCGCCTCGCTCAGCCTCCCTCTACCATGGGCACCTCGCCCCTGTAGCTCAGCTGGTTAGAGCGGCGGCCTTTTAAGCCGCGCGGCGCGGGTTCGAGTCCCGCCGGGGGCATGCTCGCTCATCCGGTCGCCCTGCAGCTGCGCAGGATCGAGCCGGAGATCCGGGTGCCGTCGCTGGTCTGCAGCGTCGCGTGGGCCCGGAACCTGCCGTTGGCGCAGCGGGCCAGCAGGTAGCTCTGCTTCTTGCCGCCGTGCCTGAAGGTGCGGTGGATCGTGAAGGCGAAGTGGGTCAGCGAGCCGGCGCCGCTGGCGATCCTCGGGATCTGGGCGATCGCGCGGGTCCCGTACGGCCCCTTGTGGATCTTCTTGATCTTGACGATGGTGACGATCGCGGTCGGGGCGGGGACGTCGACGTAGGCGTGGATGTAGATCGTCGTCACCCCCTGGTGGACGCCGCCGTTGAAGAGGACCAGGGGGCCCGACGAGCTGAACGGGTCTTGTTCTGGGAACTTGACCTCGACGCTGGTCCTGCCCCGCCCGACGATCGCGGGGCCGCAGGCCTTGATCGCCGCCTGCGTCCCCCGCGCCTGCAGCTTGCCCGGGCGGCAGACGGGGAGTCCCCGCGCGTTGATCGTCCCGTGCTTGTCGAAGTCGATGGTCACCGTCTTCGTCGCCGGCGGGTGGCCGCCGTCGAGGGTCGACAGGCTGCCGGAGGCCCGCAGGGTGATCGGTGCGAGCCGGTTCCTCGGCAGCTTCTTCGGCGTCACCCCGCCGTTCATCCGCAGCACGAGATTGCCGGCCTGGACCACGGTCGCTTCTTCGGCCGCCGCATGCCCGGCCGTGACGGCGGCGAAAGCCATGGCGAGTATCGCTATCGGGCTCAGCACTCGTGACTTCATTCGAAGACTCCCTCCCTGGCGCTTCATCGTTTCCCTGCCTTCCGAAGTCCCCGCTCTCGATGGTCGCTAACGGCCGCCGTAAGAGCTCTTACGGGCGCGGGACAGCCGCCGGGTCGCCCCGCGCCTCGTCGCTCAGATCCGGGCGCGAGCATGGAAGCGGACCCAGCCGGAGTCGCACTGCGCCCTGCCCCAACGGTCGTGGACCCGCACCGCTCCGCGTAGGACGCGGCCATGCAGGCGCCCGCGCAGCCAGACGTCATCGGTGCTGCCGACCTGATGGTCGCGGACGCGACCCCCATGGCCCAGGTGGGACGGCACGAACCCCGACTCGTCGTCGATCAGCACGCCGCCGCTGCGGCAGCGCAGCGCGATGGCGAAGCGCTTCAGGCGAAGGCGATTGCCGTTCATCGTCAGGCGGATGGCCCGCCCCTGCCTGGTCTTGCCCTTCAGCAGGACCTGGCCGGACTTCGCCGCGGTGGCGTCGGCCGACGCCACCGCACAGGCGAACATGCAGGCCACGGCGATCGAGAGCATCTTCATCGTTCCTACCTCCCCAGTTCGGTTATGTCCCTGTAACCCGCCGGAGGGAGCAGTCATTCCCATCCGCCGCTTTCTCGTCAGCGTCCTGACCACCGCCGCTGCACCCTGCTGCGGGGGCTGGTGGGAGTGGTAGGAGTAGGAGCCGGAGATGAGGCCGAGGGCACCGTTCTCGAGGTGGGCGCTGCGCCAGCCGGTGAGGCTCTACGACCTCGGCGCCGGGCGGCTGCTCGGGCACCGCTTCCTCCTCCTCACCCACCGCGGCCGCCGCTCTGGGCGCCTCTACCGGACGATGCTCGAGATCGTGGCCTGGGACGGTGCCCGCCGCGAGGCGGTGGTGATGTCGGGCCTCGTCGCATTCCGGGAGCCGTAGGCCGAGGGGCACTCAGCGGCCTCTCGGATCCGCCACCTCGAAGGCCTGGCGGCGTGTGGTTCACTGAGTCGGCTATGGCAGGGGAAGGCGGGAGCGACGGGGGACGGCACGACGAGCACCTGCTGCGCGTGCCGGTCGACAAGGAGACCGACGACGAGCGCCGCCTCGACCGCATCCGCCAGGAGATCGACGGCGCCTTCCACGCCCTGCGCGACATCGACGAAGGGGTCTCGATCTTCGGCTCGGCGCGGATCGAGGAGGGGCACCGCTGGTACGAGCTCGCTCTCGAGACCGCCGCCTGCCTGACCGACCACGGCTACACGGTGATCACCGGCGGTGGCCCTGGCCTGATGGAGGCGGCCAACCGCGGCGCCGCCGAGGCCGGCGGCCTCTCGGTCGGCCTCAACATCGAACTGCCCCACGAGCAGGAGATCAACCCCTACGTCAACCGCCAGTTCCAGTTCCACTACTTCTTCGCCCGCAAGCTGATGTTCGTCCGCTTCGCCCGCGCCTTCGTGATCATGCCCGGCGGCTTCGGCACCCTCGACGAGACGTTCGAGTCCCTCACCCTGATCCAGACCCACCGCATCTACCACTTCCCGACCATCCTCGTCGACTCCGAGTTCTGGGACCCCCTGCTCGAGTGGATCGACCGCGGCCTCGAGGACCACGGCCTGATCTCCCCCGGCGACAAAGAGCTCCTGGTCGTCGCTGACGAACCGATGCAGGTCTGCAAGCACGTGATGCGCGCCAGCGAACGCCAGCGCGCAGCGGCGCAGCAGAAGCCTTAGTGCCTGAAGTCAGTGCCGGAAGTGGCGGTGCTTCGTGAAGACCATCGCGACGCCGGCCTGCTCGCAGGCCTCGATCACCTCGGCGTCGCGTTTGGAGCCGCCGGGCTGGATCACGGAGGTCGTCCCGGCCTGGATCGCCAGCTCGGGGCCGTCGGCGAAGGGGAAGAAGGCGTCGGAGGCGAGGGCGGAGCCGGCCAGGAGGCCGTCGGCCTCGGCGCCGCGGGCCTCGCGGCACTTCTCAACCGCCAGCCGGACGGAGTCGACGCGGCTCATCTGGCCGGCGCCGATGCCGAGGGTGGCGCCGCCCTTGGCGATCACGATCGCGTTGGAGCGGACGCGGCGGCTGACGGTCCAGGCGAAGAGCATGTCCTGCCACTGCTCATCCCCGGGCTCGTTGCCGGTGACCGCTTCCATGATCTCCCGCGGCTCCGGGTCGCCGTCGCGGTCCTGGATCAGCAGGCCGCCCTCGACGCGCTTGACGTCGCGTTCGCCCGGGTCGGCCTGACGCCGCTCCTCCTCGCAGAGGATCCGGATCGCCTCCTTCTGCTGGAGGACGTCGAGGGCGCCGTCCTCGTAGCCGGGGGCGCTCAGCACCTCGACGAAGTTCTTGTGCAGCTCCTCGGCGAGCTCGCGGCCGACCGGGCGGTTGAAGGCGATCACGCCGCCGTAGGCGGAGACCGGGTCGCAGGTCAGCGCCTTCAGGTAGGCCTCGAGCGCGTCGGCGCCGATCGCCACCCCGCAGGGGTTGTTGTGCTTGACGATCACGCAGGCCGGCTGCTCGAAGTCGTCGACGAGGGCGCGGGCGGAATCGAGGTCGAGGACGTTGTTGAAGGAGAGGGCGCGGCCGTGCAGCTTCGAGGTGCGGGCGAGGAGGTGGGTCCGCAGGCCCGACTCCGCGTAGAGCGCCGCCCGCTGGTGCGGGTTCTCGCCGTAGGCGAGGTCGAGCACCTTCTCGTAAGCGACCGCCAGGTGTTCCGGGAAGTCCTCGTACTCGGCCGAGAACCAGCGGCTGATCGCGGCGTCGTAGCGGGCGGTCTGGGCGAAGGCCTCGTTCGCCAGCCAGTGCCGGGTCGCGGCGGAGATCTCGCCGTCGCCCTCCTCCAGCTCGGCCAGCACCGCGTCGTAGGACTCGGGTTTGACGACGACGGCGACGCTCTCGTGGTTCTTCGCCGCGGCGCGGATCATCGTCGGCCCGCCGACGTCGATGTTCTCGACCGCCACCTCGTGCGCCACGTCGGCGACGGCGACCGTCTGCTCGAACGGATAGAGGTTGACGCAGACGACGTCGATCGGCTCGATCCCCTCGCGCTCCAGGACCGCCATGTGCTCCGGGTCGCCGCGCCGCGCCAGGAGCGCCGCGTGCAGCCGCGGATGCAGCGTCTTCACCCGGCCGCCGAGGATCTCCTCCTGGCCGGTGAACCCGGAGACGTCGGTCACTTCGAGCCCGGCCTCGCGCAGCGCGGTCGCGGTGCCGCCGGTGGAGAGGATCTCGACCCCGAGCGCCGCCAGCCCCTTGGCGAAGTCGGCGACCCCGGTCTTGTCGGAGACCGAGATCAGCGCCCGGCGCACCCGGACCTGTCCGTCGTCGAGGGTCTCGGGAGTGCTTTCGGTGGCCGGCTCAGTCATCGGGGGGAGAGATCGCGACCGTCCGCGGGTCGTCGGGGTCGATCCTAACCCGGCCTTCCGCGATCATGCGGATCGCCTCCGGGTAGAGCTCGTGCTCGACCGCGTGCACCGCCGCCTCCAGCTCCTCGCGGCTCACCCCGGCCGGCACCGGGACCTCGCGCTGGGCGATCACCGGCCCGGTGTCGACGCCCTCGTCGACGAAGTGGACGCTGACGCCGGTCGTCGCGACCCCGGCGGCAAGCGCCTGCCCGATCGCGTCGAGCCCGGGGAACGACGGCAGCAGGGCGGGGTGGACGTTGACGATGCGGCCGCCGAAGCGCCCGACGAAGGGCGCGCCCAACAGCTGCATGTAGCCGGCGAGGACGATCAGGTCGGGATGACGGGACTCGATCCAGTCCCCCATCGCCTCGTCGCGCGCCGGCCGGTCCGGATAGTCCGCGGTGGCGAAGACCGCGGTCTCCACGCCCGCGCGGCGCCCGCGCTCCAGCGCCCCGGCCGCCGGCTTGTCGGAGCCGACGCCGACCACCTCGATGCCGCCGCGCCCGTGCAGCTCGTCGAGGATCGCCTGCAGGTTGGTGCCGCTGCCCGAGGCGAGGACGACGATCCGGAACGAGCCCACCCGCGCATCCTTTCGCAATAGGCTTCGCGGCCGTGCGCACCTTCTGGCAGGCCGTCCTCTACCTGCACCTGCTGGCGATGGCCTTCTTCGTCGGCGGCCAGCTCGTCTTCGGGATCGCCGTGGTGCCGATCCTCCGCGGCGACCCCGATCCCGAGCGCACCCGCATGCGCGGCGTCGCCCGGCGCTTCGGCTACGGATCGCTCGCCGCCCTCGGGGTGCTGATCGTCACCGGCTGGGCGATGGCCTCCCACTACCACCTCTGGGACAGCTCCACCCTGCAGTGGAAGCTGGCCCTCGTCGCCCTCGTCGTCGCCCTCACCCTGCTCCACCTGCGCCGGGCGAAATGGCATGCCCTGCAGGGCGCGATCCTGCTCGCTTCGCTGGGGATCGTCTGGCTCGGCCTCGAACTCGCAACCGGCGGCTGAGCGTCAGCCCGACGCCAGGGTCTCCAAGGCGAATTTGCCGTCGGCCTCGTCGGGATCGCCCAGTGGGTAGTGCCCGGTGAAGCAGGCGTCGCAGTGTTCGCCCGGGTCGCCGCCGATCGCCTCGTAGACGCCGGCGATCGAGAGGTAGGCGAGCGAGTCGGCTTCGAGCTCGTCGGCGATGTCCTCGATCGAGCGGTCGTGGGCGATCATCTCCTCGCGGGTCGACATGTCGACGCCGTAGTGGCAGGGGTTGCGGATCGGCGGGGCGGAGATGCGGAGGTGGACCTCGCTTGCGCCCGCGTCGCGCAGCATGCCGACGATCTGCCGCGTGGTGTTGCCGCGGACGATCGAGTCGTCGACGACAACGAGGCGCTGGCCGGCGACGATCTCGGGCAGCGGGTTGAACTTCAGCCGCAGCCCGTGCTTGCGCAGCTCCTGCCCGGGCTGGATGAAGGTGCGGGCGACGTAGCGGTTCTTGATCAAGCCGTCGTCGCGCGGCAGCCCGGAGGCGCGCGCGAACCCGGCCGCCGCCGGGTTGCCCGAGTCCGGCACGGAGATCACCAGGTCGGCCTCGACCGGCGCCTCGCGCCAGAGGATCTCGCCCATCCGCCCGCGCGCCTGCTGCAGGACCTTCCCCTCGAGGCGGCTGTCGGGGCGGGAGAAGTAGATGTGCTCGAAGACGCAGGAGGCGCGGCGCTCGGCCTTCACGACCTGCCGGGTCTCCAGCCCGCGCTCGGTGAGGCTGACCATCTCGCCCGGGTGCACCTCGCGCATCAGCTCGGCGCCGATGATGTCGAAGGCGCAGCTCTCGGAGGCGACGACGAAGCGGTCCTCGAGGCGGCCGAGGCTGAGCGGCCGGATCCCGTGCGGGTCCCGGAAGGCGACGATCGCCCGCTTGGTCATCGCCACGGTCGAGTAGGCGCCCTGCAGCCGCGGCATCACCTCGGCGACGGCGTCCTCGATCATCTTGCCGTCGTGGGAGGAGAGCAGGGCGGCCATGATCTCCGAGTCGGAGGTGCCGCGGAACTGCAGCCCTCGCTCCTTCAGCTCGCCCCAGAGCTCGACCGCGTTGGTGAGGTTGCCGTTGTGGGCGAGCGCGACCTCGCGGCCGTCGTCGCGCCAGATCGGCTGCGCGTTCTCCCAGGAGCCGCCGCCGGTGGTCGAGTAGCGGACGTGGCCGATCGCCATGTCCCCCTGCAGCGCCCGCAGTTTCTCCTCGTCGAAGACCTGGGAGACGAGCCCTGCCTCCCTCATCGTCGTGATCATCCCGCCCTCGCAGGTGGCGATCCCCGCCGACTCCTGGCCGCGGTGCTGCAGCGCGTAGAGGCTGAAGTAGGCCAGGCGGGAGACGTCGTGCCCCGGTGCGTATACGCCGAAGACGCCGCATTCCTCGCGCGGCCCCTCGCGATCGAAGCTGAACCCCTGCTTGGGAGTCAAAGCGCGTTTCCTCGCCGAATCGAAAGACGGACGCGCAGGCAGAATGCTGCCTACCTGCGCAGGGTAGCAGCGCCTGGCGGCGCCAGAGGCTAGGTGAGGATGCGGGGGACGACCTCGGCCGCCTCGCCGATCCGCAGCCCGAAGCGCTCGAGCAGGTCCGGGACGCTGTCCGGCTGCATCTCCAGTCCGTAGCGCTCTTCGAGCGTCGCCACCTGGTCGGGCTCCACGCCCTCAGGGCCCCTCAGCGCCACCATCTCCCTGAAGAAGCGCTCGAAGCCGGCGGGGGCGATGATCTCGAGGATCCGGCAGGGCTCCTCCCCGGCGTTCCAGAAGGTGTGCCACTGATCGCGCGGCTTGAAGACGAGGTCGCCCGGGCCGGCCTCCAGGACCTCCTCGCCGAGCAGCGCGCCCATCCGTCCCTCCAGCACGTAGCTGTACTCGTCCTCGCGGCTGTGCCGGTGCAGGGGCGCCGCCAGCGCCCGTGGCGGCATCGGGTGCTCGACGAGGGAGAAGCTGCCCCCCGCGTCCTCGCCGTCGATCATGAACCTGACTCCGATGCTGCCGAGGAAGCCGGCGTCGCCGTCGCCGGGGCCGATCACAGTTGCCATTGCTCATTCCTTTCGTGAAACAGAAGTGTCGCACGAATATAGACAGGCCCGGACCCATCTGTCAAGATTGGTGCTACAGCCATGTCCGATCAAAAGCGGAAGTACGAGAAGAAGCGCCGCGCCGAAGCCGAGGCGCAGACCCGCCGGCGGATCACCGAAAGCGCGGTCGAGCTGCACGGCACCCTCGGTCCCTCCCGGACCTCGATGAGCGCCGTCGCCGAGCACGCGAAACTGCCGCGCTCCACGGTCTACCGGCATTTCGCCGACGAGCGGGCTCTGTTCGGCGCCTGCTCGGCCCACTGGATGGCCGAGAACCCGCCGCCGGACGTCACGGCCTGGGAGAAGGTCGCGGATCCGGACGAGCGGCTCGAGGTCGCCCTCGCCGAGCTCTACCCCTACTACCGCCGCGCCGGCGCCATGCTCGACAAGCTCCTGCGAGATGAGGCCCAGGTGCCGATGGTCGCGGAGCTTTTCGCGCCCTACCACCAGCTGATGGAGCTGAGCACCGAGATCCTGATGCGGGGGAGGGGCCTGCGGGGCCGGGCGCGCAACCGCACGCGCGCCGCGATCGCGCACGCGATCGCCTTCCGCACCTGGCAGCAGCTGACCCGGGAAGGCGGACTCAGCGACGCAGGGGCGGAGGAGCTGATGCGGCGCCTGGTGGCCGCGGCTGCCTAACCCTCGTTTGCCCCCAAGGCTGCGGGGAGCTCCCGCCGCGAGCGGATGTCGAGCTTGTGGTAGGTGGCGCTGAGATGTGCCTCGACCGTCTTCACGGTGACGAAGAGCGACTGGGCGATCTGCCGGTTGGTCATCCCGGAGGCCGCGAGCTCCGCCACGCGTCGCTCGCTGGGCGTCAGGGATTCGACCCCGATCGGGGTGTACCGCCGCACAGTCTCCCCGGTCGCCCGCAACTCTTCGCTCGCGCGCCTCGCGGTCCGGGCGGCACCGCAACGGCGGGCCAGCTCGAACGCCTCCCGCAGCGGAGCGCGCGCCTCGGCGCGCCGTCCCGCCCGCCGCAGCGCCGTCCCGAGCGCGAGCAAGGCAAGGGCGTGCTCCAAGCGGCGCGGCGATCCGTCGACCACCTCGACCGCCCTTTCCAGCAGCCTCACGGCCTCGTCCCCACCGCGGGTCTCCGCGACCGCCCGCAGCACATGCGAGATGCCCGAGGGAGCGCCCCAGTACTCGGCCCAGGCCAGCGCTTCGTCAGCCATCTCGCGGGCCTGTTCCTGCCGTCCGAGCGCGATCAGCGCGTGGGCCGCCCAGGGGCTCACCGAGGCAATCGGCCCCGGCCCGTATCCCGTCTTCTCGACCTCTGAGGCGAGCGCTTCGAAGTCCTCCACGGCGTCCTCGAACCTGCCCTGTTCGACGCGAAGGTGGACTCGCATCATCAGCAGCATCCCGAGCAGGGGGCCGGTCGGCGCGGGGCCCTCGGCCATGCCAAGGGCCTCCAGCTCTTTCTGCGCAACCTCCAGCTCGTCTCGTTCGATCAAGACCTCCAGCAGCGCCCCGGTGTACATCAGGACCAGCGGGACGATCCCCGCCAGCCGCGCCAGGTCGATCGCCTGGCGCAGGTCCGCCTCCGCGCTGGGAAGATCGCCATACCCCCAGGCGATCAACCCCTCGAGGAAGAGCCCCCGCGCCAGCTCGGTGGTCGATCCACGTTCGCGGGCGATCGCCAGCGCCCGCTCGGCCCCGTGCCGGGCCGCCTCCATCTCGTCGGCGGTCACCAGGGTCATCACCGCGATCGAGGCGGCGGCGATCTCCGGCTCCTCGGCGAAGATGCTGGCGTCGTTGCCGAGGGCGCGCTTGGCGGCATCGGCCATTTGCCGTGCCGTACCGCTCGCAGCGGCCGCCCGGACTTCCATCGCCGCCGCCAGCCGTCCCGTCGGGCTGTCGGGGTCGATCTGGCCGTCGAGGCCCGCGATGTCCACCTCCGGCACCGTGGGCACCATCGTCGCGAAGGTGCTCAGTTGCGCCTTCAGCTGATAGGCCCGCTCGACGTCGCCTTCGGCCGCCGCGACCTCGACCGCTTCCACGAGCATCGACGCGGCCTCCTCGAAACGGCCCGAGAGCGCCATCACCATCGTCAGCTGGATCGCCCAGCGGCTGCGCAGCGAGGGGTCGCGTTCCCACTCGTCGAACACGTCCCCTTCGATCGAGGCGAAGGCCGCCTGGTCCGCGGCGCGGAGGGTCGCCGTGAGCAGCGGGTCCAGCACCTGCGACCGCAGGTCGGCAGGGGCGGGCTCGCGGAGCGCCCGGGTCAGGTAGGCGATCGCCGAGCGAGGCGCCCCGGCCGCCAGTGCCTGCTGCCCCGCCTCGAACAGCGTCTCGACCGTCTCCCGATCGCCCCGCTCCTCGGTGGCCAGGAGGTGGGTGGCGATGCGCTCGGGCTCGTCCTTGCGCTCCCGCAGGAGCGCCGCCGCCCGGGCATGCGCCACAGAGCGCTCGCCGAACGGAATCTCGGTGTAGATCGCGTTGCGCGTCAGGGGGTGGATGAATCGCAGCGACGGCCCGGCGTCGAAGATCGAGCTCTCGCGCAGTTCGTCGGCGGCCCGCTGCGTCGCCTCGGCGTCGCCGCCCGCCATCGCCGCCAGCAGGCGGCGATCGCTCCCGTCGCCGAGGATCGCGAGAGCTCGCGCGACCGCGGCCGTGTACGGCGGCAGCCGCGCGATCCGGCCCAGGACCATTCGCGCGACCCGCTGCGGCGCCTGCTCCCGGACCTTCTCCGACTGCAAGGAGGTGGGGGAGACGTCCTGCTCCAGCAGTGCGCGCACCAGCTCGCTCAGTAGGAACGGGTTGCCCCCGCTGACCTCGTGACAGGCCTCGGCGAAGGCGGGGTCCGGCGCCTGCCCGAGCCCCTCACCGACGAGCCGCACCGTCGCCTCGGCGGTGAAGGGAGCCAGGGTCAGATGCCGCAGCGAGGGGTCGGTCAAGATCCGCGCCAGTCCCGGTGGCGCCTCCGGCTCGTCCGTGCGGCTCGCCATCGCCAGCAGGACGGGAAGCTCCTCCAACCGCGGCAGCAGGAAGCCGAGGTAGTCGAGTGAGCCGGGGTCCGCCCAGTGGGCGTCGTCGATCGCGAGCAGAAGCGGCCCGCGTTCGGCCAGCGCGGCCGTGACCCAGTACAGGTCGTGCAGCACCGCGAACGGGTCATGGCTCTCTTCCGGCCCGGTGGCCAGCCCGAGAGCGCCTCGCGCGGCGCCGGCTCCGTCGAGGAGACCTTCGCGCTCCCCGGCGGGCAGGCCCAGAAGCTCGGCCTCGAACAGCTGGTGCAGCAGCGCGAACGGAAAGGCGCGCTCGAGCTCGGTCGCGCGTCCGGCGAGGACGTTCAAGCCGGCCTCCTCGCCCGCTGCCCGCACCTCCCTCAGCAGGCGGGTCTTGCCCAGGCCCGCGTCACCTTCGATCGCGACGGCGCAGCCGCTACCGCCCTTTGCGACGGCGATCGCCGCATTCAGCTCCGCCAGCTCCCGCTCCCGCTCCAGCAACAACGCTACCCGCGCCCCCTTTTTACCGGGCAGAAACCCGAGTGAATGAGAAGTTTGGGGTCAATCTTAGGGTGGCACCCCATGGCGGCGCCACCGGCGGGGATGGAAGCTCGTGGGGATGAAGCTGGCCGCGATCCCGTCCGGTTCCCTGCTGCCCCCGGCCCTTGCGGGAGGCAGCGGCACTAGCCGCCGGCGGGTTCGCGAGTCGATGCTTCCTTCCATCCCACGGCGGGGGTGTGCGCGCGATGACTCTCTCATTCAGGGCGCACTTTCGGGATCTCCGGGGCGGGCAGCGGGTGCCGACCCCGGAGGTCCCGCCTTCTCGCCGGACCGGCGCCGTTCGAGACTGATCGCCTAGGAGGCGTCGGCCGTCTGGCCGGCGGGATCGAAGGCGGGCAGCCCGTCGATGCTCTCGGAGTTCTTCTTGGCGACGTAGGCCTCGATCTCCGCCTCGCCGCCGA
Organism: Solirubrobacterales bacterium; assembly: GCA_035712505.1. Taxonomy (GTDB): domain Bacteria; phylum Actinomycetota; class Thermoleophilia; order Solirubrobacterales; family 70-9; genus VAYN01. The sequence goes on from DASTAR010000001.1 coordinate 12,077, forward strand.
CCCGCATCTTCTTCTCCGCCCAGGCTTCCATGTGCGGCCGTTCGCCCTCGTAGCTCATCAGCGGCACGCCGTAGCCGCAGGAGTCGGAGACGCGGGTTACGTCGACCAGGATGATCGCCCGCCGCGCCGCCTCGACATCGTGCGGCGCCTGGAACCCGGCGCGCTCGAACAGCTCCTCGAACCGCTTGTCTTCGGCCGGCACCACCTCACCGCGCCCGTGCAGGCGCAGGATCCGCGGCGGTCCCTCGAAGGCGCAGAGCATCACCACGATCCGCCCGTTCTCGCGGATGTGGGCGACGGTCTCCGCCCCGCTGCCCACCATGTCGAGGTAGGCGACGGTGTGGTCGTCGAGCACCCGCAACGTCCCGATCGGCCCCTTCGGCGAGACATTCACATGCCCACCCTCATCAAGCGGCGCCGATCCGACGAAGAAGAGCGGCTGCTTGGCGATCCACTCGCGCTGATGCTGATCGATGCCGTCGTAGACCTTGCCCACGCGACGACGGTACCAGTGGTGGGACTTTTCCCCGCTATGCGGTGATAGGTCCCACCGCTCGCGGCTCAGAGCCGCTCGGCGAGCGAGCGCCAGGCGCGCTCGGCTTCGGCCAGGCCGACGGAGAGGCTGCGGTCGCCGGCGCCGATCGAGACCCTGTCGCCGCCTACGGTGCCGATGAGGACGGCGCCCAGATCCTCGAGGGTGGCGCGGTCGCCGCTGACCAGGAAGCCGCCGGAACCCTCGCCGAAGAGGGCTTCGGCGGGCTGGGCGCCGCGCTCGCGGAGGTGTTCGACATTGGTCTCGCAGCCGACGCTGCCGGCGACCGCGCACTCGGCGATGGCCACGGCGAGGCCGCCGTCGCTGACGTCGTGGACGCTCTTGAGCTTGCCGGCGCGGACGGCGCCGCGGACGATCTCGCAGGCGGCGGCGACGTTCGCGATGTCCGGCTGCGGGAGGCCCATCTTCAGGTCGCCGCGCTGCTTGGCCAGCTCGGAGCCCGCCAGGTTCGGCTCGAAGGGGCCGATCAGGCCGATCGCGTCGCCCTCGCTGACGAAGGCGTTGCCGGCGACCTCGGCCGGGTCGGGCAGCTCGCCGACCATCGCCACCACCGGGGTCGGGTAGATCGGGCCTTCCGGTCCCTCGTTGTAGAGGGAGACGTTGCCGCCGACCACCGGAACGCCGAGGGCGTTGCAGGCGTCGGCGAGGCCGGTTACCGCGCGGTCTAGCTGCCACGCCCCGGTCGGCTTCTCGGGGTTGCCGAAGTTGAGGCAGTTGGTCAGCCCCAGCGGCTCGGCGCCGACGCAGGCGAGGTTCTGGGCGCACTCGAGCACCGCCTCGACCGTCCCCGCGTAGGGGTCGCAGGCGACCCGGCGGCCGTTGCCGTCGATCGAGACTGCGATCGCGTTCCCCGCCTCCCGCAGCTGCAGGACCGCGGCGTCGGCCTGCTCGGGACGGCGCACCGTGCGCGAGCCGACGATCGAGTCGTACTGCTCGAAGGCCCAGCGCTTGGAAGCGATGCTCGGCGCGCTCAGCAGCGCCAGCAGCTCCTCCTCCGGGGTTGCGTCATCAGCCAGGGTCTGCCGGTTGCCGTAGATCCAGCCCTCCGGCTCGGCCGGCTCGAGGTCATACAGCGGGCAGCCGTCTACCAGTGCCTCCACCGGCATCTCGCCGACGACCTCGCCCTCCCGCAGGATCCGGACCGCGCCGCTCTCGGTCACCGTGCCGATCACCGCCGAGCCGGTCTGCCACTTCTCAGCAGTAGCCCGCACCTCCTCGACCCGCGCCGGCTCGACCACCGCCAGCATCCGCTCCTGGCTCTCGGAGACCATGATCTCGAAGGGCTCCATGTCGGCCTCGCGCAGCGGCACCTCGGCGACGTCGATGTCGATCCCGACCCCGCCGGCGCTCGCCATCTCGCCCGCCGAGGAGGTCAGCCCCGCCGCGCCGAGATCCTGGAGCGAGACCAGCAGCCCTTTCTCCAGCAGCTCCAGGCAGCACTCGAGCAGCTTCGACTCCTCGAAGGGGTCGCCGATCTGCACGGTCGGCCGCTTCGCCTCGTCGCCCTCGCCGAGCTCGGCCGAGGCCAGCACCGAGGCGCCGCCGATGCCGTCGCGCCCGGTCGAGGCGCCCATCAGGACGATCGAGTTGCCGACGCCGGCCGCCGCGGCGCGCACCATGTCGTCCGTCTTGGCGAAGCCGATGCACATCGCGTTGACCAGGCAGTTGTGCTCGTAGGGCTCCTCGAAGTAGATCTCGCCGCCGACGGTAGCCACCCCGATCGAGTTGCCGTAGTGGCCGATCCCGCGCACCGCGCCGTCGAGGAGGTGGCGCGAGCGCGGCGAGTCGAGCTCGCCGAAGCGCAGCGAGTCGAGGATCGCGATTGGCCGCGCCCCGATCGCGAAGACGTCGCGGAGGATGCCGCCGACCCCGGTCGCCGCCCCCTCGAACGGCTCCACCGCGCTCGGGTGGTTGTGGCTCTCGACCTTGAAGGCGACCGCGTAGCCGTTGCCGACGTTCACGGCGCCGGCGTTCTCCCCCGGCCCCATCACCACCCGCTCGCCCTCGGTCGGCAGCCGCCGCAGCAGCTTGCGCGAGTGCTTGTAGGCGCAGTGCTCGGACCAGAGCAGGCTGAACATCGCCAGCTCGACGTCGTTCGGCTCACGCCCGAGCTTCTCGACGATCAGCTCGTACTCGCTGTCGGTGAGGCCGAGCTCGCGGTGTTTCGGCGCTCCGACGGTCACGGCTGGGGCGCCTTTCCCAACCCCTGGTTTGGAAAAGCGCCCCGCGCCAGGCGGTCGAAGACCCGCAGCCCGTCGGTCGAGCCGGTCAGCGGATCGACCGCGTGCTCGGGGTGGGGCATCAGGCCGAGCACGTTGCCGCGCTCGTTCGTCACCCCGGCGATGTCCCGCACCGAGCCGTTGGAGTTGTGGCCGTCGGCGTAGCGGTAGGCGATCTGCCCGCTGCGCTCCAGCGCGTCGAGCATCTCCTCCGGTGCGTAATAGCGGCCTTCGCCGTGCTTTGCCGGGATCGACAGCCGCTCGCCGCTGCGCTCGTCGATCAGCTCGACCTGGTGGCAGCGGAAGCGCAGCTCGACGTTGCGGAGCAGCGCCCCCGGCAGCAGCCCGGCCTCGCAGAGGACCTGGAAGCCGTTGCAGATTCCGAGCACCGGCGCGCCGCCGCCGGCCGCCTCGGCGACCGCTTCCATTGCGGGGCTGAAGCGGGCGATCGCCCCCGCCCGCAGGTAGTCGCCGTAGGAGAAGCCGCCGGGGACGACGATCCCGTCGACGCCGTCGAGGTCGCGGCTTTCGTGCCAGACGAGCCGCGCCCCGTCGCCGTGGACCTCGCAGGCGTGCAGCGCGTCCCGCTCGTCGCAGGACCCGGGGAACTGGAGGACGCCCCAGATCACAGGGTCTGGATCTCGTAGTCCTCGATCAGGGGGTTGGCGAGGAGCTTCTCGCAGAGCTCGCCGAGCCGCTCCGGGTCCTCGGCCTCGAGCTCGACCATCCGCCCGACGTGGACCTGCCCGATCCCGGCGAACCCGAGCGCCGGCAGTGCCCGCTCGACGGCCTTGCCCTGGGGGTCGAGGATGCCCTCCTTGGGGCGGATCAGCACGCGTGCCTTCACCAGCGCCAATCTAGCGGTTCCTTATGCACGAATACGGTGCAAAAGGAACCACGGGATCGTCGTTCAGAACGACTCGCCGGTGATCCGCTCGTAGGCCTCGACGTATTTGGCCCGCGTCTGCTCGACCACGTCGGCCGGCAGCTCCGGCGCCGGCGGCTTTTTGTCCCAGCCGGTCTCCGCGGCCCAGTCGCGGACGAACTGCTTGTCGAAGGATGGGGGCGTGGCGCCCGGCTGGTAGCTCGCGGCCGGCCAGAAGCGCGAGGAGTCCGGGGTCAGCACCTCGTCGCCGAGGACGATCTCGGCGCCGGCGCTGCGGCCGAACTCGAACTTGGTGTCGGCGAGGATGATCCCCCGCTGGGCCGCGTGCTGGGAGCCGCGCTTGTAGACCTCGATCGAGATCCGCCGCAGCTCCTCCATCAGCGCCCGGTCGCCGACGATCTCGGCCGCCTTGTCGAAGTCGACGTTCTCGTCGTGGCCGACGTCGGCCTTCGTGCTCGGGGTGAAGATCGGCTCCGGCAGCTGGTCTGACTCGACCAGGCCGCCCGGCAGCTCGATCCCGCAGACCGCGCCGCCTTCCTTGTATTCCTTCCAGCCCGAGCCGGAGAGGTAGCCGCGGACGACGCACTCGACCGGGTACATCTCCAGCCTGCGCACCCGCATCGCCCGTTCGGCGACCTCCTCGGGCACGTCCTCGGAGATGAAGTGGTTGGGGACGATGTCGCCGGTCAGCCCGAACCAGAAGACCGACATCCGGTTCAGCACCTTGCCCTTGTCGGGGATCGGCGTCGGCATCACCACGTCGTAGGTGGAGATGCGGTCGGAGGCGACCATCAGCAGGTCGTCGTCCCACTCGTAGATCTCCCGCACCTTCCCCGAGGAGAGGAGCTTGAGGTCGGCGATATTCGGCATGGCGGCGATGCTATCCACCCCCGCCCAGGATCGCGTGGTTCCTTTGTCCGCTATATCCGGACAAAGGAACCGCAACTTTGGGTTGGCGACCTTCTGCGATGCTTCGTCCATCGCGCTACCTCCAGAACCGAAGATCCCGCCGCTCCTGCAGACGCTGCGCTGGGCCTTCCGCCCGATCGCCTTCATGGAGGACTGCCGGCGGGAATACGGGGACAACTTCAGCTTCCGCTTCCTCGGGTTCGAGCGGCCGATGGTCCTGATCAGCGATCCGGAGGCGATCAAGGCGCTCTACCGGCAGCGCGAGCAGGCGCTGCCGCCCGGCCGCAACGTCATCCTCGAGCCGATCCTCGGCTCCAAATCGCTGCTGATCCAGCAGGGGGCCGAACATCTCAGCCGCCGCAAGCTGATGCTGCCGCCCTTCCACGGCGAGCGGATGCGTTCCTACGAGGAGACGATGACCGAGATCGTCGCGGCCGAGATCGACTCCTGGCCGCTGCACGTGGAGTTCCCGGTCCACGCGCGGATGCAGGCGGTGACGCTGGAGGTGATCCTGCGGGTGATTTTCGGCGTCGCCGGCGGACCGCGCCTCGACCGCCTGCGCGGGATGCTGGCGACGGTGCTGACCGAAACCGCCTCGCCGGGCCAGCAGGTATGGGGGCTGGTGAAGCAGCGCTTCGGCGGCGGCGGCATGTTCGAGCGCTTCGAGGGGCAGCTGCGCCAGGTCGACGAGCTGCTCTTCGCGGAGATCGCCGAGCACCGCGAGCGGCCGGACCTGGAGGAGCGCGGGGACATCCTCTCGATGCTGATGACCGCCGAGTTCGAGGACGGTTCGCGGATGGAGGACCAGGAGCTGCGCGATCAGCTGATGACGCTGCTGCTGGCCGGGCACGAGACGACGGCGACGGCGCTGGCCTGGACCTTCGACCTGCTGCTGCGCCACCCGGCGGCACCGGCGCGCCTGCGCGAGGAGCTCGCCGCGGGGGAGGAGGACTACCTGCGGGCGACGATCTCCGAGTCGCTGCGGCTGCGGCCGGTGATCCCGCTGGCGGGGCGGCGGCTGACCGAGAAGCTCACGGTCGGCGGGATGACGTTGCCGGCGGGGACCGACGTGACGCCGGCGATCTGGCTCACCCACACCCGCGGCGACCTCTATCCCGAACCGTTCGCCTTCAGGCCCGAGCGCTTCCTCGAGGACGGCCCGGACACCTACGCCTGGATCCCCTTCGGCGGCAGCGTCCGCCGCTGCATCGGCGCCACCTTCGCCGAGTTCGAGATGCGGGTCGTCCTGCGCGAGGTCCTCAGCCGCTGCGAGCTGCGCAAGGCCGACCCGCGCCCCGAGCGCACCGGCCGCCGCAACATCACCCTCTCGCCGAAGGCGGGCACGCCGGTGGTCCTCACCGCCCGCGAGCCGGCGCGCGAAGCGACCCTGGCCTGACAAAAACATTCTGAAGGCTTTCGTCTACACTCCCTCCCATGGAGGCACTTCTGGAGAAGGAGGGGACGGTGGAGAGCTGGAACGACGAGCGGCTGGATGAACTGAGCGGGCGGATGGACACGGGCTTCGAGACGATTCGAGACGAGATGCGTGAGGGCTTCGCGCGGATCGACCAGAAGTTCGAGCTGGTGGCAAAGAACGAGGACCTACAGTTCCTCTCGTCCCGCTTCGACAGGCTTCAGAACACGCTGCTGATCATCGGGGGCGGCTTGCTGGGCACGGTGATCGCCTCCGCCGCCGGAGTGGTCGTCGCCGTAACTTGATTCGCTCAGCCGCCCGACGTGGCGGGGGAGCGGGGGTGCTCCTTCGCCCAGCGGGCGATCGTGCCGGAGCCGGAGATCACCTCGCCGTCGTCGAGCACGAGGATCGGCACCTCGTTGGTGCCGCTGAGACGCTTGATCTCGGCGCGGTCGGCGCTGCGGGAGCCCCAGGTCCAGGCGCCCATCCGGTAGCCGCGGACCGTCTTGATCTCGTACTCGTAGCCGGCCGCGTCGAGCGCCATGCCGGCTTTCGCGCACGGGTGCATCAGGGCGGGACCGGTTTTCTTCTGGCCGCAGGTGTAGAGGACCACGGCGCCAGCCTAACCGGGTTGGCGGGGCCGCGTGGCGGCATTACGATCGGAGGGTGGGCAAGGATGCCCCCACGGAGAGGCTGACCCTCTGGCAAAAGGGCGCCCGTCGCCGGGTGCGCAAGAAGGCGCGCAAGCGAAAGGGGGAGCCGCTCAGCTCGGAGGACTGGGCCACCTACTTCGCGATGTCCACCGACCCGCTGGAGCGAACCCTGAGCGGGCTGCTGCGCGCGCTCCCGGCGAGCCCCCGCTGCGGCATCTGCGGCGCTCCCTTCTCGGGCCTCGGCGGCCGGCTGATCCGCCCGCTCGGCTACCGGCCGTCCCGCAAGAGCCCGAACCTCTGCGCGACCTGCGTCGAGGCGGCGCCGCCGGGCGGGATGACGACCGAGACCGGCGTCCTCTTCGCCGACATCCGCGGCTTTACCCGGCTCTCCGAGCAGCGCGACCCCGAGGAGGTGAGCGCGCTCCTGCGCCGCTTCTACAAGAGCGCCGAGCATGTCCTCTTCCCGGAGGCGATCATCGACAAGCTGATCGGCGACGAGGTGATGGCGCTGTACCTGCCGATGTACGGGCAGCTCGGCGAGCCGGCGCCGGTGATGCTGCGCCACGCCCGCGAGCTGCTCGCCGCCGTCGGCTACGGCGACGAAGGAAGGCCGATCGCCGAGGTCGGGATCGGCCTCGACTACGGCGAGGCCTTCGTCGGCATCGTCGGGCAGGGCACCGTCAACGACTTCACCGCGATCGGCGACGTCGTCAACGTCGCCTCGCGGCTGCAGGGGCAGGCGCAGGGAGGCGAGATCGTCGCCTCCGCGCGGCTGGTCGAGCGCCTCGGCGAGCCACCGCTCGGCGAACGGATCGAGCTCGAGCTGAAGGGGAAGGCGGAGCCGGTGGGCGCCTACCGGATTAGGTGACTGTCTGAAGACCCCCGCGCACGCCTGGCGGCGCCGGGCACACTTCGCGGGGCGGCGTCCTCAGTCGGCCAAATGGCGCTGCCATTCGGCCTCCCTGCGTCCTACCCCCGCTCGGCCCGGCACTCGCCAGCCGCACACGCTGGTCTTCAGGCGGTCACCGAGCGAGGACCTCGGCGGCGGCGCGCTCGCCGGAGCTGACGGCGCCGTCCATGTAGCCGTTCCAGACGGTCGCGGTCTCGGCCCCTGCCCAGTGCAGGGGGCCGACCGGCTCGCGCAGGGCGCGGCCGTATTCGGTCCAGCCGCCGGTGGTCATCAGGCAGCCGTAGCAGCCGCGCGTCCACTCCTCCTCGGCCCAGATCCGCTCGACGAAGTCGACGGGCTCGGCGGCCCGCCGGCCGAACAGGCGCGCGTGGCCGGCGAGGATCGCCTGCCGTCGCTCCGCCGCCGGCCGCGCCGCCCAGCGCCGGGCGAAGCGCCCCTCGAGGAAGCCGAGCAGGACGCCGGGGCTGCCGTCGGGCGGCGAGTTGTCGAAGGTCACCGCGCCGGGCCGACGTCGCTCGTCCCCTGGCCCGAGAGCCCCTCCCGCCGCCAGAACGGCTCCTCGTAGATCGCCATCGTCTTGATCACGCTTCCCTGCGGCATCCGCTGGGTCAGCTGGTCCCGCAGGGCGGGCAGCGGCGGGTCGTAGGCGATGCGGCCGGCGAGGGTGGGAGGTACGGCGAGGATCGCCCGCCTGGCCTTGACGCTGAGCCCGCTCTCCTTGGCATAGGCATGGACGGCGACGCCACCGTCGCCGTGCTCGATCAGCCGCACCGGCGCCCCCAGCCGCACCCGCTCATCGCCGAGCTCCTCCGCCATCGCCAGCGCCAGCCGCTGGGAGCCGCCCTCGAAGCGGTCCTGCTGGGCGCCGCCGTCGGTACCGATCAGGTTTTCGAGCCCGCCGCCGGAGCGCGAGTAGAAGAGGACGTGCAGGAGCGAGACGTCGGCTGGCTCCGCCGCCCAGACCGCCTCGGTCAGCAGCTCGAAGAGGCTGCGCCCCGCAGCCGTGCGAACGTTGCGCCGGACCCAGGTCGCGAAGGTCTGGCCATCCCAGGGCCGCGCCTTCGGCGCCTGCCACGGCGCCTCCAGCGGCACCTGCTTCGCCATCCGGTCGAGCCGCAGCCGCCCCTGTTCGAAGTCGATCAGCGCCAGTGGCGACATCGCCCTCGAGAGATCGCGCAGCAGGCCGACCCCGATGTCGTCGAAGCCGGTGAAGGTGGTGCGCCGCCCGTTCATCTCCAGCACGTCGCGGCCCTCGTCGTAGGTGGGGAAGGTGCCGACCCCGAGCTCTGCCGCAAGCGCCGCGATCCGGTCCTGCGCCGGCCCGGTCCACTGGCCCCCCACCTCGACGATCTTGCCCTCGCCGATCTCGTGGTTCAGCAGCCGCCCGCCGACCCGCTCCCGCGCCTCCACCACCAGCGGCCGCACCCCGGCCGCCACCAGCTGCCGCGCCGCTACCAGCCCGGCCAGCCCGGCGCCGACGATCACGACGTCGGCCTCGAGCTGCTCGGTCATCCTCCGTTCAGGATCGCAGAGTTTCCAGGCGCTCGAAGATCGCGGGCACGTGGGCGAGGTAGGCGCCGTAGTCGAAGACGGCGTCGAGATCGAGGTCCGGGGCGGCCTCGGCGAGGAGGTCGCGGAACTCGGTGCGGGTGTCCCAGGCGCGCTGGGCGTTCTCCTGGACGATGCGGTAGGCGTCGTCCCGGGTCATCCCCGACTCGACCAGGGCGGTGAGGGCGCGCTGGCTGAACAGGGCCCCGTGGGTGAGGCCGAGGTTCTCGCGCATCCGCTCCTCGTTGATCCTCATGCCCGAGGCCACCTGCGCCGCCAGGTCCTGCATGTAGTCGAGCAGGATCGTCGCGTCGGGAAGGACGACGCGCTCGGCGCCGGAGTGGGAGATGTCGCGCTCGTGCCAGAGGGCGACGTTCTCGACGCCCGTCTGCGAGTAGCCGCGCAGGACGCGGGCGAGGCCGGTGATCCGCTCGGTGCGGATCGGGTTGCGCTTGTGCGGCATCGCCGAGGACCCCTTCTGCCCAGCGGCGAAGGGCTCTTCGACCTCGCGCACCTCGGTTCTCTGCAGGTTGCGCACCTCGGTCGCGAAGCGCTCGAGGCCGGCGCCGGCGATCGCGATCGCGGTCAGCAGCTCCGCGTGGCGGTCGCGAGGGACGACTTGGGTGGCGACGTCCTCGCGGCCGAGGCCGAGCTTCTGCATCACCCGCGCCTCGACCGCCGGCGGCACCGAGGCGTAG
>DASTAR010000002.1:0-2759 GCA_035712505.1 Solirubrobacterales bacterium
TTCGGCGATGGCAGCCAGACCCGCAGCTTCTGTTATGTCGACGACCTGATCGACGGCATCGTCCGCCTTGCCGAGTCCGACGTCCACTCGCCCGTGAACATCGGCAACCCCGACGAGTTCACGCTGCTGGAACTGGCGAGAACGGTGGTCGAGCTGACCGAATCGCGCTCGGAGATCGTCTACGAGGCGCTGCCCACCGACGATCCGAAACAGCGCCGCCCGGACATCGGCCGCGCCCGCGACCTGCTCGGCTGGGAACCGACGATCGACCTGCGCGAGGGCCTGCGGCGGACGATCGACCGCTCGGGCGTCGAGCGCCTCGTCGGCGCCACCGACTGAGCGGCGCCGGCACCCGTGGTTCCTTAGTCCTGCATATCCGGACAAAGGAACCACGGTTCGCCGCCCGCTCTGCGCCCGGCGCGGCTCTCTCAATATCCTGCGGGAGATGACGACGACCGACGGCTCCGGGGCCCAGGAGGCCCATCGCACGATCGCGCCCCTGGTCGGGCCCGACGACGAGCGCGTCTTCACCGACTCCGGCATCGAGATCCAGCCCCTCTACGACGAGGGGGACGTCGAGCCGGGCCTCGAGGAGCGCCTCGGCGACCCCGGGCAGCCGCCGTTCACCCGCGGCATCCACGAGGGGATGTACCGGGACCGGCTCTGGACGATGCGCCAGTACGCCGGCTTCGCCTCGCCGGAGGACACCAACGAGCGCTACCGCTACCTGATCGAGCACGGCTCGACCGGCCTCTCGATGGCCTTCGACCTGCCGACCCAGCTCGGCCGCGACTCCGACGACCCGCTCTGCCACGGCGAGGTCGGCCGCACCGGGGTGCCGATCGACACGATCGAGGACATGCGGATCTGCTTCGACCAGATCCCGCTCGACGGCGTCTCCACCTCGATGACGATCAACGCCCCGGCGGCGATCCTGCTGCTGCTCTACGAGCTGGTCGGCGAGGAGCATGGCGTCCCCTCCGAGAAGCTCCGCGGCACGGTCCAGAACGACGTGCTGAAGGAGTACATGGCCCGCGGCAACTACATCTACCCGCCGGAGCCGACGATGCGGCTGACGACCGACATCTTCGAGTACTGCCGCGAGAACGTGCCGAAATGGAACACGATCTCGATCTCCGGGTACCACATCCGCGAGAAGGGCTGCTCGGCCGTGCAGGAGGTCGCCTTCACGCTCTCCAACGCGATCGCCTACGTCGAAGCGGCGCTGGAGCGGGGGTTGGAGATCGACGAGTTCGCGCCGCGGCTGGCCTTCTTCTTCAACGGCCACAACAACGTCTTCCAGGAGATCGCCAAGTTCCGGGCGGTGCGGCGGATGTGGGCGAAGATCGTCGGCGAGCGCTTCGGGGCCGAGAACGAGAGCTCGATGAAAATCCGCTTCCACACCCAGACCGGCGGGGTGACGCTGCAGGCCCAGCAGCCGGAGGTGAACATCATCCGCGTCGCCCTGCAGGGCTTCGCCGCCGTCTGCGGCGGAACCCAGTCGCTGCACACCAACGGCTTCGACGAGGCGCTGGCGCTGCCGACCGAGCGCTCGGCCCGGATCGCCCTGCGCACCCAGCAGGTGATCGCCTACGAGTCCGGCGCCGCCGACACCGTCGACCCCTTCGCCGGCTCCTACTTCGTCGAGTCGCTGACCGACGAGATCGAGGCGCGCTCCTGGGAGCTGATGGACAAGGTCGAAGAGCTCGGCGGCTCGGTCGAGGCGCTGGAGTTCATGCAGCGCGAGATCGAGGAGTCGGCGCTCTCCTACCACGAGCGCTACAAGAGCGGCCAGGACATCATCGTCGGCGTCAACAAATTCGTCACCGACCAGGTCGACGACGTCGACATCCTCAAGGTCGACCCCGAGGCCGAGCAGCGCCAGCTGGCGCGCCTGAAGGCCTTCAAGGAGAACCGCGACCAAGCCGATGTCGACGCCAAGCTCGAGTCCCTCCGCGACGTCGCCCGCGGCGACGGCAACCTCCTCCACCCGATCCGCGCCGCCCTCAAGGCCAACGCCTCGATCGGCGAGGTCTGCGGCGCCATGCGCGAGGTCTTCGGCGAATACAAAGGTGGAGCGTTCTTCTAGGAGGGGTGGGCGGCGGTTGTGTCCGCACGCCTGAGAGCGGCTGTGGGCGGCGCATTTCGGCGTCCTCAGTCGCCCGAATAGCGCTGCTATTCGGGCTCCCTGCGTCCTTGAACTGCTTGCCCACACCCACTCTCAGGCGCACGTTCCCTGCCCGCCGACCACCCTGAAACTTTCCATTCCGGCTACGGGTGGGGGAGGAAGACACCCGGGCCGGTGGAAGCGGGGGGCGATGATCGAGGTCTCGAGGACGTTGATGAAGTCCGAGCCCGAGCTGGCGGCGCTGGTCCAGGAGGTCGAAGGGCTCGAGGTGACGATGGCCGAGAAGGGCTTCGGGACGCGGGTCGAGCTCCGCGCCTCGGAGGAGTCCGGCCTCGCCGCGGCCGACCTCGAAGCCGTCCTCGACCGCCTGGCGGAGCCGCAACGCCGCCCGTTCAGCTGACCCGTCCTCGAACTGCATCAAATTTCCCCTCTGCTGGGTAGGAAATTTGATGCAGTTCGGGCGTCGGACCGCGTTGGCGCTTGGGGAAATAGACTCCCGCGCCGATGCGCGAGAGAAACCCGGAAACCCACGAGGAGAAGCTCTCCTACCTGCGCGAACTGCGTGAGGCGGCGATCCATTCCGCCTCCGAGGCCGCGGTCGAGAAGCAGCACGCGAAGGGGAAGATGACCG
>DASTAR010000003.1:0-14279 GCA_035712505.1 Solirubrobacterales bacterium
CGCAAGGTCAGCCTCCGCTCCAGCGCCGGCGACGTCGACGTCTCGGCGATCGCCCGCCTGAATGGCGGCGGCGGCCACAAGCGCGCCGCGGGCTTCTCGACCGACCTCGAGTTCGAGCAGCTGGTCGAGTTCCTGGCCGGCGAGGTCTCCGCCCAACTCGACGGCTGAGCATGACGGCCGAGACCGGGTCCGTACTGCTCTTCGACAAGCCGGCAGGCGTCACCTCGCACGACGTCGTCGCCGGGGTCCGGCGTGCGCGAGATCTCAAAGCCGGGCATGCCGGGACGCTCGACCCCTTCGCCACGGGCCTGCTCCTGGTGCTGCTGGGCCGCGCCACCCGCCTGCAGCGCTTCCTCGTCGGGTTGCCGAAGACGTATCTGGCGACCGCGCGGCTCGGCTGGCGCTCCTCGACCGGCGACCCCGACGGAGAGCTGACCGAGACGGGGAGGGTGCCGCAATCCCTGGAGCTGCCCGTCGGCGTCGTGCGCCAGCGGGTGCCGATGACCTCGGCGGTGAGGGTCGGAGGGGAGAGGCTCTACAGGAAGGCCCACCGCGGCGAGGTGGTGGAGACCCCCGAGCGCGACGTCCAGGTGCACCGCGCCGACCTTCTTTCCGGCGACGGCGAGCGCGCCCGCTACGAGATCGAATGCTCGGCCGGGACCTACGTACGCACTCTTATCGAGACGCTCGAGGACGCCTACTGCGAGGAGCTGCGGCGTACCGCGATCGGCCCGTTCCGGGTCGAGGATGCAGGCGAGGAGATCCCGGCTGCCGAGGTGGCCGAGCTGGTCCCCGCCGTTGCGGAGGCCCTGCGATGACCATGAAGGTCACTTCACTCCCCGACGCCGAGCCGCGGCCGCGCAACGTCGCGATCGGCACCTTCGACGGCGTCCACCTCGGCCACCAGGCGGTGATCGAGGGGGCCGACACCGTCCTCACGTTCGATCCCCACCCGCTCGAAGTCCTGCACCCGGCGGCGACGCCGAAGCTGATCATGCCCTTCAACGTCAAGCGCGACGTGATCGAAGGCCTCGGCGTGCAGGAGCTCGTCGTCATCCCCTTCGACACCGGCTTCGCCCAGCGCAGCGCCGAGGACTTCGTCGAGCACGTGCTGCTGGAGAAGCTCGACGCCAAGCAGGTCTCGGTCGGCGAGAACTTCCGCTTCGGGGCCAAGGCCAAAGGCGATCCCGCGATGCTGGAGGGCCGCCCGGAGTTCCAGGCCCGGGTGGTGCCGCTGGTCGAAGTCGACGGCGAAACCGTCTCCTCCACCCGGATCCGGGCGCTGGTCGCCGCCGGCGAGATGGAGGCCGCCCGCCGCTGCCTCGGCGCCCCCTTCATGGTCGAGGGCGAAGTCGTCAGCGGCGATCAGCGCGGCCGCGAGCTCGGCTTCCCGACGGCCAACATCGTCCCCGACGACCGTTACGCGTACCCCGGCCACGGCGTCTACGCCGCCTTCGCCGACGGCGTCCCGGCCGCAGTCAACGTCGGCGTCCGCCCGACTTTCGAGAGCGGCCGAGGCGTCCTCATCGAGACCTACCTGATCGGTCGCGAAGAGGACCTCTACGGCAGGGTCCTCCGCGTCGCCTTCGTCGAGCGCCTGCGCGGCGAGCGCAGCTATCCCGACGTCCAGGAGCTGATCGACCAGATGCACCGCGACGTCGAGGACGCGAAGCGGGCCTGCGCAGGGTTTACCGCGCGCTAACGGGGCCCGGTGACTGGCAACCGGGGAGGCTAGTTCCCGGGCCCGCCCTGGCTCTTGCAGGACTGGGGTCGTTCGGCATTCGGGCCGGTGCACTGTCCCGACTTGCCAGCGCCGTTGCCGCCATTGGTCGGCGGCGACGGGTTGGCTCCGGCGAGCGGCGCCGCGGTCACGGCAAGCGCAACGGTGGACAGGCCGATTGCGAGCAACTTCCGGGTTCGCGTCATCCTGGACCTCCAGGTACGAGCGCGGCGTCGACGACAGGCCGCGCTGCGTGGGCTCCTCAGTGCTCCATCCGGCAAACCACCCACCTCGCCGGACAAGGACAACCTAACCGGGATATCGCCGCCTGACAACCGCCGGACCGCAATCCGGTACCCGGAGGTTTTCCATCCTCTGTGCTAGCTTCCAGCGGCCGTCGCACCCGAGTGCGCGGCGTTTTTGCGAAATGAGCCTGACCAAAGAGAAGAAGAGCGAGCTGATCGGCAAGTACGGCCGCGGCGAGAAAGACACCGGCTCGGCCGAGGTCCAGATCGCGCTGATGACCGAGCGGATCAACGAACTCACCGAGCACCTGCGCGCCCACGCGAAGGACCACCACTCGCGGCGCGGCCTGCTGATGCTCGTCGGCAAGCGCCGGCGGATGCTCCGCTACCTCGAAAAGTCCGACCTCGAGCGCTACCGCGGCCTGGTCAAAGAGCTCGGCCTGCGGCGATGATCGGCGTCGGGGAGCAGGCCCCCGACTTCACCCTCCGCGACCAGGACGGGGAGAAGGTCTCCCTCTCCGACTACAGGGGACGCAAGGTTCTGCTGATCTTCTACCCGGGCGACTTCAGCCCAGTCTGCGGCGACCAGCTCTCGATCTACCAGGAGGTCAAGCCGGAGATCGCCGAGAAGGGCGTCGAGCTGGTCGGGATCAGCGTCGACAGCTTCTTCGCGCACAAGGCCTTCCAGGAGAAGCTGGGGATCGACACGACCCTGCTCTCCGACTTCGAGCCGAAGGGGGAGGTGGCGCGCGCATACGGCTCCTACCTCGATGCTCCGCTCGGCTTCGCCAACCGCACGCTGGTCCTCGTCGACGAGGACGGCGAGGTCGCCTGGACCTACGAGTCCGAGAACCCGGGCGTCTTCCCCGGCGCCAACGTCATCTTCGACGCCCTCTCCGCATAGGAGGAGCTGCGGCTATTCGCCGAGGTAGGCGATCAGGCTCGCCATCTGGTTCGCCCTGAATTCGGGGAAGGGCCGAGGACCCCGGACGAAGAGTCGCGCCTTCCATTGCCTGAACCTAACCCGAGGCTCCGGCTTTGGCAAGAGGGCGGCTAGGAGCCACCGGACCCGCCCGTCTCTTTCCCCTGGATCACCGAGCGGCGCCGGCGGTACTCCTCCGGGTTGATCTCGCCGCTCGCGAGCCGGTGGTCGAGCACTTCGAGCGGACTTCCGTGGCCGTGGCCCCGGCGCTCGCCTACAAGCGTGCGGATCAGCCACACAGCGCCGACGATCACAAGGCCCCAGAACACCACCATCATCAGCGCCATCAAAATCCACCAGCCGGCACCCCAGTCGCCCATGTGGTTCGAGTCGGCTATCAGCAGTGCGGCGGCGATCATCGTGGTCAGCTCCCTGCGAGGAGGCGTTTGCGCTCCTGGAACTCCTCGGCGCTCAGCTCGCCGCTCGCGTAGCGGCGCTTCAGCGTCTCCAGCGGGCCGCCCGGTCGCCACCGGGCGAGCAGGAAGAGGGCGAGCGCGACGGCGCCGATCAGGACGGCCATCATCCCGATCATCGCCCCGGCAGAGGGTCCGTCGAAGCCTTCGTCGTTTTGGTTCGAGGAGCTGTAGCCGTAGCCGCCGCCCATCATCGAGCCGCCGTAGGAGCGACCGTCGCCCTGGACACCGCCCATCATCCCGCCGCCCATCATCCCCATCGCGTTGACGGCGCCCATCATCTGACCGAAGCCCTGGCGCAGTTGGCCGCCGCCGCAGCCGGAGAAGCGGCGGCCCATCGCGTACTCGCCGACCAGCTCGAAGTCGGCCGCGGCCGCGTCGCTGCACTTGAGCTGCCCGGCTTCCAGTTCCTGCAAGAGCCGTGAGCCCTGCTGTTCCTCCTGCGGCGTGGCGCCGGCGGGCGAGGCGGCGAGGACGAGCGCGGATACGACGGCCAGCGCAAGCACCGCCCAAAGGGCGTAACGGAGGGCTCTCTGAGCGGTGCTCTGGATCATCGGTCGGGGTGTCGGTCGCAGCGACGGGCTACGTGACCGTCACATGTCCTTTCATGAACCCGAAGTGCGTCATCGCCCACGGGTCGCAGGGCAGCGCGCAGAACCATTCGTAGCTGCCCGCCTTCTGCGGAGCGTGGAAGGTGAAGGTGGTCCTGCTCGGCTTGTTTTCCGAGCCGGCGGCGATTTCGACGTTCGTGCCCAGGCCCATCGCGGTGAAGGTGTGGGGCATGTCGTCGTAGTTGTAGACGGTGACCCGCACGGTCGCCCCCGCCTTGACCGAGAAGTCGGCGGGCAGGTAGGCGTCGTGCCAGGTGCCGGCGGGGTCCTGCTTTCCGTGCTCCTCGTCGGACTTGATCACCAGCTTCACGCTTTCGGCCGCGGTTGCCGTGCCTCCGCCGCCGGTTGCCGGCCCGAGCATGCCGCCGTTCATCGACCCGTTCGCTGCGCTGGCGGCCTGTTCGCCGTTGTCGTTCAGCTTCAGCGCCACCGCGAGCAGCGAGGTCATCGACAGCAGAAGTGCGAAGAAGGCGGCGAGCTGGGTGAGGCCCTGATCGTGCCGCTTTGCGTCCTCTGACATGGCTACCTCCTTGGGGTGCTGGTACCGCTTGCACCATCAAGCTAGCCGCGGGAACCTTTACACCCATCGGTGTAATCCCGCACCGTTCCGGGTGGTTAACCCCCATTCCCACCGGCAACACCGTAGGCGAGAGGGGGGAGTGGTACGGATGGGCCCGATCCGGGGCGGGCATAGCTTTTGTCGGGAAGGCAGTCGAGAAGAGGAGGCCGGCCATGAGTCTCTCGAGACCGGAGACCCCCCCAATGAGCACGGCGGATGCGGTGGCGACCGAGCGGGCGCCTGCGGTCGAGGAAGCCGGACGAGCGGTCGTCCTGCGCGCCGAGGGCGTGCGCAAGAGCTTTCACCGCGGCGTCTGGCCGCTGCGGCGGACGATCGAGGTGCTGAAGGGGTCGAGCCTGGAGGTCGGGCGGGGGGAGCTGGTCGGGCTCGTCGGCGAGAACGGCTCCGGCAAGAGCATGCTGATGCAGATCGTCGTCGGCCTGCTGAAGCGGGACGGGGGGACGGTCGAGCGCCCGGCGCGGCTCGGCTACTGCCCTCAGGTCCCGATGCTGTGGGACAAGCTGACGGTCGACGAGCACTTCGAGCTGTTCGCCCGCGCCTACGGCATCGAGGACGCCGAGCGCGAGCGGGCGGCGATCGGCCTGCTCGGGGAGCTCCAGTTCGCCCACTACCGCTCCTACCGCGTCGAGGAGCTCTCCGGCGGCACGCGCCAGAAGCTGAACCTCGCGCTCTCGCTGATGCACGAGCCCGAACTGCTCTTGCTGGACGAGCCCTACTCGGGCTTCGACTGGGAGACCTACCTGCGCTTCTGGGAGATGAGCGGCCGCCGCCGCGATGCCGGCATGGGGATCCTGATCGTCTCCCATCTCCTGGCCGAGCGCGACCGGCTCGATCGCATATACGAACTCTGCGAGGGCCGGATATGCACCCGCTGAGCGTTGCCCTCCCCACCGGCGGCGCCTTCGTCCGCGAGCACCTGCGGACGCCGCTGACCCTGGTCCTGCTGGTCGCGATCCCGGTCTTCTTCGTCCTCATTTTCGCCAGCGTCCTCGACGAATTCGCCGAGGCGCTCGGCGGGACGCTGGCGGGCGGCGCCTCGACCGCGATCAGCGCCGGCTGGGCCGCCGCCTTCCTCTGCGGCACCCTCGCCTTCTTCCAGGTCGCCTCCTCGCGCAGCGCCGACCGGCGCCTGGCGCTGGCCGGCTTCGGCGCCGGCCGCGTCGCCCTGGCCCGGATCGCCGCGGCGATCGTCCTCGGCATCGTCGTCAGCGCCGTCGCCTACCTGACGCTCTGGCTGCGAACCGGCATCGACCACCCCGCTCACGCCGCTGCCGCGGTATTCGCCTTCGCCCTCATCTACATCGGGATCGGCGCGCTGATCGGCGCCTTCGTCTCCGACCCGCTCAACGGATCGCTGCTGGTCGTCCTTGTCTTCGCCGTCGACGTCTTCTCCGGGCCGCAGATGACCTCCAACGGCCTCTTCAGCTACACCCCCACCCGTGACGCCGCCGAACTGCTGATCGCCGCGGGCAGCGGCCAGGCCTCGCCCGCCGCCGACTGGCTGGCGGTGGGCGCCGCGGTGGCGGTCGCGCTGACCGTCGCCACCGGCGCCTTCTGGCTCGCGGCCCGGCCGAGGTCCTGAGATGGCGGCGCGGGCCGCGACGGCGGCCGCGATGGGCTTCCGCGAACAGCGGCGCCGGCCGCTGCTGCTGATCCTGCTCGTCTTCGTCCCCGTCTACGTCGTCACCCGCAGCATCGCCGAGACCCAGCCGACGCCGCGCCGGTTCACGCTGCCCGGAGACCTCCTGGTGACGACGACGATGCGGGAGCTGCACGGGGCGATCATGGCCGGCATGGCGATCGCCTTCGTCGCCGGACTCTGCGGCCTCTTCGTCATGCAGGCGGCTCTGGACGGCGACCGCCGGCTGGTGCTCGCCGGCTTCCGCCCGGGCGAGACGGTCCTCGCCCGTCTCGCGGTGCTGCTCGCCGACACCGCCCTTGTCGTCGCCGTCTCGCTCGCCGCCACCGCCTTCTACTTCGAACCCGCCTCCTGGCCGCGCTTCGGGCTCGCCGCGCTGCTGATCGGCTGCATCTACGCGCCCCTCGGGGCGCTGCTCGGGGCGGTGATGAGCAGGCTCGCGGCCACCTACCTGATGCTGTTCTTGGTGATGACCGACCTCGGCATCGTCCAGAACCCGATGTTCGGCTCCGGGACGCCCGCCCGCTGGGCGGTGTTCCTCCCGGGCTACGGGCCGATGCGGGTGATGCTCGACGGCGCCTACAGCTCGCCGTTCCACGCCGGCGCCGAGCTCGCCCTATCGGTCGGCTGGACGGCCGCCCTCGGGCTGGCCGTCTACCGCACGCTGGGCCGGTCGGTGGCGAGGCGGAGCTGAGCCGATGGGTTATCCCCGCGGGCCAGGGGATACGACAGACTCGGCGGATGGGCGATCTGACCAGCGCGCCGATCCCGCCGGCCGGGCCGGACGACCATGTCGTCGGCGCGGGGGAGGGGCTCGTCGTCTACGCCGACCTCGGCTGCCCCCACTGCGCCGCCGAGTGGCCGCGGCTGCGCGAGCGACCCGGCCGGCTCGTCTTCCGCCACTTCCCGGTCGCCGGCAAGCACCCGCGCTCGCCCGCCCTGCACGCCGCCGCCGAGGCCGCCGGGCGTCAGGGCCGCTTCTTCGAGCTGGTCGATTCGCTCTACGCCGACCGGGGGAAGGTCGACGACCCCCACCTCTGGAAGGCGGGTCGAGCGGCTCGGCCTCGACCTGAGGCGGTTCGAGGCGGATCGCCGGTCGGCCGAGATAGAGGCGCGGGTCAGGCGCGACTTCGAGTCCGGCATCCGCGCCGGAGTAGCGGGCACTCCAGCGCTTTTCGATGCCTGTACCCTTCAGGCAGTTAGAGAACGAGAGTTCTGAACGCGAAACGGGCCGCCAACCGGGCGGCCGGAGGTAACAACTAAATGAGCATGTTTGACGTTACCCGCGTCTCGGCGGACATCGGCGATGGCCAGATCTCCTTCGAGACCGGAAAACTCGCGAAGCAGGCGAGCGGTGCCGTCGTCGTCCGCAGCGGCGACACGATGGTCCTCTGCACCGCCACCGTCGGCAACCTTCGCGACGTGGACTTCCTGCCCCTGACCGTCGACGTCGAGGAGCGGATGTACGCCGCGGGCAAGATCCCCGGCTCGTTCTTCCGCCGCGAGGGGCGCTCCGGCGAAAAGGCGACGCTGACCGCGCGGATGATCGACCGCCCGATCCGCCCGCTCTTCCCCAAGGGCTGGCATTACGAGACCCAGCTGGTCGCGATCCCGATGTCGGTCGACCAGGTCAACCCCTACGACATCCTGGCGATGAACGGCGCCTCCGCGGCGCTGGCGATCTCGCCGGTCCCGGTCGCCGCCCACGTCGGTGCCGTCCGCATCGGCAAGCACGAGGGCGACTTCGTCGTCAACCCGCCGGAGGAGACGCACGAGGAGCTCGAACTCGACCTGATCGTCGCCGGCACCAGCGAGGCGATCCTGATGGTCGAGGCCGGCGCCAGCGGCGTCACCGAGGCCGAGATCCTCGACGCCCTCGACATCGCCCACAGCGAGATCAAAAAGCTCTGCGCCGCGATGGCGGAGCTGCAGGAGAAGGCCGGCAAGGAGAAGCTGGAGATCGAGGCCCCGCAGATCGACGAGGCCCTGCTGAGCGAGATCCGCGCCTCCCACGGGCAGGCGCTGGTCGACGCGATCGCCACCGAGGGCAAGCTCGAGCGCTACGAGGCGATCGACAAGGTCAAGGACGAGGTCGTCGGCCACTACGCCGTCCCCCATGAGGAGGGCGAGGTCGACGAGGACCGCGTCGCCGAGGTCAAGGCGGCGATCGACGCGATCGAGAAGGACACGATCCGCAAGGCGATCGCGGTCGAGAAGAAGCGCCCCGACGGTCGCGCCCAGGACGAGATCCGGCCGATCGAGACCGAGGTCGACATCGCCCCCCGCGTGCACGGCTCGGCGCTCTTCACCCGCGGCGAGACCCAGATCCTCTCCAACGTCGCCCTCGGCACGACCCGGATGGACATGCGGATCGACACGCTCGGCCTGCAGACCACCAAACGGTTCTGGCACCACTACAACTTCCCGCCCTTCTCGGTCGGGGAGGCCGGCTTCATGCGCGGCCCGAAGCGCCGCGACATCGGCCACGGCGCCCTCGCCGAGCGCGCCCTGGTGGCGACGATCCCGGACGAAGAGTCGTTCCCGTACGTGATCCGCGTCGTCTCCGAGACGCTCGAGTCAAACGGCTCCTCGTCGATGGGCTCGGTCTGCGCCTCCTCGATGGCGCTGCAGGCTGCGGGCGTCCCGGTCACCGCACCGGTCGCCGGCGTCGCGATGGGCCTGATCAAAGAGGGCGACGACTACATCGTCCTCACCGACATCGCCGGCGTCGAGGACCACCTCGGCGACATGGACTTCAAGGTCGCCGGCACCGCCGAGGGCATCACCGCCCTGCAGATGGACATCAAGATCACCGGCGTCACCTTCGACATCCTCCGGGACGCGCTGGAGCAGGCCAACAAGGGCCGCCAGTTCATCCTCGGCAAGATGGCTGAGGCGATCGACGGGGCGCGGGAGAAGCTGTCCGTGCACGCGCCGGCGATCGAGTCGATCAAGATCGACCCGGAGAAGATCGGGGCGGTCATCGGCAAAGGCGGCGAAACGATCCGCGCCCTCTGCGAGGAGTTCGAGGCGGAGATCGACGTCGAGGACGACGGCACGGTGCGGATCTACGCGCCGACCGGCGAACTGGTCGAGGGCGCGGTGTCCCGCATCAACTCGATGACCAAGGAGGCCGAGATCGGCGACCGCTACGACAGCGCCAAGGTCGTGAAGACGACCACCTTCGGCGCCTTCGTCGAGCTCGTCAAGGGAACCGACGGCCTGCTTCACATCTCCAACGTGAAGCCGGGCGAGCGGGTCGACTCCGTCGACGACGTCCTCAAGGCCGGCGAGGAGATCGACGTCACCGTGGTCGAGGTCGACAAGGAGCGCGGCCGGATCGGCCTGCGCCTCACCGACGACCCCTCGATCGCGGGCAAGTCGCCCGAGGAACTGGCTTCGGTCGGTTCCGGCGACGGCGGTCGGCGCAACGGCGGCGACCGCGGCGGTCGGGGCCGGGATCGCGACCGCGGTGGCCGTGGGCGTGAACGCGAGCGTCGCGGCTAGTTGAGCGGGGCGAAGCTCACCACCCTGGACTCGGGCGTCCGGGTCGTGACCGAGGAGGTTCCCTCGGTCCGGTCCGTGGCGCTCGGGCTCTGGGTCCGCACCGGCTCCAGGAACGAGACCCCGGTGCAGGCCGGGGTCTCGCACTTCCTCGAGCACCTGCTGTTCAAGGGGACCGCCCGCTACTCGGCGATCGAGATCTCCGAGCGCTTCGACGGGCTGGGCGCATCCGTCAACGCCGCCACGGGCAAGGAGACGACCCACCTGCACGCGCGGTTCCTCGACGAGCACACCGAGGAGGTCTTCGACCTCCTGGCGGAGATGCTCCTGGCCCCGACCTATCCCGACATCGACTCCGAGCGGCAGGTGGTGATCGAGGAGATCGCGATGTACGACGACGAGCCGCAGGACCGCGTCCACGACGTCCTCGCAGAGGCCGTCTTCGGCGAGCACCCGCTCGGCCGCCGGGTCCTCGGGGAGGCGGAGGTGATCGCCTCGGTCCCGGTTCCGGACATCGAGGCCTACCGCCGGGCCCACTACACCGCACCGCAGATCGTCGTCGGCGCCTCCGGCCACCTGGACCACGAGCGCATCGTTGCGCTGGCGCAGCGGCTGGTGCGGCCGCCGGCAGAGGGCAACGGGGCGCTGCGGGAGGCTTCCCTGGAGGGCGATTCCCGCCTCTGCTTCCTCGCCAAGGAGACCGAGCAGTACCACATCTGCTTCGGGGCGCCGGGGCTGCGGCGCGACGACCAGCGGCGCTTTCCGCTCGCCGTGCTGGACGCGATCTTCGGCGGCAGCACCTCCTCGCGCCTCTTCCGCGAGGTGCGCGAGAAGCGCGGCCTCGCCTACTCGGTCGGCTCCTACAACGAGCAGTTCACCGACCAGGGCCTCGTCGCCACTTACGTCGGCACCCGTGAGGACAACGTGGAAGAGGCATGCTCGATCATCGGCAGGGAGATGGCGAGGCTGCGCTCCGAGCCGGTCTCCGAGGAGGAGCTGCTGCGGGCGAAGGAGAGCGTCAAGGGGCGGCTGGTGCTGTCCTCGGAGTCGACCGCTGCGCGGATGACCCGGATCTCCCGGGCGACCCTCTTCGACCTGCCGATCGAAACGCTCGACGAGATGCTGGCCAAGGTCGACGCGATCGAAGTCGACGACCTGACCGCGCTTGCGGCCGAGCTGTACGGCGCCGAGCGCCTTTCGGCCGCCTGCGTCGGCGCCGACGAAGACCGCTTCCGAGCTGCGCTGGCGCCCGTCAGCGACGCCCTGGTCGCCGCATGACGCGGGTCGCGGTCGCGGGGGCGGCCGGGAAGATGGGCGCGACCGTCTGCGAAGCGGTCGAGGAGGCCGAGGGGCTGGAGCTGACGGGCCGGGCCGATCCAGCGCTCGGCACCGAGCTGGGCGAGGTGCTGGGCGAGGCCGACGTCGTCGTCGACTTCACCGTCCCAGACACGGCTCTCGCCAACGTGAAGGCGTGCCTGGAGGCCGGCGTCCACGCCGTCGTCGGCACCACCGGCTTCGACCTCGCGGCCGCCCGCGCGGCGGCCGAGGCGTCGAACGCCAACTGCTTCGTGGCGCCCAACTTCGCGATCGGCGCGGTCCTGATGATGGAGGTCTCGCAGACGATCGCGAGGCATATGCCGGAGTGCGAGATCGTCGAGCTCCACCACGACGGCAAGCTGGACGCGCCGTCGGGCACGGCGAAGCGGACGCAGGAGCTGATCGACGGGGCCGGCGGCAACGTCCACCAGCCGATCCACTCGGTTCGCCTGCCCGGCCTCGTCGCCCACCAGGAAGTGATCTTCGGCGGAGTCGGACAGACGCTGGCGCTCCGCCACGACTCGATCGACCGCCGCTCTTTCATGCCCGGCGTCGTCCTCGCCTGCCGCAAGGTCGCCGACCTGCCCGACCGGTTCACGGTCGGGCTCGAGAAGTTGCTCTAGGCTGGAAGCGATGAAGGAGATCAAGGGAGTTCTGACCGCGATGGCGACCCCGTTCGACGCGGACGGAAGGGTCGATCACGATGCGGCGCGGCGCTTGGCGGCGCACCTCCTCGAGCACGGCTCGCACGGGCTGGTGGTCGCCGGGAGCACCGGCGAGTGCCCGACGCTGACCGACGGGGAGGAGATCGAGTTGCTGCAGGCGGTGCGGGCCGAGGTGGGGGAGGAGGTGCTGGTGGTCTGCGGCACCGGCACCAACGACACCCGGCACTCGTGCGAGCTGACGAGGATGGCCGCGGATGCCGGCGCCGACGCCTCGCTGGTCGTCGTCCCCTACTACAACAAGCCCAACGAGGCGGGCATCCGCGCCCACTTCGAGACGGTCGCGGCGGCCGTTCCCGAGCTGCCGATGGTGATGTACAACATCCCCTCGCGGGTGATCGTCAACGCCGGTCCCGAGCTGCTCGGGGAACTGGGACAGGTCGAGAACATCGTCGCCGTCAAGCAGGCCAACGACGCCGAGCTCGGGCCGGTCGAGGGCCTCACCGTGCTGGCCGGCAACGACAACACCTTCCTGCGCGTCCTCGAGTTCGGCGGCGGAGGCGGCATCTGCGTCGCCTCGCACATCGTCGGCGCCCGCATGCGCGAGATGTGGGAGGCGGCGCAGGCCGGCGATCTCGAGCGGGCGCGGGAGATCGACGCCGAGATCACGCCGGTCTACGAGGCCACCTCCGTCACCACCAACCCGATCCCTCTGAAGGCGGCCCTGGCGATGCTGGGGCTCTGCGAGGACCGGCTGCGACTTCCGATGGTGTCCGCTGACGAGGGGCAGAGAGCCGCCATCAGGGCGGGTCTCGATGCCGCCGGCGTCGCGGTGGCCAATTAGACCTTCCCTACGAAGAGAGTGAGTAACCACTAGTGCCAAGCAAACTGCGAGTGCTGCCCCTGGGCGGCCTCGGTGAGATCGGCAAGAACATGACCGTGATCGAGTACGACGGCCGCATCGTCGTCGTCGACACGGGGCTGATGTTCCCGACCGCCGAGATGCACGGGATCGACCTCGTGCTCCCGGACTTCTCCTACCTGCGCGACCGCGCCGACGACATCGAGGCGATCGTCCTCACCCACGGCCACGAGGACCACGTCGGGGCCTTGCCCTACGTCCTCAAAGAGATCGGGATGCCGCCGAAGATCTACGGCGGCCTGCTGACGATCGGGATGGTGCGGTCCAAGCTCGACGAGCACAAGCTCGGCGAGAGCGCCCCGCTGCAGGAGCTGCCGCCGGGGGAGAGGGTGCAGGCCGGCCCGTTCGGGCTCGAGCTGATCCACCTCGCGCACTCGATCCCCGACATGCGGGCGGTGCTGCTTTCGACGGAGCTGGGCTCGGTCCTGATGACCGGCGACTACAAGTTCGACCAGACTCCGGTCGACGGCCGCCCCGCGGACGTCTCGCGGCTGGCCGAGCTCGGCAAGGACGGGCTGCTGCTGCTCTGCGGCGACTCGACCAACGCCGACCGACCGGGGGTGGCGCCCTCGGAGTCGGCCGTCGGCCCGGCGCTGCTGCAGCAGTTTTCCCGCTGCAAGGGCCGGATCATCGTCACCTCCTTCGCCTCGAACATCCACCGCGTCCAGCAGGTGATCGACGCCGCCGCCCGGCTCGACCGCAAGGTGGCGCTGGTCGGGCGCTCGATGCGCAAGAACTTCAACATCGCCTCCAACCTCGGCCTGGCGAAAGCACCCGACGGGATCTTCATCCAGCCGCGGGAGATCGAGGACTTTCCGGACGAGAAGGTCGTCGTGATCTCGACCGGCAGCCAGGGCGAGCCGCTCTCGGCGCTGCGGCGGATGGCCAACAACGACCATCGCGACGTGCAGCTGCACTCCGGCGACACCGTCGTCTTCTCGGCGACCCCGGTGCCCGGCAACGAGCGTGCCGTCAACGAGACGATCGACCGCATCTACGAGATCGGGGCCACCGTGATCACCGCCAAGGACGCGCCGATCCACGCCTCCGGCCACGGCTGGCAGGAGGAGCTGAAGCTGATGCTGAACCTGACCAAGCCGCGCTACGTGATACCGGTCCACGGCGATTACAAGCGGTTGCGCCTGCACGCGGAACTGGCCGAATCAGTCGGGATCGAGTGCGATCACATCTTCCAGGGCCGCAACGGCCTGCCGCTGGAGATCGACGGCGACGGTGCCGCATTCGGCGGTGACATCCACGCCGGGGTCATCTACGTCGACGGGGTCAACATCGGCGAGCCCGACGACGCCGCCCTGCGCGACCGGCGGGAGATCTCCGCCGACGGCATCTTCATCGTCGTCGCGACGGTCGGGGGCGACGACGGCACCATCGTCGCCGACCCGGAGGTGATCTTCCGCGGAGTCGCCTTCCTCGACGAAGCCGGCGCCCTGGTCGAAGACCTCAAGGACCTGGTCGAAGACGTGCTCGACGAAGCTGCCAACAACGGCAACCGCGAGGCCAACCTGATCGAGGAAGACCTCCACGAGGCGATCGGCAAATTCACCTGGCAGCGCCTCCGCCGCCGCCCGATGGTCCTGCCGGTCGTCATCGAGGTGTAGGCCCGTAGCAGCCTCTTGTGGCGCGGTCCGAGGTCCACGGAGCGTCCGAAGCCCCCCTCACAGCT
>DASTAR010000004.1:0-21322 GCA_035712505.1 Solirubrobacterales bacterium
CGGCGGCGATCGCTTCCGCCGAAGTGATCCGTTTCGTCGCTTCCGCCGCGCTCGCCCCGGGCACCGTGGAAGCCGCGAGCGTCAGCCCGGCCAGCAGCGCGAGGAGGAAGGTCGCACCCCTCAAGCCGGCGCCGCCACCCCGAAGTGCTCGCGGACGATCGGCGCCACGTCGCGCAACGACCATTGCTCGCGCTCGTCCGCCGACTCCGGCCCGCAGCCGACGAAGAGCAACGGGCCGAGCGAGTCGCCGGCGTGCAGGGACCCGTGGCTGCCGCCGCCGGCATGGGAGACGCCGCCCCAGTCGACCGCCTCGAAACCCGGCGCGAGCGAGACGAGGAAGTCGCCGGCGTGCGGCGCCGCCAGCGCCGACCAGACCCGCGCCAGCGGGTCCGGATAGGTCTCGCTGCGCAGCCGCCCGCCCTCGACCGAGGCCTCCAGCGCGGCGAGGTCCCCCTCGACCTCCCAGCTGCCGCCGCGCAGGTCGCCGACCTCGCCCCGCGGCCGGAACCTCAGCACGCACTCACCCCGCTCGACCACCGCCCACTCGCCGTCGGCCAACGGCATCCCCGGGCTCTCACGCACCACCGGCATCCCGTCCTCTCCCTCGAGGTGGCAGACCAGCTCGACCCCCTCGATCACGCCGAGCCGCGCCGCCACCTCCGCCGGCTCGGCTCGCGCCCCCTCCCCCGGCAGCAGGTAGACATGGGCGGCGCGGCCGGTCGGGCTGACCGCCAGCTGCGAGCGCTCCGGCCGCTCCTCGGAAGGCTGCAGCACGGACCACTCGGCGCTGAGCAGCTCCGCCAGCGGCAGGCCGCGGTGGACGTCGGTCTGCGAGTGGTCGGCGAGCAGGATCACCGCGTGGCCTTCGAGGAACTCGTCGAGCCCGCCGGCTTCCTCCGCGTAGGTGGCGAAAGCGCGGTCGGCCTTGGCGATCGACTCGACCGTCGCCTCCGGTCCGTGCTCGTGCGAGTAGTGGTCGTTGTCGGGCAGCGAGAGGAGGAGAAAGTCGTAGAGGTCCTGCTTCATCAGCTCGGCCGCGCAGCAGGCCGCGTAGCCGTCGCGGTTGCCGGGGATCGAGGTCGAGCGGCAGGGCACCTCTCGGCTGGCGTAGAGGTCGCCGTAGAAGAGATCGCTCGGCCCCCAGGTGTGGTGGTGGAACTTCAGCTTCGTCGCATCGACCGCCCGCCGCAGCAGGCCGTCGAGCGAGACCTCGTGACGGCGGCGGCCGCGGTAGATCAGGAACGGCGTGCAGGCCGTCCGCTGCCCGCCGTCTTCCAGGCTCTCGAAGATCGTCTCCACTTCGGGGCTGAGGTGGCCGAGGTTCATGTTGTAGACGAGGTCGTAGAGGGCGCGGAAGATCCCGAAGGCGCGGCTCGCCTCGAACGAAGACCCGTACTCGACGTAGCGCCGCTCGAGCCGGTGGTACCAGTTCATGCCGCTGATCCAGTGGCGGTCGGCGCCGACGCCGGTGGCGATCTCGGCGCTGGCGACCGGGGTCACCGAGGGGAAGCTGGAAACGCAGTCCGGGACGAGGACGCCGCGCTCGACAAGGGCGCCGAAGGTCGGCGCCCGCCCCTCGTCGATCGCGCGTTCGAGCATGTCGGTCCGCAGCGAGTCGACGTAGGTGAGGACGAGCTTCTTCGCAGCCGCCATGGGGTCGAATGATGCCCTGCCGCCGGGCGCGGTCCGAGGGCTGCGGCTAGCGGAGGACGCGGAGGCCGGCGTGTTTGCGCTGGGCGCGGCGGTGGCGGGAGATGCCCAGCCAGGCCAGGGCCAGGATCACGACGATTACCGCCGGCGCGACCAGCAGCGCCAGCGCGATCACCACCACCGCCGCCAGAGCGACGAGGAAGGCGAGCGCGGCGCCGCCGCTGCCCTCACGGCGGCTGGCGCCGTGGACGAGGTCGCTGATCACGATGCAGCCCAGTGCGGCACCCACCGCGGTCACGAGCGCGCCGACGATCCCGCCGATCAGGAAGCCGGCGACGAGGCCGATCACCGCGGCGAGGATCGTCATCCGGCCGCGGGCGGAGCCGTGCGTGCCGGTGGTGCCGGCGAGCATGCCGATCGCGATGCCGATGCCGAGGTCGGTGAGGAAGTCCACGCCCGAAACCTAACCAACCGCGACGGGCCCGCGTCGATCCGCCACACTTGCACGGATGGCAGAAGTACCCGAGCCGACTCACCGAAGGCGCTCCCACGCCGGCACCCGCGACCTCGAGCGCTACGCCGGGCTGTTCGCCGAGCGGACCACGGTGATGCGCTCCTCGGCGATGCGCGACCTGATGGCGGTGACCGCGCGCCCGGAAGTGATCTCGCTCGCCGGCGGCCTCCCCGACACCTCGACCTTCCCGCCGCAGAGCTTCGCCGCCCAGATGACGAGGATCGCCCAGGAGTCGGCGGCGGAAGCGCTGCAGTACGGGCCGACCGAGGGCTTCGAGGAGACCAAGGACTGCATCCTCGAGGTCATGGGAGCCGAGGGGATGCTCCCCGACCCCGACGACATCATCATCACCACCGGCGGCCAGCAGGGCATCGACCTCGTGACCAAGACGCTGGTCGATCCCGGCGACGTCGTCATCTGCGAGGCGCCGACCTACCCCGGAGCGGTGCCGGTCTTCTGCAGCTACCAGGCCGACGTGGTCCAGGTCGAATGCGACGAGGACGGGATGGACATCGACGTGCTCGAGCGCCTCCTCGGCGAGCTGCGCGCTGAGGGGCGGCGGCCGAAGTTCATCTACTCGGTGCCGAGCTTCCAGAACCCGGCCGGGGTGACGATGTCGCTCGAGCGGCGGCGGCGCCTGGTCGACCTCGCGCGGGCGAACGAGATCCTCGTGGTCGAGGACAACCCCTACGGCCTGCTCCGCTATGGGGGAGAGCCGATGCCGCCGCTCTACCAGCTCGACGGCGGCGACTTCGTCATCTACCTCGGCACCTTCTCGAAGATCCTCTCCCCCGGCATCCGCCTCGGCTGGACCGTGGCGCCGCCGCCGGTGCTGGAGAAGATCGTCCTCGGCAAGCAGGCGACCGACCTCTGCACCTCGACGCTGACCCAGTACTTCGTCCGCGAGTACTTCGCCGAACGGCGCTGGCAGCGCTACATCGACGACCTGGTCGAGATCTACCGCGAGCGCCGCGACGTGATGCTCGAGGCGCTGCGGAACGACTTCCCGGCCGAGGCGACCTGGACCGAGCCCGAGGGCGGGCTCTTCATCTGGGCGACCCTGCCCGACTACATCGACACCAGCGACCTGCTGGCGAAGGCGCTGCGCGCCGACGTCGCCTTCGTCCCGGGGCAGGCCGCCTACGTCGACGGCCGCGGCCGCCACTCGATGCGGCTCAACTTCTCCGGCGTCAACGCGGAGGAGATCCGCGAGGGCGTCCGCCGGATCGGCGAGGTGATCGGGGAGCAGGTCGCGCTCTACGGCACCTTGACCGGCGAACACCGCGTGCCGCAACCGGCGGAGGAGCCGCGGCCGAACGTGGTCCCCTTCCGCAAGGCGGAGGGGGCATGAGGGTCGCCGTCCTCAAGGGCGGCCGGTCCTTGGAGCGGGGCGTCTCGCTGCGCTCGGGAGCGCGGGTCGAGGATGCGCTGGAGCGCCTCGGGCACGAGGTACAGGCGATCGACGTCGGCCCCGACCTCGTCAAGCGCCTGGGCACCGAGCCGCCGGACGTCGCCTTCGTCGCCATGCACGGGGCCGGCGGCGAGGACGGCACCGTGCAGGAGCTGCTGGAGATCCTCGGCATCCCCTTCACCGGCCCGAGCGCCGCCGCCTGCGCGCGCTGCATGGACAAGGTCCAAGGGAAGGACGCGATCGACGAGGCCGGACTGCCGACCCCCGACTGGTTCGCCTTCAACCAGACGGCCTTCCGCGAGTTCGGCGCCGGCGACGCGCTCGGGCGGCTGGAGGAGACGCTGGGCTTCCCGCTGGTGGTGAAGCCGAGCCGCGGCGGCTCCTCGCTCGGCGTCAGGTTCGCCCGCTCGCCGAACGAGGTCCCGCAGGCCCTGGTCTCCGCCTTCAGCTACGACGACCGGGTCCTGCTCGAGCGCTTCGTCGACGGCCGTGAGCTCGCCGTCAGCGTCCTCGGCGACAGGCCGCTGCCGGTGGTCGAGGCGATCCTGCTCGAGGGCGACCGCTACGACTTCGAGGCGCGCTACGAGATCGGCCGCACCCGCTTCGTCTGCCCCGCGGACCTCACCGCCGAGGAGGAGCGGGCCGTCACCGAAGCCGCGCTCGGCACATACCGCGCCCTCGGCTGCTCCGGCTTCGCCCGCATCGACCTGATCCTCGACGACGAGGGCCCCTGGCTGCTCGAGGCCAACGCGATCCCCGGCCTGACCGACACCAGCCTCCTTCCTCAGGCGGCCGAGGCCGCCGGTCTCTCGTTCGAGCAGCTGGTCGAGCGGATCCTCGACTTGGCCCTAACTCCCGTTCCCTGAGCTTCTCAGACCAAGCGGGATGCGCCGCTTTGCAGCCCTAGGAATCGCCCTGGGCGAAGTCCTCGGGGGTTACTTCGTCGAGGAACTCTTTGAACTTGTCGACGACTTCCTCGGTGTCCTCGACCTCGTGCTCGAACTCGATCGCCGACTCCTCGATGACCTCCTCGGCCGCGAAGATCGGCGCGGCGACGCGGACCGCGAGGGCGAGGGCGTCGGAGGGGCGCGAGTCGATCTCGATCTCCGAGCCGCCGACCGAGACCGTGATCGAGGCGTAGAAGGTGTTGTCGCGCAGTTCGGTGACCGCCACCCGCTCGCACTTCGCGTCGAGGTTCTCGAGCACGTCGGAGAGCAGATCGTGCGTCATCGGCCGCGGCGTCGAGGCTCCCTGCAGCTTCATCAGGATCGCCGCCGCCTCGGGATGACCGATCCAGATCGGCAGGAAGCGATTGCCGTCGACGGTCTTCAAGAGCACGATCGGCTGCTTGCCGACCATGTCGAAGCTGACGCCATAGATCTGCATCTGCTGCAAGAGAAAGCTCCCGGGCCTAGTTCGCATGGCAAGTATAGGTCGAGCTTCTACCCGCTCTGAGAGGGCGCCAAATCGAGGCTGAGTCGAGTGGGCGATCCTGGATTCGAACCAGGGACCTCGTCCTTATCAGAGACGCGCTCTAACCAACTGAGCTAATCGCCCGGGGACGGCGATGATAGCGGCGGTGCGGCGAGCGGTCTGCGGCGGACGCTCAGGAGGAGCGCTTCCGCAGGCGGCGCGCCAAGGCGTGGGCGTCGCGAACGTCGTCGAAGCGGAGCTCGGCGACGATCCCCTCCCCTTTCGCCCGCGCGGTGACTTCGTGCCCGATCGCCTCCTCCAGGGCGTCGGCGGCGTCGCGTAGGGCGGCGATCGCATCCGGGTGCGCTGCTGCGCGCCGGGGCCTCGCTTTCGGCTGGCTGGCCAGCCGAACCCTCTCCTCGGTTTCGCGGACGGACCAGCCGGCTCGGGCCGCGTCCCGCGCCAGGCGGCGGCGGACGTCGTTGCCGGGGACGCCCAGCAGGGCTCTGCCGTGGCCCTCGCTCAGGTCGCCGGACTCGAGCAGCTCCAGCGCCTCGTCGGGAAGCTCGAGCAGGCGGATCAGGTTGGAGACGGCGGGGCGGCTGCGGCCGACCCGCTTCGCCAGGTCTTCTTTGGTCAGCCCCAGCTCCTCGACCAGCGCCGCACAGGCCCGCGCCTCCTCGACCGGGTTGAGGTCCTCGCGGACCATGTTCTCGATCAACGCCGCCTGCAGCCGCTCCGCCTCGGCCTGGTCCCGCACCACCGCCGGCACCTTGTCGACCCCCGCCTGCCGAGCTGCCCGCCAGCGCCGCTCGCCGGCCACCAGCTCGTAGCTGCCGTCGGGGAGGGGACGGACCAGCAGCGGCTGCACGACCCCGGTCGCCTCGATCGAGGCCGCCAGCGCCGCCAGCGCCTCGGGGTCGAACTTGGTCCGCGGCTGCGAGGGGTTCGGCTTGATCAGCGAAACGGGGAGCTCGCGCAGCTCGCCGGCGTCGGTGCCCTCCGATTCGGGGAGGATCGC
Organism: Solirubrobacterales bacterium; assembly: GCA_035712505.1. Lineage (GTDB taxonomy): Bacteria > Actinomycetota > Thermoleophilia > Solirubrobacterales > 70-9 > VAYN01. The sequence goes on from DASTAR010000004.1 coordinate 6,010, forward strand.
GGCCAGGCCGCGGCCGATCCCACGGCGGCCGCTAGCCACGGCTTGCGAGCTCCTTGGAGAGGGCGCGGTAGGCGACCGCACCATGGGACGAGGGCGCGTGCTCGGTCACGGGCAGACCATAGCTCGGCGACTCGGCGACTCGGACGCTGCGGGGAATGACCGTCTCGAAGACCATCCCGTCGAAGTGCTCGCGCAGCTCCGCCTCGACGTCCTGGGCGAGGCGGGTGCGCTCGTCGTGCATCGTGATCAACAGACCCGAAACCTCTAGTCGAGGGTTCAGCTCACGCCTGATGAGCCCCAGCGTTTCCAGAAACTGGACGAGGCCCTCGAGCGCCAGGTACTCGGCCTGCACCGGCACGATCACCCGGTCGGCCGCCGTCAGGGCGTTGACGCTCACCGGGCCGAGGGACGGCGGGCAGTCGAGCAAGGTCACGGCGAAGCGCTCCCGGACAGGCCCCAGACGCTCGCGCAGGCGCGTCTCCGATCCCTGGATTCGCGGCAGCTCGACCGCGGCGCCGGCGAGATCGCGGCTGGCGGGGACGAGCCAGAGGTTGTCCGGACCCGCCGGCCGCGCCGCCTCGGCGACCGAGGTGTCGCCGGTGAGGCAGTCGTAGGAGGAAGGGTGCAGGTCCCGCCCACCGCCGAGGGCGACCGTCGCATTGCACTGGGGGTCGAGGTCGACGAGGAGCGTCTGGTGGCCCTCGGCGGCCGCGCAGGAGGCGAGGTTGACCGCGGTGGTCGTCTTCCCGACCCCGCCCTTCTGGTTTGCGACGGCGTAGACCTTGCCCATCGAGCCCAGCCTAGATGGTGCATTCCCGGCGCGTTTTCAGGCGGTCGGATAGCCTCCTGCCCGTGCCCGAGAGCTTCGACTGGCCCGATAGCCCCGCCGAGCGCGCCCAGGAGCTCGTCGAGGGAGTCCTCGACGAGCTGGACCTCGACGGCGAGGTCGTCGTCGACGAGGACGACGAGCGGATCCTGCTGACGGTCGAGGGCGAGGATGACTACGGCCTGCTGATCGGCAAGCGCGGGCAGACGATTGACGCCCTGCAGCTGCTCTGTTACCAGGCCGCTTTTCGCGGTTTCCGCGAGCGCAAGCGCGTGATCGTCGACGCCGCCGGCTACCGCGAGCGGCGCCGGGAGACGCTGGAGAGCCGCGCCGACCGCGCTGCCGAACAGGCCCTCGGCAACAACAGCGTCGTCGAGATGGACCCGATGAGCGCCCAGGAACGACGGGTCGTCCACGAACGGCTGAAAGACCGTTCCGGGGTCGAGACGTACAGCGAGGGGGACGAGCCCCGTCGCTGCGTGATCGTCGCGCCGCTGCTGCCCGAGTGAGCCGCGAGGGCTCGGCGGCGCTGGACGAAGGAGCGCGGCGGCGGCTGCAGATCGTCCTCGACCTGCTCGGGGAAGAGCGAGCGTCGGTCAGTTCGGTCGTCGACGAGCGGGCCTGGCTGGTGCATGTGGTCGACAGCCTGACGGGGCTCGAGGTGCCCGAGCTGCGAGCGGCCAGACGAATCGCCGACATCGGCGCCGGAGCGGGCTTCCCGGGCCTGGTGCTGGCGGTGGCGCTGCCGGAGGCCCGGGTGGACCTCGTCGAGTCGGTCGGGCGCAAGTGCGAGTTCATCGGCCGGGCGGCGAAGGAGGCCGGCATTCCGAACGCTTCCGTTCGCAACCTGCGCTCCGAGGATCTGGCTCGCGGCGAGGGCCGCGAGGCCTATGACGCCGCCACCGCCCGCGCTGTCGGCCGCCTCTCGACCCTCGCCGAGCTGGCGTCGCCCCTCCTTGAACCGGACGGCGTCCTCGTCGCCTGGAAGGGAAGGCGGGACGCGGATGAGGAGGGGCAGCTTCGCAACGCCTCGGCGGCGCTGGCTATGGAGCCCGAAGAGATCCTCGACGTCGGCGACCGCGCCGGTAGCGAGCACCGCCACCTTCACGTGATCCGCAAGACGGGGCCGACGCCGGCCGGCCTGCCGCGGCGAGCGGGGATGGCCAAGAAGCGCCCGCGCGGCTGAGCCGCGGGCGCCAGCTCCCTAGCGACGCTTCTTCTTTTTTTTCGGCGGAGGCGGAGGCGGTTTCGCCGCTCGAGCGGCGGCGGCGCCCTCCGGCGTCGCCAGGACCGGCACCGGCACCACCTGCCGGATCACGTACTGCTGCCCGATCGTCCAGATGTTGGTGGTGATCCAGTAGAGGATCAGGCCCGCCGGGAAGTTGAGGATGAAGGGGACGAAGATCAGCGGCAGCACGAACATCATCGTCCGCTGGCTTTTGTCTGCCGACATCGACATCACCATCCCCGAGATCAGCTGAGTGCCGATATAGAGGACCAGCAGGACCGCGAGTTCGCCGCCATGCGCCTTGGCGGTCAGGTCTTCGATGAAGAGGAAGCCGGCCTTGCTTGCGCAATGGCCGGCTTCGCAGCCGATGTCTTCCGGAAGCTCGTGCCGGAGGACGTTGAAGAGGGTGAAGAAGACCGGCAGCTGCGCGACCAGCGGGATGCAGGAGGCAAAGGGGTTGACTTTGTTCTCTTTGTAGATGCGCATCATTTCCTGCTGCATGCGCTGTTTGTCGTTTTTGAACTTCTCCTGCATCTCTTTGATCTGCGGTTGCAGCGCCTGCAGCGCCCGCATCCCTTTGAGCTGTTTGTAGGTGAGCGGGATCAGGACCGCCCTCGTGACCACGGTGAGGGCGATGATCGACATCCCCCAGCTGAGGCCGACGTTGTTGTGAAAGAACTGCAGGACCGAGTTCGCAAAGTCGATCAGCGGCTGCAGGATGTTGGCGGCGGGGAGGATCACGAGTGGGTGCGGTGGTACTCGGCCGGGTGGACGGGGCCGGTGCGGAGCGTGAATCTATCGGGGATGGGGTCGAAGCCGCCGTGACTGAAGGGGTTGCAGCGGAGAATCCGCCATCCGGCGAGCAGAAAGCCCCGGATCACGCCGAACCGCTCGATTGCCTCGACAGCGTAGGCCGAGCAGGTCGGCTCGTAGCGACAGCGGCGGGGAAGAGCCGGTGAGACCCAGCGCTGATAGACCCGGACCGGTGCCAGGATCACCCGTTTCACGTGGAACGCTCGCAAGGAGAGGGCCGGGGTCGTTTCACGTGGAACGAACCTTCGCCAGCGCCTCTTCGAGGTTCTCCTTGACGCCCTCCATCCCGCCCTTCTCGATCAGGTCGTTGATGTCGGCACGGGCGACGATCACGAAGTCATGTCGGGGGGGAAGACGGTCGGCGAGCGCCCAGAAAGCCTCCCGCAGAACCCGCTTCACCTTGTTGCGGCTGACAGCGCCCCCCACCTTGCGGCTGACCGAGACGCCCAGGCGAACCTCCTCGCGATCCTCCTCCTTGCGCGGGAACGTGTAGAGCACGAGGTATCGCGTCGCGTGCGAAGAGCCGTCGCGATAGACACGGTCGAACTCGCCGCTGCGCGAGAGGCGCCGCCGTTTCGGTGCCATCAGATGCCCGGCCGCGCGAGCGCGTGCGGCATCTCGATCAGGGGGTAAGGCGCTTGCGGCCTTTGCGCCGGCGACGCTTGAGGACGGCACGGCCGCCGCGGGTGCTCATGCGGGCGCGGAAGCCGTGGGTCTTCGCCCGCTTCCGCTTCTTTGGCTGGTAGGTGCGCTTCATCGCGGCGGAGTATACGGACGGCGCCGAAAATCTTTTCTGCGGGATTTGCGACGCCCCCTGGCTGCCTCGCCAGGCACGGCGCTATGGTCGCCGCCCGGTGCCCGATGACACTCCAAGAAACGAACTCGATGCCCTCTGGCAGGCAGCTCAGGAGCGCCTCCGGGCTTCGGTCCCGGAGTCGACGTACCGCCTCTGGCTGGATCCGCTGGAAGCGGCGGGGGTAGATGGAGAAACGCTCTACCTCGCGGCCCCCGAGGGCATCGGCGCCTGGGCCGAGCGTCGCTACAGCGCACTGATCGCCGAAGCTCTGGCGGAGATCGACTCGCCGCTGCGCCAGGTCAGCTTCGCCCAGCCCCACGGCATCGATCTGCAGCTCGAGCCGCACCCCGAGCTGAACCCCAGCTACACCTTCGAGCGCTTCGTCATCGGCCCCGGCAACCGGCTCGCCCACGGGGCCGCCCTGGCCGTCGCCGAGGCCCCCTCGGAGGCCTACAACCCCCTCTTCCTGCACGGGCCGCCGGGGCTGGGGAAGACCCACCTCCTGGCCGCGATCGCCAACTACCTGCGCGACAACGCTCCCGCCCTCAGCGTCCGCTACACGACCGCGGAGTCCTTCACGAACGAGTTCGTGGCGGCGCTGAAGTCCTCGGGCAGCGACGGCTTCAAGGCGCGTTACCGCGACATCGACGTCCTCCTCATCGACGACGTCCAGTTCCTCCAGGGGAAGCCGGCGACGGAGGAGGAGTTCTTCCATACCTTCAACGCCCTCTACGAGTCCGGCAGCCAGCTGGTGCTCTCCGCCGACCGCATCCCCAGCGAGCTCTCGACTCTGGCATCGCGCCTTCGGGACCGCTTCGAGTGGGGCCTGACGATCCCGGTCGAGCCGCCGAACCTCGCCACCCGCCTCACCGTCCTGCGGCGTCTCGTCGAGGAGGCCGGCGTCGAGATCGCCGACGACGGCGCGCTCGCCGAGCTCGCGAACCGGATCGACGCCAACGTCCGGCAGCTGCACGGAGCGCTCACCCGCGTCCTCGCTCACGCCTCGCTTTTGGCGCGACCGCTGAGCACGGAGCTGATCGCGGAAGTGGTCCCCGGTGTCCGTCCCCGACGCCCCACCTCCGTCGAGGAGATCCAGCAGCGGGTGGCCGAGCGCTTCGGGGTCTCACGGGCCGAGCTCGTCGGCTCCAGCCGGGCTGCCACCCCCTTGCGGGCGCGGCAGGTGGCGATCTTCCTGACCCGCGACCTCACCGATCTCTCGCTCCCCCAGATCGGGCGCCTCTACGGCGGCCGCGACCACAGCACCGTCCTCAACTCCCTGCGGCGGGTGGAAGCAGGCCTCGACGACGACCCCGAGCTCGCCGAGAAGATCCGGGAGTTGCGGGGAGCTATCCACAACCCGGTCGGCGGCGAGCGCTGACAGCCGCCCGCGCTGTAAGAATCCCCAACCCTCCACAGTGCTCTCCACAAGCCGGAATCCGCAGCGCACTGCCGAATCGCCCGCAAACCAGACTTTCTCCACAGGTCCTAACCCAACTCAAGAAGGCAAGATCAGAGGCACATCACTTGAAGCTCACGACTAAACGCGAAGATCTCGTCTCCAAACTCTCGGTTGTCTCCCGGGCTGTTTCCACCCGCGCCGCCACGCAGGTCCTCTCGGGCGTTCTCCTCAATGCCGCCGACGGGCGCGTCACCTTGGCCGCCACCGATTTGGACCTCGGGCTGGAGACGAGCCTGGAGGCGGAGGTAGAGGCCGGCGGTGCCGTCCTCCTCCCCGGCCGCCTCTTCGCCGAGGTCGCCCGCTCGCTGGCGGACCCGACGGTGGAAATCCAGTTGCGCGACGCCGAGCGCGACGTCGAGATCCGCAGCGGCGGCTCGAGCTTCCATCTGCGCGTGCTCGCGGTGGAGGATTTCCCGAAGCTGCCGCAGCCGCAGGAGCAGGGCTCGCTGAAGATTCCGGCGGCCGCTCTGGAAGAGAGCATCGAGCTCGTTGCCCGCGCGGCCTCGCGCGACGACATGCGGCCGGTCCTCACCGGTGTCTTCGTCACCGCCACCGGCAGGGAGATGACGATGGTGGCCACCGATTCCTACCGCCTCGCCGTCAAACGGACCGAGCTGGAGTCGGACCTCGGCGGTGAGCTGGAGGCGAACATCCCGGCGCGGGCGCTGCGGGAGCTGGGACGGGTCCTCTCCTCGGAGGGCGCCGGCGAGACCTCGATCTCCCTGCTCCCCAACCAGGCTGTCTTCGTGGCAGGGTCGATCCTCCTCTCGACGAGGCTGATCGACGGGCAGTTCCCCAACTTTCGACAGCTCCTGCCGGAGTCCTACGAGCACGACGTGCGGCTGCCGCGCTCGGAGTTCCTCGACGTCACCCGCCGGGTAAGCCAACTGGCGCAGCGCAACGCGCCGCTGCGGCTCTCGTTCGAGCCGGGGGAGCTGACCGTGGCGGCGGAGACGCCAGACGTCGGCGACGCGCGGGAGACGATGCCCGCGGCCTTCGAGGGGGAGGCCCTGGAGATCGGGTTCAACCCCGAGTTCCTCCGCGAAGGGATCGAAAGCGTCCAGGGAGACGAGGTGCTGATGCGGCTGATCTCCCCGTTGCGGCCGGGGCTGCTGGAGCCGGTGGAAGGCGACGACTTCCGCTACCTGGTGATGCCGATCCGCCTCAACGTCTGAGCGATGGCCGCGCGCTCGAGGTGAGCGGTCCATGCTCGTCACCGCGATCGAGGCAAAGCCGCTGCGCAGCCTCGAGGGCGTCCGCGTCGAGCTGGCCCCGGGGATCGTCAGCGTCATCGGTCCCAACGGCACCGGCAAGACCAACCTGATCGAGGCGCTCTACTTCGCCCTCACCGGCCGCTCGTTTCGTACCACCGACCGACGCGACCTCATCCCGTTCGGCGGCAACCTCGCCCGCGCCGAAGCGACGATCCGCGACGAGGACGGGATCGAGCACACGATGCTCGCCGCGATCAGCCGCACCGAAGGACGCCGCCACCTGCTCGACGGCAACCCCGCGGACCCGGCGACCCTGGCGCGCAGCCGGCCGCCGGTGGCGGTGTTCGCTCCTGATCGCCTGACCCTCGTGAAGGGCCCGCCCGCGGAGCGCCGTGCCCACCTCGACGGCTTCATCGCCGCGCGCTGGCCGGCGCGGGCGGAGCTGCGCAAGCGCTACGGGCAGGCGGTCGCCCAGCGCAACGCGCTGCTCTCGCGCTTGAGCGCCGGCTACGGCTCCACGGAGGACCTGCGGATCTGGGACGCGGGAATGGCCGCTGCCGCCGCACCGCTGATCGAGGCGCGGGCGGATGCCGCCGCCGAGCTGGCCGGCCCGTTCGCCGCCGCCGCGGCAGAGCTCGACCTGAATGGGGCCGCCCTCGAGTACGCACCCCGCGCAAAGGGCTCGGAGGAGGAGATCAGAGCGGGCCTCGAAGAGCGCCGCGCTCAGGACGTCCGCCTCGGTCGCAGCTCCTGGGGCCCCCACCTGGACGAGCTGAAGCTCTCGGCGGGGGGCAAGGCACTGCGCAAGTACGGGTCGCAGGGGCAGCAGCGGACCGCCCTCCTTGCCCTCCTCTTCGCCGAGCGGCGGGCGCTGCTGGAGGCCCGCCGGGTGACGCCGCTGCTGCTCCTCGACGACGTGATGAGCGAGCTCGACCCCGGCCGTCGCGGGCGGCTGGTCGCCCGCCTCGCCGACGGCGGCCAGGTGCTGATAACGGCGGCCGACGAGGAGTCAGTCCCCGCCGCCGCCCGCGAGTCGGTCGTGAGGATGCCGCCGCCGCAGACGGAAAGTGCCGCAGCATGAGCAGGCGACGCGCCCCCCGTCCCGCGGCGGACGCCCTCCAGGCGGCTCTTCGGAGGGTTGCCCCGAACACTCCTCTGGCCGCGATCCAGGCGGGCTGGTCGGCTGCGGTCGGAGAGCGCGTGGCGGCGGTGGCCAGCCCCGTCTCCGAGCGGGACGGAGTGCTCACCGTCGAGTGCTCGGACGCAGTCTGGTCGCAGGAGCTGGACCTGATGCAGGAGACCCTTTTGCAGCGCCTGCGGGAGGAGCTTGGAGAGCAGGCCCCCCGAGCCCTCCGCTTTCGTGTCGACTCGGCGCGGCTCTAGGCACGCTTTTTCCACGATTTGCAGGGAAGTTTAACTTCGGGGCCTGCCTGTCCGAGGCAGCGAACTGGTATTCTTATGGCAACTCGCATCACGCCCCGACCCACGTGGAGAAAGCTCCTGGGAGTCGGGGTTTTTCGTGTCAACCGGAAGGGACTCCTTGCCTGAGAAAATAGCCAGCGGCGACTCCTATGGCGCCAAGGACATCACCGTCCTCGAGGGGCTCGAAGCGGTCCGCAAACGCCCCGGGATGTACATCGGCTCGACCGGGCCGCGCGGCCTGCACCACCTCGTCTACGAGATCGTTGACAACTCGGTCGACGAGGCCCTGGCCGGTCACTGCGACAGCGTCCGCGTCGTCCTCCACCCCGACAACTCCTGCACGGTCGAGGACAACGGCCGCGGCATCCCGGTCGAGACGATGGCGAAAGAGGGGAGGCCCGCGGCCGAGGTCGTGCTGACCGTCCTCCACGCCGGCGGCAAGTTCGGGGACGGAGGCGGCTACAAGGTCTCCGGCGGCCTGCACGGCGTCGGCGTCTCGGTCGTCAACGCCCTCTCCGAGCGCCTGCACCTGGAGATCAGCCGCGACGGCTCCGTCTGGTCGCAGGACTACGAGCGCGGCAAGCCGCAGAACGACCTGACCAAGGGCGAGAAGACCAAGGCCCACGGGACGAAGATCACCTTCCTGCCCGACCTCGAAATCTTCGAGGAGATCGAGTTCGACTTCCAGACCCTGGCCGAGCGCCTGCGTGAGACCGCCTTCCTCACCCGGGGCCTGAAGATCGAGCTGATCGACGAGCGCGGCGCGACCAACAGCGTCACCTTCCAGTACGACGGCGGGATCGAGGACTTCGTCCGCCACCTCAACGAGAACAAGGACGAGCTGCACCGCAAGGTCATCTACTTCGAGGGCAGCGAGGAGGCCGGCGAAGTCGAGCTGGCGATGCAGTGGAACGCCTCCTACCAGGAGTCGATCTTCAGCTTCGCGAACAACATCAACACCCACGAGGGGGGCACCCACCTCTCGGGGTTTCGGGCTGCGCTGACGCGGACGCTCAACGCCTACGCCCGCAACAAAGGGCTGCTGAAAGAGAAAGACGACAACCTCGCCGGTGAGGACGTGCGCGAGGGCCTCACCGCGGTGATCTCGGTGAAGCTGCACGACCCGCAGTTCGAGGGTCAGACGAAGACCAAACTCGGCAACCCGCCGATCAAAGGCCTGGTCGAGGAGACGGTCAACCGCAAGCTGGCCGAGTATTTCGAGGAGAATCCGGCGGACGCGCGCCGGGTCATCAGCAAGGCGATCGACGCCTCCCGGGCTCGCGACGCCGCCCGCAAAGCCCGCGACCTCACCCGCCGCAAGTCGGCACTGGAGAACTCGACCCTGCCCGGCAAGCTCGCCGACTGCACGGTCAAGGACCCGAGCCTGGCCGAGATCTTCGTGGTCGAGGGCGATTCCGCCGGCGGTTCGGCGAAGCAGGCGCGCGATCGCAACACGCAGGCGGTGCTGCCGCTACGGGGCAAGATCATCAACGTCGAGAAGAGCCGCATCGACAAGGTGCTGGCCAACAACGAGATCCAGGCGCTGATCACCGCGATCGGCACCGGCGTCCACGACGAGTTCAACCTCGAGGACGCGAGGTACCACAAGATCGTGATGGCGACCGACGCCGACGTCGACGGGGCCCACATCCGAACCCTGGTCCTCACCTTCCTCTACCGGCAGATGCCGGAGCTGATCGACGCCGGCTACGTCTACATCGCCAAACCGCCGCTCTACCGGGTCAAACAGGGCAACCAGGAGACCTACCTGGAGCGTGAGTCCGAACTCGAGGAGCTGTTGCTGCGCGACAAACTCGAGAACTTCGAACTGACCGATGCAAACGGCAAGAAGACGAAGCTGACGCAGAGCCGCTGGCAGGGCTACGTTCGCCGCTCGAAAGAGTACGAGGGCTGGAGCTCGTCGCTACAGGCGGAGTTCGGGCACGAGGCGGTGCGTTTCCTCGAGGAGTCGAACCTGCTCGACGAGGGGGTGACAACGGTTACCGCCGCCGCAAAGCTGCTCAGCCAAAAGGCTCCGGAGGACGAGCCGTTCGACACCGAGGTCCTCGAGAAGACGGACGACCTGCTGGTCGTCAAGGCGATCGAGCGCCGGACCGGCCTGGCGCGGACGCACCGCTTCCCGGCGGCGCTGTTCACGCACCACGACTACCGCAAGTTCGTCGAGGTGCACCAGGCGCTGCTGAAACAGGTGGGGCGACCGCCGTTCGAAGTCCTCTACGACGAGCGGCGCAACGTGGCGCTCTCGTTCCAGGCGCTGCGCGGAGCGGTGCTGGAGCTGGCTCGCAAAGGCGTGCAGCTGACCCGCTTCAAGGGACTCGGCGAGATGAACGCCGAGCAGCTGCGCGAGACGACGATGGACCCGGGCACCCGGACGCTGGCGCGGGTCACGCTCGAGGACGCGACCGCCGCCGACCAGATCTTCTCGATGCTCATGGGGGACCAGGTCGGCCCCCGCCGCGACTTCATCGAGACGCACGCGAAAGAGGTCCGGTTCCTTGACGTCTAGGCGCCGTACGTTCAACGGAGGGCAGAACTGATGGACGCCAACGTCCTTACCGGCGGCCGCATCGAAGAGCGCGAGCTCGAGAAGGAGATGCGCTCGTCGTACCTCGACTACGCGATGAGCGTGATCGTCGGCCGCGCCCTGCCGGACGTCCGCGATGGCCTCAAGCCGGTGCACCGCCGCGTCCTCTACGCGATGCACGACATCGGCCTTCAGCCGACCCGGCCCTACCGCAAGTGCGCCTTCATCGTCGGCGAGGTGATGGGCAAGTACCACCCCCACGGCGACTCGGCGATCTACGACACCCTGGTGCGGATGGCGCAGGACTTCTCGCTGCGCTACATGCTCGTCGACGGTCAGGGCAATTTCGGCTCGATCGACGACGATCCCGCGGCCGCGATGCGGTACACCGAGGCCCGGCTGGGGCGCCTCGCGACCGAGCTCCTCCGCGACATCGACGCCGACACCGTCGACTTCGGCCCCAACTACGACGAGTCGACCCAGGAGCCGCTGGTCCTGCCGGCGCGCTTCCCCAACCTGCTCGTCAACGGCACCTCGGGAATCGCCGTCGGGATGGCGACCAACATCCCGCCGCACAACCTGCGCGAGGTGGCCGACGCGGTCGCCGCCTACATCGACGATCCGCAGATCGACCTCGAGGGCCTGATGCAGCACGTCAAAGGCCCGGACTTCCCCGGGGGCGGGATCATGAGCCGCGAGGGCATCCGCGATGCCTACGCCTCCGGCCGCGGCAGCATCCGCGTCAGGGCACGCGCCCACGTGGAGCCGCTGAAGGGCGGCAAGGAGGCGATCGTCGTCACCGAGCTGCCGTTCATGGTCAAGAAGGGTGGCGAAGGCGGGCTGATCACGAAGATCGCCGACCTCGTGCGTGACAAGAAACTGGAGGGGATCTCGGATCTGCGCGACGAGTCCGACCGCTCCGGGATGCGCCTGGTGATCGAGCTCAAGCGCGGCGGCCCGCCGGCCAAGGTCGTACTCAACAACCTCTACAAGAAAACGGCGATGCAGACGACCTTCGGCGCCAACATGGTGGCGCTGGTCGACGGCGTGCCGAAGACGCTGAGCCTGCGCGAACTGATCCACCACTACGTCGAGCACCAGCGCGAGGTGGTGACGCGGCGGACGCAGTACGAACTGCGGCGGGCTGAGGCGCGGGCCCACATCCTCGAGGGATTGCTGGTCGCCCTGGACAACCTCGACGCGGTGATCGCCCTGATCCGCGGGTCCAAAGACCCCGACACCGCCCGCGAGGGACTGATCGAGCAGTTCGAGCTCTCACGCGAGCAGGCGCAGGCGATCCTCGACATGCGGCTGCAGCGCCTGACCGCGCTCGAGGCCGACAAGGTCCGCGCCGAGCACGCCGACCTGATGGAGCGGATCGGCGAGCTGCGCGCGATCCTCGGCGACGAAATGAAAGTGATGGGCCTGGTCAAAGAGGAGCTGGCCGAAGTCGTCGCCTCCTACGGCGACGAGCGCCGCACCGAACTCGTCCACTTCGAGGGCGACGTCGGGATCGAGGACATGATCGCCGACCAGCAGATGGTGATCTCGCTGACCGCCTCCGGGTACGTCAAGCGGCTGCCTCTGGCCACCTACCGACAGCAGCGCCGCGGCGGCGTCGGGGTGATGGGGATGAACCTGAAAGAGGACGACTACATCGCCCACCTCCACATCTGCTCGACCCACGACTTCCTGCTCTTCTTCACCAACCGGGGGAAGGTCTACCGGCTCAAGGTCTACGAGCTGCCGGAGGGTTCACGCACCTCGAAAGGCAGCTCGCTCAACAACCTGCTGCCGCTGCGCGAAGGCGAGCGGGTGATGGCGGTGATCCCGACCCGCGACTTCAAAGAGGACAAGTACCTCGCGTTCGCCACCGCCCAGGGCCTGATCAAGAAAACGAAGTTCCTCGCTTACAACACGCCGATCCGGGCCGACGGGATCATCGCGATCAAGGTCAAGGACGGCGACGAGCTGGTCCAGGTGCGCCGCACCTCGGGCGAAGACGACATCCTCATGGTCTCCCACTCCGGCCACGCCTCCCGCTTCTCCGAGCAGCACGTGCGGGAGATGGGACGCGACACCAGCGGTGTCAAAGGGATGAACGTCTCCGGCAAGGACAACCGGGTGCTGGCGATGGACATCGCCCGCAACGACACCGAACTCTTCGTCGTCACCGAGAACGGCTACGGCAAGCGGACGGCAGTCTCCGAGTACCCGGTCAAGGGGCGCGGCACGAAAGGCGTCCTGACCGCGAAGCTGACCGCGAAGAAGGGCGGCCTCGCCGGCGCCCTGATCGTCAGCGAGCACCAGGACCTCCTCTTCATCTCCCAGAACGGCATGGTCCAGCGCACCTCGGTAGGCGGCATCTCCCAGATGGGCCGCTCCACCCAGGGCGTCAAGGTGATGAACATCAAGGACGACGACCGGGTTAGCGCCGTAGCCCTGGTCGTCGAGTCCGAGGAATCCGACGCCACCGCCACGCCAGAGGACAACGGCCAGGAGCCCCTCGTCGAAGCGTCAGCCGACGGCGCCGCGGGGTAGAACCCTCGTCCTCAAAACGAGAAACGGCGCCCCCATTTGGCGCCGTCTCTGTGAAACCACTGAATCGACGTCAAGCCGCCGATCCGTCTGAGCGAAATGGTAGCTCAAACATAGTTTCCAACAACCTCAGGAAGCAGCTTAACCTATTTCCCCGGCAGATACAATCTATATTTCAAAAATATATTTTATGGAATTGCTGAAGGATTGGACCAGTTAGGATCGAAGCTGCGTTCGTCATCGCTCGCATGGTGGTCGGCCTCAATTGAGACCTTGAGCCAGATTGCCTAACTTCAATGGGAGGCGCACCAGCCCTGAGAACTCCCGCCAACCCCGATCCGTCCCTGGCGTCCGCGGTACACCGCGGCCCCCGGCTTACTTGAAGGGCCAGCTGACGCGCAAGCCGTGCAACGCGCTAGCTGCCGGTCCTACCGCCTTAGCGACCCTTGCGGGTTGCCGTTAGCAGTAGGGACAGGACCTGCACAATCAGGTTCACGACTTCGAACCCGGTTATGGGCGCCTCTCAGTGATTCCACCACCATGGTTCGATTCTAAGGTCTGCTCGGACGTCCTGGACCTCGCCGCCGAATCGACACAACGTTGTTGGCGCCCTCTTCATGGGTGACCTGCTCCAACTGCTCCTCCACAGGCAGAACATCGCCTACCTTCAACTTCCGGTATCGGAGCATGGCCGTCTCGAGCTTGTCGGCCTCCAGGCTAGATTCGGCGATGAGCATCCCCACGATTTCGGCTCTAGTCGCCTCAACATCGTCGGCAAGAGTGGCGAGACGATCTAAGCGGTGGTGTATGGCCAGTGGAAGCGACATCGAAGTCACCTGGCGGCGAGACTCGCGCAAGCGCTGGTTAAGCGGGAGTTCGACAATGCGGTCGCGCGAAGCCACAGCTCAAGCGTAAACAAACTGTCCCGACTTTCAAAATGAAACGGGTCGCCTTTGGTTTCAGGGTGACATGCGGTCGCTAGGCAGCCTGCGGCAAGTACTGCTGCCAGGCGGCCGGGATCTTCGGGCTGGCCACCTGGATGAAGACGGTGGGCGGTGGGGCCTTGGGGGTCGTTGCCGGGTGCATGTGGATCTCGCGGGGCAGGCGATTGCCCTTGCGGCGGTTGCACGGCGGGCAGGCGGCGACGATGTTCTCCCAGACCGACTTGCCGCCGCGGGAGCGGGGGATGACGTGGTCGACGGTGAGGCCGGCCTTGGTCGAGCCGCAGTACTGGCAGGTCCAGGAGTCGCGGGCGAGGACGGCGCGGCGGGTGATCTTGCGGCGGTGGGCCTCGCGGGGGATCCGCACGTAGTTGGTGAGGCGGATCACGTCGGGCCGCTCCATCGTCATGTGCTCGGAGTGGAGGGCGGCACCGTCGCGGCGCTCCAGGAGTTCGGCCTTTTCCTTGAGGAGAAGGACAGCGGCCCTTCTCAACGTGCAGACGTTGATCGGCTCATACGTCGCGTTGAGTACCAGCACCCTGGCCATTGGTTGACGGAAATTGTAGGGCGCTGGGCACGCGGAGCTCGTTGCAGGCGCTACAACGACCGCATAAGGACGAACGGCGCAGGATGGCCGGACCGCTCAGCCGACCGGATACGAGCCGAGGATCCGGGTCGATTCAGCCTTCCTCCGCAGCTCTGCGATCGCCTCGGCGACGGCCGGATCGTCCTCTCTGCCCTCGAGGTCGCAGAAGAACATGTAGCGGCCGAGCCCTTGCCGAAGGGGCCGCGACTCGATTCGCGTCAGGTTGATCCCGCGGTTCGAGAACTCGCTCAGTGCCTCGACCAGGGCCCCCGGATGATCGGCGCCCAGCTCGGAGAAGACCAGCGAGGTCTTCCAGGCGCCCGCCCCCGCGCTGACCGCCTGGGTGCCCTGCGGCGCGATCCAGACGAAGCGGGTGACGTTGTCGTCCTGGTCCTCGACCCCCTCCAGCAGCGGCTCGCAGCCATAGAGGTCGGCTGCCGCGCGAGCCCCCAGCGCCGCCCACGGCCGCGCCGACTCGCTCACCATCCGCACCGCCGCCGCGGTGCTGCTGACGCTCCGCCGTTCGACCTCCGGCAGGCGCTCGCGGAGGAAGTGCGCGCACTGGGCCAGCGGCTGCGGGTGCGAGAGGACCGCCTCGACGTCCTCGAGCTGGACGCCCTCGCGGGCGATCAGGTGTACCCGCACCCGGTAGTCGTGCTCGCCGACGATCGTCACCCCGCGGACGTCGAAGGCGAGCGTGTCGAGCGTCGGCCGGACCGACCCCTCCAGCGAGTTCTCGATCGGCACCAGCGCCCGCTCCGCCTCACCCCGCTCAACAGCCAGGATCGCATCGGGAATAGTCGGCGTCCGCAGAGCCTCAAAGCTCCCATCAGCCATGGCTTCACCCAGAGCATCCTCGGTGAACGTCCCAGCCGGCCCTAAATACGCGATCCGCATCCGGAGATCAAACCAAAGCGCGTCGAGGGTCCCGGGGGTGACCCCGTA
>DASTAR010000005.1:0-3698 GCA_035712505.1 Solirubrobacterales bacterium
ATGTAGGCGAAGATCGCCTCGGCGAGGAGCGCCAGGTGCTCGGAACCGAGGTCGGCGCGGCGACCCGCGCCGGCGATCCGCCGCCAGGCGACGCGGGCGCCGACTCGGTAGGCGGCCTGCAGGGCGTCGAGGGTGCGGCCCACCCGCTGCTCCCCCCGTCCGAGCGCCACGTAGACCTCGCGTCCGCGATGCCGACCAGCGTCGGGATCGCGGATCAGGGCCACGAACTGCAGCAGCGCCTCGTCGACCCCGGTGCGGATGCCGCGACCGAACCTGCCCTCCAGGGGCCGCGCGTACTCCGGCACCTCGCGGGCGATCGTGGCGATGATCTCCGCCGTCACCGCCGGCAGCTCCGGCTCGATCAGGTCGGCGACCTCCGCCGGCAGGTCGCGCCAGGGCTCGGTATCCAGAGTTTTTATCATCTCAATAACAAGAATAGTCCCAGAAAAGTGGTCACGCGGGCAAAACATATGCGATAAATCGGCGTACCGTCGGTGCATGACCGAGATGACGCGCACCGAGAAGATCGTCAACCTGGCGGCCGTCGTGGTTCCCTTCCTCGCCACGATCGTTGCCGTCGCGCTGCTGTGGAACAGCTTCGTGACGCCGGCCGACCTCGCGATCGCGGCGGCGATGTACCTGCTGACCGCGATCGGCATCACCGTCGGCTTCCACCGCCTCCTCACCCATCGCTCCTTCCAGACCGCCAAGCCGGTCGAGTACCTGTTCGCGATCCTGGGCTCGATGGCCGTGCAGGGCCCGGTGATCGCCTGGGTCGCCGACCACCGCAAGCACCACGCCCACACCGACGAAGAGGGCGATCCCCACAGCCCGCACGTCGGCCATGACGGCGGCGTCCGCGGCGTCCTCGCCGGGTTGTGGCACGCGCACGCGGGCTGGCTGATGTCGACGCAGGGCCGGGCCGACTGGAAGCGCTACGCGGCCGACCTCTACGAGGACCAGGGGATGCGCAGGATCAGCCGCCGCTTCGGCTCGCTGGTACTCGCCAGCCTGGCGCTTCCCGCCCTCGCCGGGTTCCTGATCACCGGCACCCTCCTCGGCGCCCTCACCGGCTTTCTCTGGGGCGGGCTGGTGCGCATCTTCTTCGTCCACCATGTCACCTGGAGCGTCAACTCCGTCTGCCATTTCCTCGGCAGCCGCCGATTCGACACCGACGACCATTCCACCAACGTGTTCTGGCTGGCGCTGCCCTCACTAGGTGAGTCCTGGCACCACAACCACCATGCCTTCCCGCGTTCGGCCGTACACGGACTGAAACGGTGGGAGCCGGACCCCTCCGGCATGATCATCTCGGCGATGGAGAAGCTGGGCTTGGCGCGCAACGTGGTGCGCATCTCACCAGAGCGCCAGGCCGAACGCGCACATTAAGCCACCATCACACATTCTGATGTGTAAGCGGTTCCAAGACAGAAACTAGGGAGATTTTTAGCAAATCGGTGGTCATGGTAAGGGTGCGTCTGGCAGACTGGCAGCAGGGTTTGAACACTCTTATGGATGGAAAGGAACTCGATGCCCCCCACCACTAACGTCCTCGACGAGGCCCGGCAGCTCGTCCAGCGACGCCTTGCCGACCTCGACGAGGAGCGCAAGCGCCTCGAGCGGGCCCTGGCCGAGCTCGGCGGCAAAACCAGCGGCCGCCGCTCCCCAGGCAGGCCCCGCGGCAGCTCCCGCAAAGCCAGCGCCGCTCCGAAACGGCGCAAACGCCGCGGCGGCACCCGCGCCGACCAGGCGGTGAAGCTGATCGAGGAGAAACCCGGCATCAGCGCCTCCGACGTCGCCAAGACGATGAAGATCAAGCCGAACTACCTCTACCGGGTCCTCGGCGACCTCGAGAAAGAGAACCGGGTCAAAAAGAACGGGCGCCAGTACTACCCGGCCGGCGGCTGAGTCCGCACCACCGAAAACCCGCCGCAAAAAAGCCGGGCCCTCGGGCCCGGCTTTTTCGTGTCCGCGAAGTCGACGTGGACTCAGATCAGCCCGAGCTGGCTGACAGCGTCGCGCTCCTCCTGCAGCTCCATCACGCTGCGGTCGATCCGCTCGCGGGAGAAGTCCGGGATCTCGAGACCCTGCACGATGCTCCACTCGCCCCCGTTGCAGCTGCAGGGGGCGCCGCAGACGATTCCCTCGCCGATCCCGTAGGAGCCGTCCGCGGGGACGCCCATCGAGACCCAGTCGCCCTCGGGCGTGCCCAGCACCCAATCGCGGACGTGGTCGATCGCCGCGTTGGCGGCCGAGGCGGCGCTGGAGGCGCCGCGGGCGTCGATGATCTCCGCCCCGCGTTTGGCCCCCCGCGGGATGAACTCGTCGGCGATCCAGGCCTCGTCGTCCACCGCCTCCCAGGCGCTCGCACCGTCGACTCGGGCGTTGACGAGGTCGGGGTACTGGGTGACCGAGTGGTTGCCCCAGGCGGTCATGTTGGTCACCGAGCTGACCGGCTTTCCGAGCTTGTTCGCCAGCTGCGAGATCGCCCGGTTGTGGTCGAGCCGCATCATCGCCGTGAACCGCTCGCGCGGTACGTCGGGGGCGTTCGACAGCGCGATCAGGCAGTTCGTGTTGGCCGGGTTCCCCACCACGAGAATCTTCACGTCGTCGGCGGCGCGCTCGTTGATGGCTTCGCCCTGGGGCTTGAAGATGCCGCCGTTGGCCTCCAGCAAGTCAGACCGTTCCATGCCCGGTCCCCGCGGCCGGGCGCCGACGAGAAGGCCGACGTTGCAGCCGTCGAAGGCCTGCTTGGGGTCGTCGCTGATGTCGATCCGGCGCAGCAGCGGGAAGGCGCAGTCGTCGAGCTCCATCGCGGTCCCCTCGGCGGCTTTGATCGCCGGCGGGATCTCGAGCAGGCTCAGCTCGACCGGGGTGTCAGGGCCCAACATCTGGCCGCTGGCGATCCGGAACAGGAGCGCGTAACCGATCTGGCCGGCGGCGCCGGTGACAGTGACCTTGACGGGACTGGTGCTCACAGAATCTTCTCCCTCGTTCGAAGTGGATCAGGCCATCGCGCGCTGGAGGTTCTCGTCGATCGACGCGAGGAACTCCTGCGTGGTCTGGTACTCCTGGCCGCCGCCGACGAGCAGCGCCAGGTCTTTGGTCATCTTCCCGCTTTCGACCGTCTCGACGCAGACGCGCTCGAGCGTCTCGGCGAACCGCGAGACCTCGGGCGTTCCGTCCATGCGGCCGCGGGCGGCGAGCCCGCGGGTCCAGGCGAAGATCGAGGCAATCGGGTTGGTGGAAGTCGGTTTGCCCTGCTGGTGCTGACGGTAGTGGCGGGTGACGGTGCCGTGGGCGGCCTCCGCCTCCACCGTCTTCCCGTCGGCGCTCATCAGCACACTGGTCATCAGCCCGAGCGATCCGAACCCCTGCGCCACCGTGTCGGACTGGACGTCGCCATCGTAGTTTTTGCACGCCCAGACGTAGCCGCCCTCCCACTTCAGGGCGGCGGCGACCATGTCGTCGATCAGGCGGTGTTCGTAGCTGAGACCGGCGGACTCGAAGTCTGACTTGAACTCGTTCTCGTAGACCTCGGCGAAGAGGTCCTTGAAGCGGCCGTCATAGCGCTTGAGGATCGTGTTCTTGGTCGACATGTAGACCGGGTAGCCGCGATCGAGCCCGTAGCGCAGGGAGGCACGGGCGAACTCGCGGATCGACTCGTCGAGGTTGTACATCGCCATCGAGATGCCGCC
>DASTAR010000006.1:0-22795 GCA_035712505.1 Solirubrobacterales bacterium
CGGCAGACATCCCACTCACCCCCTGGCGCTCGTCGACTGGCCGGCAGAAGCCGATCGATCTTAAAGCGGGCCGGAGCGGCCTCGGGCGCCGAAGCCGCCGGCCTTCGCCACCAGGCTCGTAGCAGCCCGCCCCCTGCGGCAGAATCGCCCGATGCCGCCCCGCCCGGAGCTCGACCTCAGCGCCCAGCAGGCACGCCGGCTCGCGCTTGCCGCCCAGGGCTTCGGCCGGCCGCGTCCGGCCGGCCGAATCGACGCCAGGCACCTGCGGCGGACGATCGACGACGTCGCCCTGCTGCAGCTCGACTCGGTCAACGTCTTTGTCCGCTCCCATTACATGCCGGTCTTCTCGCGGCTCGGCCCCTACCCGCGCGAGGCCCTCGACCGGCTGGCGTGGCACGAGAACGGGGACGGGACGACCCGGCGGGCGCGGCGCCGGGAGCTGATCGAGTACTGGGGGCACGAAGCCTCGCTGCTGCCGGTGGAGCTGCAGCCGCTGCTGCGCTGGCGGATGGCGCGGGCGGACTCGCTGGCCTGGAAGGGCGTGGCGCGGCTCGGGGCCGAGCAGCCGCAGCTGCTGGAGTTCGTGCTCGGCGAGGTGCAGGAGCACGGGCCGCTCCGGGCCTCGGACCTGACGGCGCCGGATCGAAAGCGGGCGCAGGGAGAGATGTGGAGCTGGAGCGAAGAGAAGACCGCGCTCGAGTACCTCTTCTACTCGGGGCGGCTGTGCGCGGCGCGCCGGGTCAACTTCGAGCGCCACTACGACCTGCCCGAGCGCGTGCTCCCCCGGCAGATCCTCGAGGCGCCGACGCCGACGCAGGACGATGCGCAGCGGCAGTTGCTCCTGATCGCAGCCAGGCGCCTGGGGGTCGCGACCGAGGCCGACCTCGGCGACTACTTCCGCCTCCCCCGCGCCGAGTCGAAGGCCCGGGTCGCCGAGCTCGCCGAGGACGGTGCCCTGACCCCCGTCCGCGTCGAGGGCTGGGCCCAGCCGGCCTATCTCTCGACCGACCGGCCCGCAGGCGTGCGGCGCGCCGCCGAGGCCCGCGCCCTCCTCACCCCCTTCGACTCCCTCGTCTGGGCGCGCGAGCGGACCGAGCGCCTCTTCGGCTTCCGCTACCGCATCGAGATCTACGTTCCGGCGCCGAAGCGGGTCTACGGCTACTACGTCCTCCCCTTCCTGCTCGGCGACCGCCTCGTCGCCCGGGTCGACCTCAAGACCGACCGCCAGGCCGGCGTCCTCCTCGTCCAGAGCGCCTTCGCCGAGCCCCACGCCGGCCCCGCCCACGTGGCCGCGGAGCTGGCCGAGGAGCTAAGGCTGCTGAGCGGGTGGCTGGGGCTTGGCGGCGTCTCGGTGGCCCGCAAAGGAGACCTCGCCACGTCGCTGCGCAAGGCGCTCGCGTAGAGCCGGAATCGGGACGATATTTCCGCCCCCACGCGGGTAGGTACGCGATGCAGACCTGTCCCGTCGGGAGGTCAGTCATGCGAGAGCACCCGCAGCGCCGTGCCGGAACCATCCTCGCCACCGTCCTCTGTACGGCACTGCTGCTGCCCACCGCCGCGGGAGCCGGCGGGAGGACACCAAGCCTCGCCTCGACCGCCCAGTACAAGGCCTTCGTCGCATACGTCAAGAAGCTCGACGGACTCGTCGGCCAGCCCGCCAGCTCGGCGCAGAAAGCGGCGTATGAGGCGGAACTGACGGCGAAGCTGGAAGCCGCCGCCCACAAGGCGAACGCGCTCTTCGATCGCGGCAGCGACGAAGCGTGGGCGGAAACGGAAGCGAAGTTCAAGGAACAGCGGGCGACGATCCGCCGGGCCGAAGCCGAAGAAGCCGAAGCCCTCGACGCCGAATTCGCGGCGAAAGCGAGGAAGGCCGCCGAGAGCTACCGCGAAAAGGTCCAGCGGGTGGAGACCGGGCACCGCAACTTCGAAACCAAGGTCAACGAGCAGATCGCGGCCCTGCGCGAGCAGAAGGCGAAGACGGTCGACGTGGCCGGGAAAGAAGCGATCCAGGAACGGATCGCCGTCAAGATCGCCGAGCTGCGGCGCAAACGCAAGGAAGAGGGCACGAAGCGGGCCGAACTGAAGGAAGGCTTCCGCGACCAGAAGGCCGAGCTGCACGCCGCCGAGCGCAGGAAGCAGCAAGAAATCGAAGCCGGGGCGGAAGCCAAGGTCCGCAAGAGCTCCAAGCACTGGGGCCGCGTCCTCGCCGAAGAGGAAGCCGACCTCGACGCCAAGCGCGACCAGCAGCTCGCCTACCTCACCTCGAAAGCCGAAAAAGGCCGCGCCGACATCGCCTCGATGCCCGCCTCGGGCTGACCCGACGACGTAATGGGCCGGCTTCAGGGGAGAATGCGCCCATGCCGCAACCACGCCGCCCGGCCAACCGAAGAGAGCGCCAGGACTTCGGCTGGGTGATCTCCTTCGGCTGCAAGAACACCGGCACCCTCCGCCGGCTCAAGGTCGACACCGACCCCGCCGCGGACACCAGCCCCGTCGAGGTCCCCTGCCCCTGCGGCGAAACCCACCGCGTAACCGTCTCCCCCTACCGCCGCCGCCGCTCCGCGGACGAGGCCTTCGACCTCGAGGTCGGCTCGCTCGACGAGCTGCGGTAGGCCGCGGCCGGCTTCAAGCGAACTCGATCACGCTGCGGATGCCCCCCTGGGCCTCCATCAGCTCGAAGCCCCGGTTGACTTCGTCGAGCGTGATCCGGTGGGAGACGAAGGGATCGAGGTCGATCTCCCCGGCGAGGTAGCGGTCGATCAGGGCCGGGACCTGGTCGCGTCCCTTGACGCCGCCGAACGATGAGCCGGCGATGCGGCGGCCGGTGATCAGCAGGCGCGGGACGACGTCGAGGGTCTCGCCGCGACCGGCGACGCCGGCGACGGTGCAGAGGCCCCAGCCCATCCGCGCCGCTTCGACCGCCTGGCGCATCACCGCGACGTTGCCGGTCGCCTCGAAGGTGTAGTCGGCGCCGAAGCCGCCGGTCAGCTCGAGGATCCGCTCGACCGCCCCCTCCCCGCCCTCGAACAGGTCGGTCGCGCCCTGGCCCCGGGCCAGCTCCAGGCGCTGCGGCGAGAGGTCGACGCAGACGATCCGCTCGGCCCCCTGCAGGCGGCAGCCGGCGACCGCCCCGAGCCCGACCATCCCGGCGCCGAAGACGGCGCAGGTGCTGCCGGCCCGCACCGCGGCGGTGTTGATCGCGGCGCCGAGGCCGGTCGAGAGCCCGCAGGCGAAGAGGCAGGCGTGCTCGAACGGCGCCTCCGGGCTCACCTTCGCCAGGGCGATCTCCGGCATCACCGTGTGCTCGGCGAAGGTCGAGCAGCCCATGAAGCTGCGGATCTCCTCGCCGTCGCGGCTGATCCGCGTCGTCCCATCGGGCAGGTGCCCCTTGTTCTGCTCCTCGCGGATCGCCAGGCAGAGGTTGGTGCGCGGATCGAGGCAGTGGACGCACTCGCGGCACTGCGGCGAGAAGAGGGTGACGACGTGGTCGCCGGGGGCCAGCGAGCCGACGTCCGGCCCGACCGCCTCGACGACCCCGGCGCCCTCGTGCCCGAGCACGGTCGGCGCGTACCCGGACGGGTCGGCGCCGGAGGCGGTGTAGAGGTCGGTGTGGCAGACGCCGCATGCGTGCAGCCGGACCAGCACCTCTCCCGCCCGCGGCTCGGCCAGCTCGACCTCCTGCACGGCAAGCGGCGCGCCGAACTCCTCGAGCACTGCGGCCCGCATCCTCATCGCGCCACCGTACACCCGTAGTCTGTTGCTGATGCGCAAACCCCCGCTTCTGCGCAACCGCAGCCCCAACGCCCAGGTCTTCCTGGCCGTCATCGTGCCCTTCGCCTTCGGCTGCGTAGTCGGCATCGTCCTCGGCCACTCGGCCAGCGCCTACTGGATCCTCCTCGCGGTAGCCGCCCTCGGCGGCCTCCTGGCGGGCCTAGACCACGACGACACCGGCGAGGCCCTCCTCCGCGGCGCCATCAGCGGCGCCCTCTTCGGCCTCGGCATCCTCTTCACCCACGACCTCGCCAACACCGAGGCCAAGGTAAGCCTCGGCAGCTTCCCCGCCGCGCTGATAGTGATCGACGCGATCGCCGGCGCCCTCCTCGCCCTGCTCGGCTGCTGGGCGTTTCGCCGCATGCGCGGGCGGCGCGTCGCCGAGCCGTCCTAACCATCGAACGGCAGGTACCTGCGCCTCAGGAGCGGCTCAGGAACCAGGCTTTTATTGTGCTCGGACGAGGCTAAACCGCCATCTGCGGCGACTTCAAGAGGGGTGGCAGACGGGATTCGAACCCGCGACCGCCGGCACCACAAGCCGGAGCTCTACCAACTGAGCTACTGCCACCGCGCTGGACCCAATTTAGCTTGCGGGGGCGGTGGCTGGCGCCCAGGGTCAGGGGGTGCCGGCGGGTTGGTCCAGGGGGTGCAGCTCGCCCTTGGCGAGGGCCTCGGTGCGCAGGTGGGCTATCGCCTGGTACTCGGGGGACTGGATCATCTCTAGGAAGGCTCGGCGGGTCGGGTATTCGACCAGGAGGACGAGGTCCCAGGAGTGGTCGCCGAGCAGGGCCGGTGACGCCGGGCCCTGGAAGACGAGGCGGCCGCCCGCCTTCTCGAGCAGCGGCGCCACCGCGGTGCCGTATTCGAGATAGCGCTCTTGCCCGCCGTCGGGCTTGAACGCCAGGAGGTTCAGCATCGTCACCGGCCCCTCGTCGAGCCGCCCCATGAGGTCGGCGAAGCCCTCCTCGCTCGGGGGCTCGGGCGCGGCTGGGGCGTCCATCGCTTCAGGCATGGCGATCGCCGATGACGACCCGCGCGCCGTGCCGCGGGATCATCGTCACGTTGCGGTGCAGGGCGCGCTCGGGCTCCGGCTCGGCGGCGGAGAGGTCCAGCCGCCGCGCCATCGTCTCGAGGACGACGCGCTGCTCGGCCATCGCCAGCGCTGCGCCGAGGCAGCGGCGGATGCCGCCGCCGAAGGGAAGCCACTCGTAGGTCCCCGGCTTGCGGTCGAGCCAGCGCTCGGGGCGGAACTCGAACGGCTCGGGGTAGAGGTCCTCGCGATGGTGCAGGAGGAGGATGCTGATCAGGACCGGGGTGTCGGCCGGGACGGCGTACTCGCCGAGGCGCCAGGGGCGCTTCACCCGCCGGCCGACGATCGGCACCACCGGCCGCGAGCGCATCGTCTCGGTGATCGTCACCTCGACCGCCTCCTCCGCCCCCTCGCCGGAGCGCACCGCGGCGACCAGGCGCTCGTGCGCGTCCGGGGTGCGGACGAGGCGCTCCCAGGCCCAGGCCAGGGAGTTCGCCGTCGTCTCGTGCCCCGCCAGCACCAGGGTCAGCAGCTCGTCGCGGATTTCGCCGTCGGTCAGCGGCTCGCCCTCCTCCCCGCGCGCCTGCAGCAGCAGCGAGAGGATGTCGCGCCGCTCGCCCAGGTCCTCGCGCCGCCGCCGCACGATCACCGCGTCCATGCGGCGATCGATCAGCGCCCGGCCGAGGCGGGTGAGGCCGACCGGCTCCTCGCGGCGCACGTTCATCAGCTCCGCGACCTGGGCGATCGGCTTGGTCGAGAGCCCGACCAGCGCTTTGATCGTCGCCCGCAGCCGCCCCTCGGCGCTCCGCGGCGCCGGCCGCCCGTCGATCCCGAAGATGCCGGCCATGATCACGTCGAGCGTGATCGCCTGCATGCGCGGCGCCAGCGCGAACGGCTCGCCCAGCGGCCAGCTGTCGATCTCGCGTTCGGCGGCGTCGGCGATCGCCGCCGTGTAGTGCTGGATCGCCTCGCCGTGGAAGGGCGGCAGCAGCAGCTTGCGCTGGCGCATGTGGCGCTCGCCGAGCGAGGTCAGCACCGAGTCCGGCCCGACGATCGGCCGCAGCGGCGACTCGGCCGCCAGCGAGGGCGCTTCCTCCGGCTTGGCGGTGAACAGCGAGCGGACGTCGTCGGGCAGGCTGGTCATCACCAGCGGCAGCGGTTCGGGCGTTTCGAGCGCGAAGACGTCGCCCAGGCGGCGCCGCGCTCCGAAGACGAACTCGATCTGGCGCTGGTTGAAGCGCAGCAGCTGGACCGGCTGCGGCAGCTGGACGACGGGCGGCGCCGGCAGCCCGGCGGCCTCCTCGGGGTCGAGCGGCCCGCTGGCGGGAGCGACTGCCTCTGTGACGCCCATCAGCCCGGCCCTAGGCCGCAACCTCGACCGGGGCCTCGCGCCGCGGCGCCGCCGCCGGCGCGCGCGAGAACTCGATCTCGTCGTCGATCGGCCCGTGCTTGAAGAGGCGGATGTCCCGGGCGTAGTTCTGGTGCAGCCGCCAGGGCTGCCGCGCCCCCTGCTTCGGCAGCTGGTCGATCGACCGCAGGACGTAACCGGATTTGAGGTCGATGAAGGATTCGCGGGCGACGGCCGGGCCCGGCTCGCGCGGCGTCGCGACCGCGTAGCCGTTCGCGTCCATGTGGTTGAGGAGGCGGCACACGTACTGCGAGACCAGGTCGCACTTGAGGGTGAAGGAGGCGTTGGTGTAGCCGAGGGCGATCGCCAGGTTGGGGACGCCGCCGAACATCGCGCCCTTGTAGCCGACCAGGTCCGAGAACTCCTTGCGCTCGCCGTCGACCTCGACCTCGATCCCGCCGAACACCAGCAGGTTGAGACCGGTCGCGGTGATGATGATGTCGGCCTCGAGCTCGCGCCCGGAGGCCAGCTCGATCCCCTTCTCGGTGAAGGTCTCGATCGTGTCGGTGACGACGTCGGCGCGACCGGAGCTGAGCGTCTTGAAGAGGTCGCCGCCGGGAACGAGGCAGACGCGCTCGTCCCACGGGTTGTACTTCGGTTCGAAGTTGGCGTCGACGTCGTAGCCGGCCGGCAGCTGGCGTTCGACGCCACGCCGGATCAGCTTGCGCGCGAAGCGCGGCGCCCGGCGCGAGAGTTGGTAGAAGGCCATCTGGGTGAGCACGTTCTTCCAGCGGACCACCGCGTAGCGGGCCTTTTCGGGCAGGACGCGGCGCAGCGCCTTGGCGATCGGATCCTGGGCGGGCAGGGTGACGACGTAGCCGGGCGAGCGCTGCAGCATCGTGATGTGCTCGGTCTCCGGCGCCATCGCCGGGATCAGCGTCACCGCCGTCGCGCCGCTGCCGATCACGACCACGCGCTTGCCCTTGTAGTCGAGGTCCTCGGGCCAGTGCTGCGGGTGGACGATCTGCCCCCCGAAGCGCTCGGCACCGGGGAACTCGGGCGAGAAGCCTTCGTCGTAGCGGTAGTAGCCGGTGCAGCCGTAGAAGAAGTCGCAAGTCAGCTCGACGGTCTCCCCCGCGTGCTCGGCCCGCACGGTCCACAGCGCCTCCTCGCTCGACCACTCGGCGGAGAGGACCTCGTGGCCGAAGCGGATGTGGTCCTCGACCCGGTACTCGCGCGCCGTCTCCTGGATGTAGTTGCGGATCTTCTCGCCGGCGGCGATCGAGTCTTCGTCGCTCCATGGCTTGAACGAGTAGCCGAGCGTGTACATGTCGGAGTCCGAGCGGATGCCGGGATAGCGGAAGAGGTCCCAGGTGCCGCCGATCGCCTCGCGGGACTCGAGGATGGCGTAGCTCTTGCCGGGGCAGTTCTCCTGCAGGTGCACTCCGGCGCCGATGCCGGAGAGGCCGGCACCGACGATCAGGACGTCGAAGTGCTCGCGCTTGATGGGCTGATCGGGGTCGCTCGGCATCGGGGTCCTCCTGGGGCGGCTGGCTCGTGGCCGGAACTTTATCAACAGAGTGTTGAGATCGTCAACCGTTTGTCGAAATAATCGACGCTATGTACCATGACTCACACATGCCCGCCGTTTCCAAAGCGAAACCTGCCGCCAACGGCCGTGGCCGCCGCGCCGCTCGCGCAAGCGGCGACGAACGCGAACGCGCGATCCTCGAGACCGCCGAGCGTCTCCTGGAGGAGCGGCCGCTGGGCGAGATCTCGGTCGACGACCTCGCCAAGGGCGCCGGCATCTCCCGCCCCACCTTCTACTTCTACTTCCCCTCCAAGGACGCGGTGGTGCTGACGATCATCGACCGCCTCGTCGCCGCCGCGGCCGGCAGCCGCGAAGAGGCCCTCCAGACCCTGGCCGAAGGCGACCCGCGAGCGGGGCTGCGCCAGGCCCTCTCCGACCTCTACGGCGCCTTCCGCTCCCGCCGCGCCGTCTCCCTGGCCGCCGCCGAACTGCGGCTGACCAACCCCGAGGCGCGCGAGCTCTGGTCGCAGGTGATGGAGGGCTGGGTCGCCGACACCACCGCGGTGATCGAGGCCGAGCGCGCCCGCGGCGCCGCCCCGCCCGGCCAGCCCGCCCGCGAGGTCGCGGTCGCCCTCGTGCAGATGAACGAGCGGGTCCAATACGCAACCTTCACGGGCGAGTCCCCCTCCCTCGACGAAGACCGAGTCCTCGACGTCCTCGTGGACATCTGGCTCCGAGCCATCTACGGCACCGCCGAGCCCGGCTAAACGCAAGTCCGTAAAAAGTCCGCTCGAGCCGGAGCTTTCGCGGACTCGCGTCAACGCACATGGCTCATCCCCCTTCACCGCCCTCGTTTCGATTAGGCGAATCTGCGGGTATCCGTCTGTTGCGGCACTGACCTGGACCCCGGCGGCTTTCTACCGAGGCGACTCGGTTCCCGCTTGGGTGAGAAGACCAACCGCTGCGGCGGAGAGGCGTCCGGGCCGGTGCCGGTCCTTCGTCCAGGCCGATCGAGACGTTCCAGTCGCCGCGCTACGTTGCCCTGCATGGCGAAGACCGGAGCGCGCCGCCTCGCGAGCGGTGCGACTTTTCCGCGATATGTACGGATAAGGCGCACCGCAACCGCAACGGGGCTAGCGATTGGCCTCATCTCGGCGGTGCTCTCAGGCGCTTCCGCCTCTGCCGTCGGGCCATATCCCGCCCTCGCCCCATGCCCGGTCTTCCCGCAGCCGCCGTCCTCGCTCTCGCCGCGCGCTCCGTCCCTCCCGACCGAGGCGGCGTGGAACCAGGACGTCTCGAAGGCGCCACGCGATCCGCACTCCGCGGCCTACATCGCCTACATCGACGCCCATGGCGGCGACCACCTGCATCCCGACTTCGGCTCGCCGCGCACCTACGGCTTCCCGTACTCGATCGTCGCGGGCGGGCAGCCAAAGCTGCCGATCCACTACACCGCCTACGGCGACGAGAGCGACCCCGGTCCGTTCCCGGTCCCGGCGGGGGCGCCGGTCGAGGGCGGCAACGGCTCGGACGGGGACCGCCACGTGCTCGTCGTCGACCGATCCGCCTGCAGGCTCTACGAGCTCTACCGCGCCTTTTACGTGTCCCGGCCCCACCCCCACTGGAACGCCGACGCCGGGACCGAATGGGACCTGCGCTCGGCGGCGCGCCGCCCCGAGGGCTGGACCTCGGCCGACGCCGCCGGGCTGCCGATCTTCCCCGGCCTCGTCCGCTACGACGAAGTCGCCGCCGGTCGCCTCCACCACGCGATCCGCGTCACCTTCGGGAGCACCCGCAGCGCCTGGGTCCACCCCGCCTCCCACTGCGCCGGCGACACCTCGAACCCGGCCGCGCCGCCGATGGGGCTGCGCCTGCGGCTGAAGGCCGGCTACGGCCTCGCCCGCTTCACCGGCCCGGCGAGGACGATCGCGCTGGCGATGAAGCGCTACGGCCTGATCGTCGCCGACAACGGCTCCAACTGGTTCTTCTCCGGCAGCAGCGACCGTCGCTGGGACGATGGCAACCTCGACCAGCTGAAGCGGATCCCCGGCAGCGCCTTCGAAGTCGTGAAGAGCGCCGCAAGCGTCCATCCATGCTGATTCAGCCGCTCCCAGCGTGATTTGCCGCCAAATGGATTGGGTACCTGACCTAATAGGGACTCCCCGAGGAGAGAGAGAAAATGGCGGACACCAAACCGAAGAAACGATCCGCGTCGAACGGCGCCGGCTCGTCGAGCAACGCGAAATCGCCGAGCTCGAATTCGCAGTCGAAATCGAAACCAAGATCGCAGTCGAAAAACCAGTCGAAATCGAAAGCGAAAGCGAAACGCGCCAAACCCAAAACGGCGAGCCGCGCAAAACCGAGATCGTCGAAACCGAGATCGTCGCGCGCCAAAGCGTCCGGCTCGAAAGCGAAAGCACCGAGCTCGAACGTCTCGAGCAACGGCGCCGGCGGCGGCACCAGCCCCGCGGAGGCCGTGCGCAACGCGGTCGGCGGCGCCGGTCAGACCGTCGGCAAAGTCGCGAGCAAAGCGAAGGTGCCGCTCGTCGCCGGGGGGGCCGCGATCGCCGGAGCAGGCGGCGCGATGGCCCTCGCCGCCGCCTCCAAAGGCAATCGCAAGAGCAAAATGGGCATGAAGGGCCTGAAGGCCGCGATGCCGAGGAAACCGAAGGTCAAGATCAAGTCCGGTGACCTTGCGAAGGCGGCCAAAGAGGTCGGGAAAGTCAGCGCGCAGGTGAGCGAGATCGCCGGCGGCATCGAGCGCGCCCAAGGTTCCTCAAACGGAGACGGCAAGCACCGTTCGCCGATCGAGGTCGTCCTACAGGGGCTCACCGCGAGGCGCTAGCGCCGGGCTGGCCCTGAGGACATGGCTGCGACCGCGCGTCTGCCTGGTACGCGCGGTCGCAAGCCGCTTCACTATTTCTCCTGGATCACCGCAAGGGAGCTTCTGAATCGCCGGGCGCCTCGTCGTCGTCCTCCTCGATCGGGTGGACGATCCGCTGCAGCACCGTCCAGTCGACCTTGACGTCGCGGTAGGTGACGCCGACCTCCGGATCGGCGGGAATGTTCTCCCGCTCGACCGTCGCGTCGGTTTCGTGGTCGGGTTCGCCGTAGTAGGTGACCTTCCGCTCGTCGGAGAGCTTGCCGAAGGTCACCTCCTTGGCCTTGACCGAGGTGAGCCACTCGAGGTCGGGGCGGCCCTTCACGCGGCGGCGGCCGC
The DNA here is from genome assembly GCA_035712505.1 of Solirubrobacterales bacterium. Classification (GTDB taxonomy): domain Bacteria; phylum Actinomycetota; class Thermoleophilia; order Solirubrobacterales; family 70-9; genus VAYN01. The sequence continues at coordinate 10,901 of DASTAR010000006.1, forward strand.
CTTCTCGACGTCGTGGACGGTGACGCGGCCTTCGGCGCCGGTGCCCTCCACCTCGTCGATGTCGACCCCGGCCTCCTGCGCCTTGCGCATCGCCGCCTCGGTGGCGTTGTGTTTCTGCGCGCGGCGCTGGCGGCGTTTCTCGCCCAGCTCCATCGCCTTGTGAGCCGCACCGAGGCCGATGTCTTTGACCTCGTCGGCGGCCGCGGCTTTGATCTCGGCGGCGACGACTTTGGCGATCTGTTTGGCGATGCCGCCACCGGCACCACTGCCGCCCCCGTTGCCGCCGTTGCCTCCGCCTCCGCCGGCGCCACCGCCTCCGCCGCCCGCTCCGGCAAGCGCACCGAGCGCTCCGGCGCCCTGGCCGAGGCCGCCGACGGCCTGCCCGGCACCTTCGCCTAGGCCGCTGACCGCCTGGCCCGCGCCTTCGCCGACCTGGCCGACGGCTTTGTTCGCACCTTCGCCGACCTCGCCGACCGCTTTGCCGGCACCGCCGCCGACCTCTTCGACCGCGCCGCCGGCCCCTTTGCCGACGTCTTTCACGGCCCCGCCGGCTCCTTCACCGACGTCCTCCACCGCGCTGCCGGCGCCTTTGCCGACGTCTTTGACCGCGCCCCCGGCACCCTCGCCGACGTCTTCGACAGCACTGCCGGCGCCTTCCCCGATCTGGCCGACGGCTTTGTTCGCACCTTCGCCGACCTCCCCGACCGCTTTGCCCGCCCCCTCGGTCACCGGCTGCAGCGCTTCGGTGATGTTGTTCAAGACGTCCGGGTTGCGGTCGAGCGTCGTCAGCACCCGATCGATGATCGCGGTCACGTGGTCGAGCCGCGCTCGCATCAGCGCCTGCGCTTCGACGCCCTTGATGTTGAGTTCGACCTTGCCCAGCTCGGCGTGGACGCCGACGCTAAGTTTCACCAGGTCCAGCACTTCCGCGTGCAGCGACACCCGCGCCATCAGGTCGTCGAGCTCGAAATGGATTTCGTCGACTTTGACTACGGGGATGTCGACGATGACGTCGGGCTCATCGGTGTCGCTGATTTCGACCGGGTCGATGACCGTGTAGTCCTCGTACATCTGCTCCGGTCGGGTCTTCTTGCCGCCCTGGTTGCGGATCCCGGCCTGCCGCTCATCGCCCCGCTCCCTCGCCGCCCGTTCCTTCTTCGGAGTCGGGCTTTTGTTGCGCCCGCTTCCAGAGCTGGGCCGGTGCCCTTCCCTGCCTCCATTTTTGGCCCTCTTCGGGGTCGGGCTTTTGTTGCGCCCGCTGCCGGACGATTTCGAGCTCGACCGGTTGCGATCACTTTTCGACTTGGTCTGCTGGGCCACGTGCTTCCACCTCTCCTCGCCTGGCGTAGTTGCTCTTCCCAAAGGAAAACTTTCCCTTTGTGAGGGATCGCAAACGCCTTGGAGACAGGCTTTAGGCGCGCCTCAGCGCGTACGGGCGCGGCCGCCGGAGACCAGGCGCCAGCCCCGGCCGAGGACGGCGAGGACGGCGAAGGCGACGGCGAACCCGATCGCCCCGAGCACCAGCAGGAAGATCACGAAGGCGATCACCGCGAACGGAATGAGGAGGAGTTTCACGGCTGCGTAGTCTTGCAGTGGCGATGGGAGCGGCGACGGCACTTGCGACCCTGGTGATCGCCTTCGGTCACGTCGGCCTCGGCGTCAGCGGAGGCCAGGAAAGGATCGAGGCGGTCGGCGACAGCCTGGCCCTGGTCAGCGTCCGCCGCCAGATCGAATCCGCGCCGCCGCCGAAGGCCGATCCGCCGCCGGCAGGACGGGCGGCCGCCACGCCCACCGCCGCGGAAATCGCCGCCGACCCCTCGAAGCTGCCGCCGGCATCGGCGGGGACCAACGGGACCGCCGTCCCCCACAAGTCGAACCTCAGCCGTGAAGAGATCTTCGCCCACAGCGGCGGCGGCGGCCCCGACGCGGCAATCCTCCTCACCGGCGTCGCCCTCGCCCCGCCCGACGCGCCCGAAGCGGTGCAGGGCGCGATCAACGCCGCCAACACGATCATCGGCCATCCCTATATATGGGGCGGCGGCCACGGCTCGTTCTACTCGCGCGGCTACGACTGCTCCGGCTCGGTCAGCTTCGCCCTCTTCGGCGGCGGCCTGATCCCGCGGCCGCTGACCTCGGGCGAACTCGAGCACTGGGGCGCACCCGGGCCTGGCAAGTGGATCACCGTCTACGCCAACGCCGGCCACACCTTCGCCGAGATCGCCGGCCTGCGCTGGGACACGGTCGGCGACGCGCAGGGCACCGGCCCCCGCTGGCACCTCGCCACCACCTCGACGGCGGGCTTCGTCGTCCGCCACCCGCCGGGCCTCTGACGAAAGCGGGGCCGGCCCCCCAGGCGAGGGCCGGCCCCTACGGGTGGCTCAGGTGCCCTTCGTGATCGAATCGACGGGCAGCGCGTGCTCGGTGTGGAGATCCATCCGTCCTCACCTCCTCCCCGGCTATCTACTTGACGGTCCATGCGACCGTGCATTGGTAGAACCGGTTCCACCAATGGAATCCGGCCCATGAAAAGAATCCGGATTTTTGAACAACTTGTCCAGTAGAGCGGTTAGGATCAAGAAACCGGCACTAATCAGCTAGGGATTAAGGGAAGAGCGATGTCAACCAAGATCGAGCGCCAGCAGGCGGCGCGAAACCGAATCAAAGCGATGAACCACCCGGTCAGGGCTGCGCTGCTAGGGATCCTCGCCGAACGAACTTGCAGCCCCGCCGAAATGGCCCGGGAGCTCGAGGAGGACCTGTCCAACGTCAGTTACCACACGAAACAGCTCGTCGAGCTCGAATGCGCTGAGCTCGTCAGCACCCGACCAGTACGCGGAGCGCTCGAGCACTTCTATCGCGGAACCGAGCGCCACCTCCTCGACACCGAGGAATGGGAGGACCTCGACCCCGTGATGGCGGAGAACCTTGCCTCCGAAGCCATGCAGAAGATCCTCGATAACTTCGTGGCCGCTGGTCGTGCGAAAACCTTCAGCAGAGATGCCGAATTCCATCTCACCCGGACCCCACTCGTATTCGATCAGCAGGGGTTGAAGGAAGCTCTCGAGGCGCACGAAAGGGCTCGGCTCGAGCTACTCGAGATCGCGGACCGCAGCGCTGCGCGCATGGTCTCTTCGGGCGAGGAGGGCATTAACGTCTCCTCATCGCAGGCCTGCTTCAAGATGCCGCGGGGCCGCCAGACCTCCTAGTCCGAACCGCCAGGGCGGACGAGCGCCTTGACATCGCCGCGTCCACGTCCGCTCCTGGCAGGCTGCCTACCGGGGGCCCGATCGCCGATACCCTCCTCTACCTCGCTCAAGAGGTCTGGAGGACCAGCTCGAGGAGGCCTCGGAGCAGCAGCAGGACGCCGATGACGACGGCGACCTTCGCGACAGTCTCCCTCCCTCTCCGGGCCAGCCAGCCGCGGAAGGCGGCGACCCGCTGTTCGGTCCGCTGGGGTGAGAGCGCGTAGCCGACCAGCGGCACCTCTAGGAAGACGGCCTGGATCACGCAGAAGAGGACGACGAGGAAGACCGTCGCCCCGGTGCCGGGGTCGAGGTGCACCAGGCGGTTGAGGGCAACCAGGTAGGAGGCTCCCGGAAAGCTCAGCAGCGCCCCCACGGCGAAGGCGATCTTCGGCGAGCCGCGCCCGAGCATCCGCTGCGGCCACGATTCCCTTGCCGATTCCTTCTTGCGCTGCCGCCGCTCCTCGCCCATCCCGCTGCGCAGGACCAGGCCGACGGTAACCGCGATCGCGCCGAAGACCAGGTCCTCCGCCGGCGTGAAGGTGGTGCGGGCGCTTTCGACGCTGCCGCTGCCGTGGAGGGAGAAGGCGATCAGCAGCCCGACCGAGATGCTGGTCAGGTAGCTGCCCAGCAGGTAGCCGAGCATCAGCCGCTTCGGCGCCGGCAGCAGCATCATCACCGTCACCGCCGCCAGCAGCGTCGGGTTCAGCATCGCCGTGAGCGATAGCCCGATGAAGCTGGCCAGGTCGCCCACGACGATGTGATTTCACGCTCGGACGGTTATTCCTCCCATCGCGCGGTCAGCTGGTAGATGATCGTCACGTCGAGGATGATCATCAGGAACGCCCACAGCGGTGCGGCGGGGAACCAGACGATCTGCGCCACTGCGTTGACGGCGACGAAGAACACCGCCGCGATCCGTGCCATCTCGGCGCCGGCGAAGAGGCCGAGGCCGGTGGCGGCGACCAGCGAGCCGAGGATGAAGTGGATCCATCCCCAGGTGGTGATGTCGGCGATCATCACGCCCTGCCCGCCGACGATGACGACTTCGTTGTTGAGTATCGCTGCCAACCCATAGAGGGCGTCGAGCGAGCCGACGATCAGCAGCAGCACTCCGGCGAAAACGGTCCAGCCGGTCGGCTGCCGTTCTTCGAGGTAGCGGGACCTGCTCTGTCCGTCGGTTCGGGGTTGGGATGGCGAACTTGCCTCCATGGGTGTTCCTTTCTCTCTCCCGGGCGCTTGCGGCCCTTGACTTATGGACACACCCCCTGCCCCGCGCGAACGCAGGTGCAGCAGGCAATTTAGAACGCATCGGTACCCCTGTCCATCCGCAATTTTCCTCGGCAAGGATTGATTCGTTATACGGAGCGGCTAAACCTCGATCAGCGAGCCCATGACCACGGTGCGCTCTCGCGGCAGCCCAAAGTAGTCGGCGGCGTCGGAGGCGACGTGGCTGCTGGCGAGGAAGAGGCGCTTGCGCCAGCGGGTCATGCCGGGGGCGTCGCCGGCACGCAGCTCGATCGTCGAGAGGAAGTAGGACGCCTCCTCGAAGTCGACCGCGAAGCCGAGCGGACCTTGGGCGGCGCAGCGTAGGGCGGCGGGCACGTCCGGCTTCTCCATGTATCCGAAGCGGGCGGTGAGGTGGCTGATCCCGTCGTCGCTGTAGCCGAGGTCGTCGACGGCGAAGCGGTCGGCCGCCTCGACGCTCGGGACCGGCAGCGTCTCCAGCGAGAGGATGACGACGTGCTCGTGCAGGGTCTGGTTGTGCTCGACGGTGGCGCGCATCGCCAGCGGCGTCGTCGCCTTGTTGCGGTTGAGGAAGACGGCGGTGCCGGGCGAGCGGCGCAGCGGCCGCTCGCGGCGGTGCAGCTCCTCGACGAAGGTCCGCAGGCAACCTTCCTGGCGCTCGCGCCGCTCGGAGACCAGCTCCCGGCCCCGCTGCCAAGTGGTCAGCACGGCGAAGATCGCGATCCCGACCAGCAGCGGGAACCAGGCCCCGTGGGTGAGCTTGGTCAGGTTCGCGGAGAAGAAGAGCAGGTCGAAGGTGAGGAACGCGGCCGCGCCCGGGAGCACCAGCCAGAGCGGCTTCCGCCACTGGCGGCGGGCGACGTAGAAGAAGAGCAGGGTGGTGATCGCGATCGTCCCGGTCACCGCCGTCCCGTAGGCGAAGGCGAGCGAGGCCGAGGTGCGGAAGGCGAGGACCAGCGCCAGCACCGCCGCCGCCAGCAGCCAGTTGATCCAGGGCACGTAGATCTGCCCCATCGTCTTCGCCGAGGTGTAGACGACGCGCAGCCGCGGCAGGTAACCGAGCTGCATCGCCTGGTGAGCGACCGAGTAAGCGCCGGTGATCACTGCCTGCGAGGCGATCACGGTGGCGATCGTCGCGAGGAGGATCATCGGCACCCGCCCCCATGCCGGGACGAGCAGGAAAAAGGAGCCGCTGGCGCTGCCGCCGTGGTCGAAGAGCAGAGCGCCCTGGCCCATGTAGTTGAGGATCAGCGCCGGGAAGACGAGGCCGAGCCAGGCGGCGGTGATCGGCAGGCGGCCGAAGTGGCCGAGGTCGGCGTAGAGGGTCTCGGCGCCGGTGAAGGCGAGGACGACCGCGGCGAGGGAGAAGAAGGCGGTGCCGAAGTGGCCGAAGAGGAACTGCAGCGCGTAGGTCGGCGAGAGCGCCTCGAGAACCTGCGGGTGGACGGCGATGCCGGAGATGCCGCAGACGCCGAGAACGAGGAACCAGACGACCATGATCGGACCGAAGAGGCGGCCGACCGCGGCGGTGCCGTAGCGCTGGGAGGCGAAGAGGGCGAGGACGATCGCCACGGTGATCGGCACCACGAGGCTGCCGAGCGAGGGCTCGACCACCTTGAGCCCTTCGACCGCGGAGAGGACCGAGATCGCCGGCGTGATCATGCTGTCGCCGAAGAAGAGCGAGGCGCCGAAGATGCCGAGCGCGGCGAGCGCGAGCTTGGTGCGGCGGCCACCGGGCAGCTCCCCCTGGCGGATCAGCGTGATCAGGGCCATGATCCCACCCTCGCCCTGGTTGTCGGCGCGCATCACCAGCAGCACGTACTTGAGCGTGACGACGATCGTCACCGACCAGAAGATCAGCGAGACGACGCCGTAGATACTCGCTTTGGTCTCGGCCACCGGGTGCGGGTCGGCCGGGTTGAAGACTGCTTCGACCGCATAGAGCGGACTGGTGCCGATGTCGCCGAAGACGACTCCGAGGGCGCCGAGGGCGAGCGCAGCCTGGGCGCCGGTGCGGCGCCGCGGAGCGGCCCGATCGGCATCGGGGCCCAGGAGAGCGCCCAGGCCGAACCGTTCTCTCAGAATGGGGACGAACACAGATCGATCATGCGCCCGCCTCCGTCAACCCCGCATGAAGACCAGCCCGTTTCGCATACAGATTTTGTGAAGTCCGATTCTGTCCTCCCTCGACAATCACCCGGCAGGGTCGCTTCGCCAGCAGATACCGCGTCGTCGGGCCCAGCAAGCGCTCGTCGCTGGGGGCGTGCTCGGTACTGACGTAGATCAGGTCCGAGTGGCGCTTGCGCGCCTCTTCGACGATCGCCCGGCCCGGGTTGCGGGTGCGGATCAGCGTCACCCTGACTTTGAGGCCGCGGACGCGGGCCTGCAGGCGGGCGACCTCGAGCAGGCGACGGGCCTCGTATTCCCTGACGTCGAACTCGGGGTCGCGGAGCTCGCAGGACTTCGGGATCTGCAGCACGTAGAGCGCCTCGACCGCGGCGTCGGGATCGACCACTGCCGCCGCCCGCGCCATCGCGTCGCCGTCGACGTTGGTCCCGAAGATCGGCACCAGCGCCGATTTGTAGGAGACATCGAGGAAGTCGAGCGGGCGCTCGTGGCGGTGGACGTGCTGGACCTCCCGCGGGTCGATCCCGAGCCGGCGCCGGTAGATGAGGTATCCGGCGACGCCCACCGCGAGCCAGGCGGTGCCGATGATCCGCGCCTCGGGGTGCAGAACGATCACCGAGACGAAGGCGGCGGCGGTCCCGACCGCGCCGACCACCGCGGTCAGCGGGATCTCGGCGCCGCGCCAGTGCACGTTCCAGGGCGCCCGGTAGGGCCGCTCGACCTCGGGCCGGCGGCGGCGCAGGGCAATGATCGAGAGGTGGGCGATCGTGAACGAGAGCATCGCCCCGAAGCTGTAGAGGTTGCCGAGGAATTCGGTGTTCCCCGGCAGCACCAGCAGCACCGCCAGCCCCGAGAAGAAGAGGATCGTGAACCAGGGGGTGTGGTAGCGGCGGTGCAGCCTGGCGAAGGCGCCGGGCAGCTGCCGGTGCTCGGCGAGGCTCCAGGAGAGGCGGGAGATGCCGATCATCCCGGCGTTGGTGGCGATGGTCAGGATCGTCGCCGCAAGCGCGCCCACGTAGTAGTTGGCGACGGTGGCGACGGTGCCGTGGAGGCCGAGGGCGGAGACGATCCCCAGCACCGGGTCGTCGGCGTAGGTGGTGCCGAGCGCGGTCGCGTAGTGGCCGGACGCGGTCTGGGTGACCGGCAGCGCCGAGAGCGCGATCACCGAGATCCCGGCGTAGAGGCCGAGCACCGCGATCAGGACCAGGTTGACCGCTTTCGGCACCTGCTCGCCGGGGTCGCGCGCCTCCTCAGCCATGTTGGAGACGGTCTCGATCCCGGTGTAGGCGAGCATCGAGATCGAGATCGCGAAGACGAGCTGGGTGAAGCTGGGGGCGACGCCGAGGTGGACCTGACTGACCAGCACGCCCGGTTTGAGGACGAGGACGGTGCCGAGGACCACCAGCCCGAGCTGGGTGAAGAGGTCGAGCAGGGCGAGGCCGATGTTGAGCTTCGCCGACTCGCCGAGGCCGCGGATGTTGACCAGCACCAGCAGCGCGATCACGGCGACGCCGCCGATCACATCCCCGGGCTCGCGCCCCAGCGCCGGGAAGAAGGCACCGAGGTAGTGCGGGACGAAGAAGGCGCTGATCGCGATCGTGAGGATGTAGTCGAGCGAGAGGCCCCAGCCGGCGATGAAGGAGACGACCTCGTTGAAGGCGTGGCGGGCGAAGGAAGAGGAGCCGCCGGCCTCCGGAAACATCGCCGCGCCCTCGGCGTAGGTCTTGGCGGTGAGGGCGAAGAGGCCACCGGCGAAGAGGAAGACGAGCGGCGTCAGCCCGAGGGCGTGGGCGGCGACCAGGCCGAGGGCGTAGTAGATCGAGGAGCCGACGTTGCCGTAGGCGGTCGCGAAGAGCCCCGGCACGCCGACGGTTTTGCGGAGTCCACGTACCTTCAGCTGTGCCATGACGAGATCTCCCCGATCGTCGCCGGGAAGCCGTCAAGGCCGCATGAAGAAGACCCTCATGCGTATACAGATTTCGTGAAGGTCAATCGCGTGGTTCCTTTGTCCGGCTATACCGGACAAAGGAACCACGACTTCACGCTGCAAACCTGTAGCCGACGCCTGGGTCGGTACGGATGAAGACGTGCTCGCCTTCCGGCTCGATCTTGCGGCGCAGGTTGGCGACGTGGGCGCGGAGGACCTGCAGGTCGTCTTCGTACTCCACCCCCCACACCTCGACCAGGAGAGCGCGATGGGTCATCAGGCGGCCGCGGTTGCGGACGAGGGCGCGGAGCAGCTCGAACTCGGTCGGGGTCAGGTGGACCGCCTCGCCGTCGCGGCGGACGCTGCGGGCGGCGAGGTCGATCTCGAGGCCGTCGACGGCGATCGCCGGCTCCTCGGCCTCCGGCCGGGCGCGCCGCAGCGCGGCTTCCAGCCGCGCCACCAGCTCGCGCGGGCCGAACGGCTTGGTCACGTAGTCGTCGGCACCGGCCGAAAGCGCCTCGACCTTCTTGTCCTCGTCGCCGACCGCGGAGAGGACCACGATCGGCATCTCGCTCCACTCGCGGATCCGCCGCGTCACCTCGACACCATCGAGATCGGGCAGCATCAGGTCGAGGATCGCCGCTTGCGGCGGACGGACGGAGGCCAGGTCGAGCGCCTCCTCGCCGCTGCTCGCCGATACCGCCTGGAAGCCGGCGTCGCGGAGGATCACCCGCAGGGCGCGGACGATCTGCGGCTCGTCGTCGCAGACGAGGATGCGGGGCTGGTCGTTCATCCCCCACCCTCCACGAGCGGAAACGAGACGACGAGGGTGGTGCCCTGCCCCGGCACCGACTCGACCGCGATCTCGCCGCCGTTCGCCTCGATGAAGCCGCGAGCGATAGAGAGGCCGAGGCCGGAGCCCTGGCCGCCTTCGCGTCGGTAGAACGGCTCGAAGATCCGCTCCCGCTCCCCCTCCGGAATGCCCGGCCCCTGATCGACGATCCTGACGACGAGGCGGCCGCCGACCTCGCGGGAGCGGACGAGAACCTGACGCCCCTCGCCGTAATGCACCGCGTTGACCAGGAGGTTGGCGAACGCCCGTTCGAGCTGCATCGGATCGGCGACCAGCTCGGGGATCTCGGCCCCGATCCCCAGCCTCACCAACCTCCCGTCGCCGCCCAGCGATTCCCGCGCGGCCTCCAGCACCCCGGCCAGGTCGATCGGCTCGCGCCGCGGCTCCGCCGAGCCGGATTCCAGCCGCGAGACGTCGAGCAGGTTCTCGACCAGGTGAGCGAGCCGCTGCCCCTGCTCCACCACCGCCTCGCTCAGCTCATGCCGCTCCGGCTCGGTCAGCGTCGGCGAATCGAGCGCCGTCCCCGCCGCGATGATCGAGGTCAAAGGCGTCCGCAGGTCATGCGACACCGACCGCAGCAAGGCCGTCTTCAGCTCATCGCTTCGCCGCAGAGCCGCAGCCTCGATCGCCTCCGCCTCCATCCGATCCCGCTCGGCTGACAGCTCCCGCAGCCGCCCCAATACGCGCTCCGTCTCCCCCCGCTGCCGCTCCGCCTCAGCAGCCCGAGCCCGCGCCACCTCCGCAAGCGAGCTACTGGCCAAAGCAACGATCCCAAAGGTGACCAGAGCAACCGCGTCCTTGTCCGCGGCGATCTCCAGCCGCCCCGTCGGCGGAATGTGGAACCAGTTGAACGCCAGGGCGCTGAGCAGGGCCGAGACAAGTCCCAGTCGCCAGCCCCAGACGCTGGAGATCAACAGCACGCCGGGGATGTAGACGACCCCCAGCGAAACCGCCGGCGCGATGTCCTTCAGCCGATAGACCAGCAGGGTTGCCACGGCGACTGCGCCGGCAGTTGCCAAGACGCCCCAGCCCAAAGGTGGCGGATCCTTTGCGAAACCAGTAGCTGCGAGGCGGTGCCGCATCCCCGCAGCCTAAGCGCCTCTGCACGCACGGCGATGACTATCGCCCTCGGTCCCCGTCCATACCTCCACCGGACCCCCATCGGACAAAGGAGGCCAGCACGGCCGCGACCTACACCTTCGACGTCTTCTCCAGCCTCGCCGGCTTCGGCTCCGCGGGCGGAGACTGGGGGGCTTACTGGGGCAAGCAGGGTCCCGAGCTGCTCGACCACCGCCTTGCCTTGCATGAAGAGGAGCAGCGAATGGTCCACGGACCGCTCGACTGGCCCGACGCGACCGTCGCGAGCGGCGACGCCGTCGACGTCGTGGCGCAGCTCGAGGAGGAATCCGAGGTGCCGCTGCGCTCTCACGGCAGCCTGTCGATGAACCGGTCGCTGATGGCCGCGGACCTGGTCGACCGCGTCCAGATAACCCTCTTCCCCGTGATCACCGGCCAGACCGGCCGATCGCCGATCTTCGAGGACGCAGCCGACTTCGACCTCGAGCTGATCGAAAGCCGAACGCTTGACAGCAACATCCAAGAGCTCGTCTACCGGCCCACCCTGCATGGCTGACAGGCCCATGCTCACAACTTTTCCTCGACGGAGCTGGCCTAACGCCCCCGGCTGGATTCGAACCAGCGACCTCGGATTAGAAGTTCAGCCGGAAGGTGTCCAGGGAGACGAATCCAGTCTGAGGAGCACGATTCTGTCCAAGGAGTTCGGCTGAGTCGCTGGAGTTGGGGACCAATTTCGGGACCAAGTTTTTTGGGGCGAACTCGACCCCAAGCGAGCCCCTATGGCAGCTGACCGTGGAGCCGCCGGTGCGCGATCTCGTAGACGGTCGACGCGTTGGAGTCGCGAGGGTGATGCCGGACGCCGAATGCCAGGTAGCGAAGCGCGAGACCGTCGCTGTCGCGCACGAAGCGGAAGACCATCCCGAACTTGCCGTTCGGAGCCGGTAGATAGATCTTGAAGCAGGCTGGGAGTTGCGTGCCGTCGCGACCTTCGGGATCGCATCGGCGCAGAGTCTTGATCTCAACACCACCTTGCTCTAACCGGTTGCGAGCCTCACGCAGCGCCTCGGCTCCAGCACGGCCGCTTCGCATCGTGTCCTCGGCGAAAGCACCCTCGTTGAAAAGGACGCGGGCATGACCCCGCCGGACTGCCAAGAACTACCCCTCGCCGTCTGCAGGCTGGAACGGCCCGTGCTCTGCCTCTAGCGCTGCGATCTCCTCCTCGGAGGCCTCGTGCTCGTCCTTGCCGAGCATGGCCTGCCATGAGGTGTCGCGGGTGATCACGAACTCGTTGGCGCTGCGCTCCTCGGTGATGATGAACTCACCCTCCAGCGCGCCGCTGACCTTGATGTGCGCGGGCTGCTCCACCGCCGGAAATCATGGCAGACCTCTCGGCGGGTCATTAACCTGGCCTCATGGCCCAT
>DASTAR010000007.1:0-2656 GCA_035712505.1 Solirubrobacterales bacterium
CCAGCTGGGCCTCGCGGGGGCGCGCAGCGTCGAGTTCCGGGGCGGCCGCCTCAGCGTCACCGGGGTCGAGCTCGACGCGGCGGCGGCCGGCGTGCTCGCGGAGCAGGTCGAGGGCGCGCTCTACGAATGGCGCGAGCAGACCGCGGCGATGCGGGTCGACAACGATCCCGAGGCGCGGCTGGAGGCGGTTCTGGCGCTGGCCGAGGGGCTGCGCGAGGCACGGCGCGAGGCCGAGCCCGCAGCCGCTTGAGACGGTTTTAATCCTCCCCGCAGGTGATTTGACTATGCTGCCCGCTGCGTGGGAGCTAAAGCTGGGCAGAGAGGCAGACCCGGGAGGGACCGGGAACGAGCGGCCGGCCGCCAGCGGCTGGCCCTGATCGTCTTCGCCGCGCTCCTCGTCCTGCTCTTCGTCGGCTTCGCCGTCGCCCAGGGGATCGGCTCCCCGAGCGTCCCCTCCGGAGACGTCGTCAAGGTCCAGAGCCTCTCCGACGAACTCGGCACCGTCAGCCAGAAGGAATTCGACCGCGCGTTCGCGCTCCAGGTCAAAGGAGCGAAACTCAAAAAGCCACCGGCCGCGGGCAGCAAGAAATACGAAGAAGTCAAGGAAGGCACGCTGACCGAACTGATCGAAGCGATCTGGATCAGGGGCCAGGCGGAAGAAATGGGCATCTCGGTCACCGACAAACAGGTGGAAGAAGAACTCGCCCAGATCAAAGAATCCAACTTCCCGACGACGAGCGCCTACCAGAAATTCCTCAAGGAATCGGGCTTCACCGAAGCAGACGTGAACGACCGGGTCGAATTGAAAACGCTCGTCACGGCGATCCAGGAAAAGGTGAACAGCGAAGCGCCGGTGCCGTCGGAATCCGAAATCTCGGACTACTACGACGAACAGAAGGAAACGCAGTTCACCGAAAAAGAAAGCCGAGACGTCCGCCTCATCATCAACAAAGACAAGTCGAAGGTCGAAGCGGCGAAGAAGGAACTCGAAAAGGACAACTCACCCGCGAGCTGGAAAAAGGTGGCGCCGAAATACTCGAGCGACCCGACCAGCAAAGCCAAAGGCGGCCTGCAGGAAGGGATCACCGAAGAATTCCTCAAAGGCGAACTGAAGGAAGCGATCTTCGGGAGCGCCACCGGCGAACTCAAAGGCCCGATCAAATTCGAAACCAACTGGATCCTGATCGAAGTCGTGAAACTGAACCCGGCGAAAGTCAAACAGCTGCCAGAAGTGAAAGCGCAGATCGAAGAAACGCTGAAATCTGAAAAGCAGCAGAAATACCTCGGCGAATTCGCCAAAGAATTCGAATCGAAGTGGAACTCGAGGACCTACTGCGCCAGCGGCTACAAGATCGCCAAATGCGCCAACTTCACCAGCAGCGGCCACCCCAGCAACGCCGCGCCCGCCTGCTACGAAGCCAACCCGAAAGCTCCGGCCACCGAATGCCCGGCGCCGGTGACCCCGATCAAACCCGCCCTGCCGGGCAGCGTCACGCTGCAGAAACCGGAAGGCGAACCGTTTCCGCAGCGGCCGTTGCCGGAAGGATCGGCTGCCGGGGGTGGGGAAGCGACTACGGAACTGCCGCCGGGCGCAACGCCTGAAGGCGCACCGCCGGCAGAAGCGCCTCCCGCCCAAACCGGCGAATAAGGAGGCATCGGCGATACCCCCGCGCACGTCTGGCGGCGCCGGACACACTTCGCGGGGCGTCGTCCTCAGTCGGCCAAATAGCGTTGCTATTCGGCCTCCCTGCGTCCTACCCCCGCTCGGTCCGGCACTCGCCAGCCGCACACGCGGGTATCGCCGATGCCTCCTGGCAGGGCAAGCCGCCGGTCCGGCCGAATAGGATGGCGCGCCCGTGAGCACGATCACCTCCATCCACGCGCGCCAGATCCTCGACTCGCGCGGCAACCCCACCGTCGAGGTGGAGGTCGCGCTGGAGTCCGGGGCGTGCGGGATGGCGGCGGTCCCCTCCGGGGCCTCGACGGGCGAGTACGAGGCGGTCGAGCTGCGCGACGGCGGCGATCGCTGGAGCGGCAAGGGCGTCTCCCAGGCGGTCGCCAACGTCAACGGCGAGATCGCGCAGGCGCTGACCGGCGCCCGCGCCGCCGAGCAGGGGGCGCTCGACCGCACGATGATCGAGCTCGACGGCACGGCAAACAAGGGGCGGCTCGGCGCCAACGCGCTGCTGGGGGTCTCTCTGGCCGCCGCCAAGGCAGCGGCTGCCGACTCGGGACAGCCGCTCTACCGCTACCTGGCCGAGCTCTACGGCGGCGGCGAGCCGAGGGTGCTGCCGGTGCCGATGATGAACGTCCTCAACGGCGGCGCCCACGCCGATAACTCCGTCGACTTCCAGGAGTTCATGATCGTCCCGGCCGGCGCGGGGAGCTTCTCCGAATGCCTGCGGATCGGCGCCGAGGTCTTCCACGCGCTGAAGAAGTCGCTCCACTCCCAGGGCCTCTCCACCGCCGGCGGTGACGAGGGCGGCTTCGCCCCCGACCTCGACTCCAACGAGGCGGCGCTGAAGGCGGCCGGCCACAACACCAATGTCGGCGACGAGGGCGGCTTCGCCCCCAACATCGGCACCGCCGTCGAGATGCTCGACTTCATCATGCAGGCCGGCAAGTCGGCGGGCTACAAGCCCGGCGACGACTTCCT
>DASTAR010000008.1:0-11551 GCA_035712505.1 Solirubrobacterales bacterium
CCAGAATTCGCCGGACCACAGCGGCATTCTCCTCCGGGGTGCCGCCCGCGATTTCCTCCAGCTCGGCCGGCGCCAGGCCGAACTGACCCGGCTCGACGAACCACTCCGCGGTGCGGCCGTCGGCGACCTCGATCACCCGGGTCCGCGCCGAGAGCGAGAGCTCGTCGAGGCCGTCCTCGGCGGAGACGACGAGGGCGCGGACGCTGCCGAGGGCGACGAGCGCCTCGGCGATCGTCTCCTGGTAGTGCCGGTCGGCCACTCCCAGCAGCTGCCGGTTGGCCCCGGCGGGGTTGGTCAGCGGCCCGAGGAAGTTGAAGATCGTCCGTACCCCGAGCGCCTTTCGCGCCGGGACCACGTGGGCCATCGCGGCGTGGTGCCTGGGAGCGAACATGAAGCCGAAGCCGACCTCGTCGATGCAGCGCCCGACCTGTTCGGGCTCGATTTCGACGTTGACGCCGAGCGCCTCGAGCAGGTCGGCCGAGCCGCACCTGCTGGTGTTGGATCGGTTGCCGTGCTTGGCGATCGCGCAGCCGGCCCCGGCGGCGACGAAGGCCGCCGTGGTGGAGACGTTGAAGGTCGAGGGGCCGCCGCCGGTGCCGCAGGTGTCGACGAGGTCGTGGCGGCTGGTCGCGACCGGCGCCGCCAGCCCGCGCATCGTCCGCGCCAGGCCGACCAGCTCGGGCACCGTCTCCCCCTTCGCCCGCAGGGCGATCAGGAAAGCACCGGTCTGGACCGGGTCGGTCCGCCCCTCCATGATCTCGCTCAGGACCGCGGAGGCGTGGTCGGAAGTCAGGTGGTCGCCGGCGCAGACCGCGTCGATGGCTCGGCTGACGATGTCGTTAGGCATCTGCGCCTCCGGGTCCGCGGCTTGCGGCGGTATCGGCGATGAAGTTGGCGAGCAGGTGCTTCCCCTGCGGGGTGAGAACCGACTCGGGGTGGAACTGCACGCCCTCGACCGGCAGCTCCCGGTGCCGCGCGCCCATCACCACCTCGCCGAGCCTGGCGCTCAGTTCGAGCGCCTCGGGCAGCTCGGCGTGGGCGACGAGCGAGTGGTAGCGCCCGGCGACGATCGGGCTCGGCAGCCCGGCGTAGATCGTCTTCCCGTCGTGCTCGACTTCGCCCTCCTTGCCGTGGATCGGCTCGCCCTGGACGACCCGGCCGCCGAAGGCCTCGACCATCGCCTGGTGCCCGAGGCAGACGCCCAGGACGGGCGTGCCGGCTTCGCCGAAGGCCTTGATCGCCTCGCCGGAGATGCCGGCCTGCGCCGGCGTGCAGGGCCCCGGCGAGACCACCAGGCGGTCGGGCCCGCGCGCCAGCAGCTCCGCGACCGTCGCCTTGTCGTTGCGGACGACTTCGACCTCAGACCCCAGCTCGCCCAGGTACTGGACGAGGTTGTAGGTGAAGGAGTCGTAGTTGTCGATTACCAGCACCCGCATCGCTCACTCCCAGTCCGGCTGTTCGCAGGCGACCTCGACCGCCTTGAAGACCGCCTTCGCCTTGTTCACCGACTCGTTCCACTCGTACTCGGGCTTGGCGTCGGCGACGGTGCCGCCTCCCGCCTGCACGTGCAGCTGGCCGTCCTTGCAGACGACGGTGCGGATGTGGATCGCGGTGTCGAGGTCGCCGTCCCACGAGAGGTAGCCGACGGCGCCTCCGTAGCCGCCGCGCTTGACCGGCTCGAGCTCGTCGATGATCTGCATCGCCCGTACCTTCGGGGCGCCCGACAGCGTGCCCACCGGCAGGCAGGAGCGCATCACGTCCATCGCGCTCACCCCCTCTTTGAGCGTGCCCGAAACCTGGCTGACGATGTGGAGGACGTGGGAGTAGGTCTCCACCACCATCAGCTCGTCGACCTCGACGCTCCCGTACTCGCAGACCCGGCCGAGGTCGTTTCGGCCGAGGTCGACCAGCATCACGTGCTCGGCCCGCTCCTTGGGGTCGCTGATCAGGCGCTCGGCGAGGCGACGGTCCTCCTCCTCGCTGCGACCGCGCGGCGAGGTCCCGGCGATCGGCCGGCTCGAGACCCGCCGTCCCTCGACCTTGACCAGCGGCTCGGGCGAGGCGCCGGCAATCTGGAAATCGCCGAACTCGAGGAAGTACATGTAGGGAGAGGGGTTGACCGCGCGCAGGCCGCGATAGACCGCGAAGGCCTCGACCGGGGCGGGCGCCGAGAAGCGCTGCGAGGGCACGACCTGGAAGGCATCGCCGGCGTAGACGTACTCGATGATCCGGGCGACGATCGCTTCGAACTCCTCCCGCTCCATGTTGGAGACGAACTCGGGCGGTGCGGTGACCGAGGGATGCTCGGGAACCGGCACCGCGGTCCGCAGGCGCTCGCGCATCTCGCCGATTGTCGCCGCGGCCTTCTCATACGCAGCATCGACGCCGGCGTCCTCCTCGACGAAGGCGCAGGCGAGGATCGTCAGCTCGTGGCGCAGGTGGTCGAAGACCAGCATCGCGTCGGTCAGCATCAGCGCCAGGTCCGGCAGGCCGAGCGGGTCTGGGTTCGCCTCCCCGAGCGGCTCGACGGTCCGGACCAGGTCGTAGGCGAAGAAGCCGACGGCCCCGCCGGCGAAAGGCGGCAGACCCTCGACCGGCGCCGGCCGGTACTCCTGCAGGCGCGCGGCGACGGCGGCGTAGGGATCGGGCGCGGGCTCGACGCGGCTCGGCGGCTCCCCGGCGGCCACCTCCTCCCCACTCCACTCCGAGAGGGTTCCTTCGTTCCAGCGAAGCAGCGCCCGCGGTCGTAGACCGACGAAGGAGTAGCGGCCGACCTGTCCCTGCTCGGCGGACTCGAGCAGGAAGCAGGGCGCCCCCTCCGGCTCGCCGGCGCGCAGCTTGAGGAAGGCGGAGACCGGCGTCTCGCAGTCGTCGATCAGCCGCGCCCGCACCGGCACCACGTTGCCCTGGCGGGCCAGCTCGCGCGCCTCCTCCAGGCTCGGCTCCAGCCGAAGCTCACCCAGGCCAGGCGCTCGCACTCGTGACCCGCTAGCCGCTGCGCGCATTCAGCACCTCCATCACCTTCGCCTGCGAGACCCCGCGCGAGGCCAGCAGGACGCTGAGGTGGTAGAGGAGGTCGGCGGCCTCTTCGGCGACCCGCTCCTCGCTCTCTTCGCGGGCGGCGCGGACCACCTCCTCGGCCTCCTCCTCGACCTTCTCGCCGATCAGCTCACGGTCGTCGAGCAGCTTCACGGTGTAGCTGCCCTCCGGCCGCTGAAGAGCGCGGTGGCGGATCGTCCGCTCCAGGGCCGGCAGCGCTTCGTGAGTGACCGGGTAGGGCTCGCCCTCGGCGGGCGGGGCGTCCTTGCGGGGCGAGGCGGAGCCGAGGACCTCCCGGTAGAAGCAGCTGCGCTCGCCGGTGTGGCAGGCGGGACCGGCGGGATCGACCAGGGCCACCAGCGCGTCCCCGTCGCAGTCGTAGCGAAGCTGGCGCAGGTGCATGAGGTTCCCCGAGGTTTCGCCCTTCTTCCAGAGCTCGTCGCGGGAGCGGCTGTGGAAGTGGAGGTCTCCCTCCTCCAGCGTCAGCTCCAGCGAGCGCGCGCTCATATAGGCGAGCATCAGCACCTCGCCGCTGGCGAAGTCCTGGACGACGCAGGGCACGAGGCCCTGCCGGTCGAATTCGATTTCAGGGAACATCCGGGGAATCGTAAACGCCGCCTCCCGGGGAACCCGGGCTACTCGATCCCGAGGCGGTCGAGCAGGTCCTCGTCGCGACGCCAGTGCCTGCGGACGCGGACCTGGAGGTCGAGGTGGACCCGCGAGCCGAGCTCGGCCTGCAGGGAGCGGCGCGCAGCGGTCCCGATCTCGCCGATCTTGACGCCCTTCCTGCCGATCAGGATCCGCTTCTGCGACTCGGTCTCGGCCCAGATCTCAGCCCGCACCGTGACCAGGCCATCCTCGCGGGGCTCCACTTCCAGCACCGAGACCTCGACCGAGTGCGGGATCTCCTGCCGGGTCCGGTTCAGCACCTGTTCGCGGATCAGCTCGGCGAGCAGCAGCTCGCTCGACTGGTCGCTGCGGTCCTCGGGCGGGTACATGTACGGCCCCTCGGGGACGAGCTCGCCGAGCCGCGCGAGCAGCGGCTGCACCCCCTGGCCGGTACGGGCGCTGATCGGGAAGACCTCGTCGACCCCCTCCAGCTCCGCGGCGGCGGTGAGAACCGGCACCAGCTGGTTCGGCCCGAGCCGGTCGGCCTTGTTGACGGCGCAGATCACCGGCAGCTCGGCACCGGCGCCGAGCCGCGCCCGGACGATGAAGCGGTCGCCGGGGCCGACCCCCTCCTCGCCGTTGATCACGAAGAGGACGACGTCGGAATCGGCGAGCTCGCGCTCCACCCGTCCCTGCATCCGCTCGGTGAGGACGTCGCGGGGGCGCTGCACGCCGGGAAGGTCGACCAGGACGAGCTGGCGCTCGGCCTCGAGGTCGGTGGCGACGCCGCGGATCGCCCGGCGCGTGGTCTGCGGACGGTTGGAGACGATGACGACGTGGGAGCCGACGATCGCGTTGACCAGGGTCGACTTGCCGACGTTGGGGCGCCCCGCGAGCCCGACGAACCCTGACCTCACCGCCGCGTCCTCCGCTCCGCGTCCGGGCGCGGCGGGCGATGGCTCATGCCCTCCAGTACCTCAGCCTGAAGCTCCAGCATCTCGCCGTCGTCGCTCTCGTGGTCGTAGCCGCAGAGGTGGAGGACGCCGTGGACCGCGGCTTCGGTGACGTCGGAGCACCGGGGCGGACAGATCGCCACGTCCCCCAGCTCGCGCGGCCCCGCGACCGGGTCGAGTTCGTCGATCGGGAAGGCGAGGACGTCGGTCGGCGAGTCCTTGCCGCGGTGCTCGCGGTTGAGCTCGCGGATCCGGCCCTCGTCGACCAGCTCGACCGCGAGGTGCCCGTCGTCCACGTTGGCCGCCGCCAGCGCGGCGCCGACGGCATCGCGCAGGTCAGGAGGGACGTCGGTCAGGTCGAGGCTCACGAACGGGGCGTCGGCCCGTGTTCGGCGCGCGCATCGCGCTCCCGGGAGCCGTGCGCGTCGTAGGCGGCGACGATCCGCTGGACCAGCTTGTGGCGGACCACGTCCTCGCCGCTGAAGCGGATGAAGGAGATGTCCTTGACGTCGCTGAGGATGTCGCTGACGGCGATCAAGCCCGAACGCTGGTCCGTCGGCAGGTCGATCTGGGTGACGTCGCCGGTGACCACCATCCGCGAGTTGAAGCCGAGCCGGGTGAGGAACATCTTCATCTGCTCGGGGCTGGTGTTCTGCGCCTCGTCGAGGATTACAAAAGAATCATTGAGCGTCCTGCCCCTCATAAATGCGAGGGGCGCGACCTCGATCACGTTCCGTTCGAAGTAGCCGTTGACCCGGTCGGGATCGAGCATGTCGAAGAGCGCGTCGAAGAGCGGCCTCAGATAGGGGTCGACCTTGGCCTGGATGTCGCCGGGCAGGAAGCCGAGCCGCTCGCCCGCCTCGACCGCAGGCCGGGTGAGGATGACCCGCTGCACCTTCCGTTCGGTCAGCGCCGCAGCGGCCATCGCCACCGCGAGGAAGGTCTTACCGGTGCCGGCCGGGCCGATCCCGAAGGTGATCGTGTGGCGGCGGATCGAGTCGACGTAGCGCTTCTGGTTCAGCGTCTTCGGCGCGACTTTGGTGTTGCGGTGCCGCCAGACGACGTCCTCGAGGATCTCGGCGGGACTCTCTTCAGCATCGAGCGCACCGGTCACCGCTTCGATCGTGCCGGGGGCGACTTCGATCCCCTGCTCGATCAGCTCGACCATCTCGTCGACGACAGTCGCGGCGGCGGCGACGTCGTCGGGCTCTCCCTCCAGCGTCAGCACGTTGCCGCGCAGGTGCAGCTCGGCGTCGAGCCGCCCCCGCAGCGCTTTCAGCACCCCGTCCTCGGAGCCGGCCAGCTCGGCCGCGACCGTGTTGTCGAGGGTCAGCTGCCTGCGGGCCAAGGGTTCAGGCACCCAGCTTCTGCCGCACCGCGGCGCTCACCCGCTTGCCGTCAGCCCGCCCGCCGACCTTCGGCATCAGCGCTGACATCACCTGACCCATCTGCCGTTGCTCGGTCGCGCCCGTCTCCTCGACGGCTTCGGCGACCAGCGCCGCCAGCTCCTCGTCGGAGAGCTGCTGGGGCAGGTAGCCCTCGATCAGCTCGGCCTCGAAGCGCTCGGAAGCGGCCTGATCGGTCCGGCCGGCGCCCTCGTAGGCCTCAGCCGCCTCGACTCGTTTCTTGCGCTCGCGCTGCAGCACCGCGATCTCGTCGCCCTTGCCCAGCTTCGCGTCCTGCTGGAGGACGTCGACGATCAGCCGCAGCGCCGCCGCCCGATCGCGGTCGCGCGCTTTCATCGCCGTCTTCACGTCGTCCTGAACCTGTTCGAGCACGGTCATCGGCTTAAGGGTAATCGGCGGCGTCGGGGGTGACTGCCAGCTGCTTGGAGACGAGATCACGGATGTCGGCGCTGATCAGGGTCAGGCCGTGGCGGCGAGCTATGGCCACGTAGGCCGCGTCGTAGGCGGTCAGGCGGTGCTCGGCGGCGATTTGCAGCACCGAATCGACGAGTTCGACATCCGCCCTGAGGACACGATCGCGGCAGCACCGGAGCAATAGGCGATTGACTCGAATCGCCTCGTCGGCGTCACCCTGCTTGACGCCGATCGCGTTGGCGACCTCGTACAAAGTGAGATCGAGAGCGTTCAGGTGCGGCCCCTGTTTGCGAATCAATCTCATGGCCGCCTCCCGGTGCGGGCTTCCACGCTCGGCCAGGCTCACCCAGACGCTGGCGTCGACAAGGAACACTTAGTGGGATTCCCGGTCTTCGCGAATGAGCTGGGCAGCGCTGACGCCGCCGAAGTCGATGGGCTGGATCTGGTCCAGCAGCCGCTCGATCTCATCGCGATCGTGGCGCTCGGTCAGCTCCAACTCCCGCTCAGCCAGCCGCTGCAGGAAGCCGCTCCGGGTCTCGTGCGCGGTCGCGACGAAACCGTCGATCCGCTCCAGGAGCTTGTCGGGGATGGAGATCATCACCTTGGCCACAGGGCGAGTATATACGGTATTGCCCGGCGTCAAAATGTTCATGCGGGGCAGCCTGAGGGATGCGAGCGCACGAGTGGCGCGCAGATCGCAAATTTTCATCAGCGGTTCCGTGCCCACACTGTGAACTGCGCCTAGATCTCGACCTGCTCGACCTCGCCGAGCGGCATCTGCAGGAAGCGGGTGCCGATCGCGTGGAAGGCCTCGCAGTCGCCGGTGCAGAGGAAGTCGTAGCTGCCCTCGCCTTTCGGCTCGCGGGCGAGGCTGGAGCCCTCCAGCGCCCGCTGCACCGCTGCGGCAACCGCGTGGCCGCCGCTGACGAGGCGGACGTCGCGGCCGAGGATGCGCTGCAGCATCGGCGCGACCAAGGGATAGTGGGTGCAGCCGAGGATCAGGGTGTCGACCCCGGCGGCCTTCAGCGGCTTGCAGTAGGAGCGGGCCATGGTCATCGTCTCCTCGTCGAAGAGACCGCCCTCCTGGATGAACGAGGCCAGGTCCGGCGCCGCCACCTCGATCACGTCGAGGCCGCGGCCGGCGGCTTCGAGGGCGCGCCGGTAGGCACCGCTCTCGACCGTGTTCGGAGTCGCCAGCACCCCCACCCGCGCGTTCGCCGTGATCGCCGAGGCGATCTCGGCTTGCGGCTCTAACACCGGCACCACCTCCACCCCACGGTCGGCGGCGACTTCCCGCGCCACCTCCTCCCCCACCGAGGTGGCGGTGTTGCAGGCGATCACCAGCAGCTTCGCGCCGCGGGCGAGCAGCAGCTCGGCGATCCGGGCGATCCGCTCGCGAAGCTGCGCCGGATCCTTGTCCCCGTAGGGGAACATCGCCGTGTCGCCGAGGTAGAGGAAGTCCTCCTGCGGCAGCGAGACCAGGCACTCGTGCAACACGGTAAGACCACCTACGCCCGAGTCGAACACCCCGATCGGCTGTGCCGGGCTGAGGTCTTGCGCTGGACCGGTCAGGGCGCTACGGCTTGACGGTCATGAAGAAGATCGTCACCACGACGATCAGCCCGGCGACCGGTCCGACCGTGCCGAGGCGACGCGAGACTTCTTCGAATTCGGCGCTGAAGCTGTCCCCTGCCTTCAGGTCCCGTTCAGCCAGCTCCTGCGCCTTGCGACCTTGCGGCCTGAAGAATGCGTGCTGGAGCCCGAACAGGGCGATGATCGCGATGAAGCCGACGATGATGAAGGCTTCGCCGCCATCCCAGTTGCCGTCGGACATCAGGTAGATCCCGGCGATCAGCACCACGAGCATGCCGGGGTCGACCAGGTAGGTGTCGACCTTGCGAATCGCTTCGAAGAAGGCCGGAGCCGAGCGCGGGTAGCGCGGCATGATCGAGAAGATGATCCCGTAGGCGAAGGTGGGGCCGAACGCCAGGACCACGGCGAGGACGTGGATGAAAAGGCCGACGCTGTAGCCGGTGATGTCCGCCAGCACCATCGGCGCAACCCTACCCTTCAGCCGCGACGGAGCAAGAGAGCGGCCCAATCTCCGTCCTGGCGGCGGTCGGCCTCGGCCAGGCCCGAAGCTCCGAAGGCGGCGGCCACTTCGTCCAGCTCGGGAGTGAGCAGGCCGGAGCAGACCAGCGTTCGCGGCGCCTCGGCGAGCTGGATCGCCACCGCCTTCAGGATGGGGGCCGTCATGTTCGCTACGACCGTGGGGGCGAGCCGAGGCAGGCGTTCGCGGAGGTTCATGCGCTGCAGGTGGAGCTCGACCTGGTTGGCGGTTGCGTTGGCACCGGCGGCATCGATGGCAGCGGGCTCGTGGTCATAGCCGCGGATCGGGCCCCAGCCGAGCTTCGCGGCGGCGATCGCCAGCACTCCCGAGCCGGTCCCGAGGTCTACCAGCTCGCCGGCCGGCTCCAGCTCGCATAGGAGCTCGAGGCAGAGGCGGGTGGTGGGGTGGGCGCCGGTGCCGAAGGCCTGACCGGGATCGACCACGACGTCGATCGCCCCCTCGCGCGGCGGCTCCCAGGAGGGCCGCAGCCAGAGGCTGCCGGCGACCAGCAGCGGCTTGTGGAAGTCCCGCCAGCGGTCGGCCCAGTCGTCCGGGATCTCCGTCGCGGTGACCTCCACCCTGCCGCCGCCCACCCCGGCCTCGAGGTCCCCCAGCTCCGCCAGCTCCCCCTCGCCGCCGTAGATCGCGTACTCGACGTAGCCGGGGCCGCGTTCCTCCTCGACCCCGTTCGGGGCGAGGACCGTCAGCTCGGCGAGGACCAGGTCCGCCTGCTCGGGGGCGCAGCGGACGGCGAGGCGGATCAACCCGACGTCCTCAACCGAACGCGCGCCGCACGCGGCCGAACAAGCCCTCGCCGCGCCGTGGGACGAGGTTCTCGTCCTCGAGCGTCTCGTCGAGCTGTTCGGCCAGGTCGCGCTGCTCGTCGCTGAGGTTGGTCGGGACGACGACCTCGAGGATCACGCGCTGGTTGCCTCGGCGGCGGCCGCCGAGCCGGGGCAGGCCCAGCCCCTTCATGACGTACTGATGGCCGGGCTGCGTGCCAGGCACCACCTCGACCTCCTCCTCGCCCTCCAGCGTCGGCACCGTCACCGTCGTCCCCAGCATCGCCTCGGTGGCGGCGACCGAGACGGTGCAGAGAAGGTCCGTGCCGTCACGCTCGAAGCGCTCGTCCTCGGCGACCTCGACCTCGACGTAGAGGTCGCCCGCAGGCGCTCCCGGCTCGCCGGCATGACCGGCGCCGGCGATCCGCAACCGCTGTCCCCCTTCGATCCCGGCCGGGACTTCGATCTTGCTGGTCCGGCTCTGACGGGTGCGGCCGCTGCCGCCGCAGGCCCCGCACGGCGTCTCCGGCATTTTGCCGGCGCCGCCGCAGACGTCACAGGGGGTGCTGCGGACCATCTGCCCGAAGGGGGTCCGGGTCACCGCCCGCAGCTCGCCGCTGCCGCCGCAGCGCTCGCAGGTGGAGATCGGCGTCCCCGGCTCGGCGCCGTTGCCGTGGCAGTGCTCGCAGGGGGCGACGACGTCGTAGGTGACCTCGCGATGGGCGCCGGTCGCCACCTCGGCCAGCTCGATCTCCACCTCGATCGCGACGTCCCCGCCGGCCGCGGCACGGCGCCCGCCGCCGAAACCGAAACCGCTACCGCCACCGAAGAAGGCCTGGAAGATGTCGTCGATCGAGCCGAAACCGGCGCCCGGGTCGAACCCGCCCGAGCGCAGCCCCTCGTGGCCGTAGGCGTCGTAGGTGCGGCGCCGCTCGGCGTCGGAGAGGACCTCGTAAGCCTCGGCCGCCTCTTTGAAGCGGTCCTCGGCGTCGGGCTCCTGGTTGACGTCGGGGTGCAGCTCACGCGCCAGGCGGCGGAAGGCCTTCTTGATCTCGGCCCCCTCGGCGTCCCGGGAGACCCCGAGGACCTCGTAGTAGTCGCGCGGCATTCTAATCAGTCGGAATAGACGGTCTCGAAATAGCGGGAGAGCTCGCGGGCGGCGAGCCGGACCGAGGCGATCGCGGTCGCGTAGTCCATCCGCAGCGGCCCGACGACGCCGACGGCTCCGAGGTTGCGATGCGCCAGGCCGTAGTTGGCGCCGACCACGCTGACCGAGCGCAGCTCCGGCTGCGGGTTCTCGGCCCCGATCCAGAAGAAAACCGAGCGGCGGTCGAGCGAGGAGCGCAGCATCGCCAGCACGTCGGCGCGCCGCTCCAGCGCCGTCATCAACTCGTCGGCGTGCGGGAGGTCGGGTAGGTGGGCGTCGGAGAGCAGGCGCGAGGTGCCCTCGAGGTAGAGGTCGTCGGCGTCGCCGACGAAGTCGGTGAAGGCCGTGCCGAGGGTGGCGATGAAATCGGCCTCGACCCCGCTCAGGCCCGGATCGGCGAGCTTCGTCTCGATCATCCGCGCTCCGACGCCGAGCCCTGAAAGCGACTCGTTGAGGTAGCTGGACGCCCACTCCACCAGGCCGCGGTCGAGTGGGCGGCCGAACTCGAAGACGCGGCGGGTGACGTCCCCCGTGGAGGCGATCCCGATCACCACGACCTTGTTCGGCTGCAGCTGCAGCACCTCGACCCGATGGATCGTCGCGGTGAGGCTCGGCTCCGGCGCCGTCGCCATCGCGACCAGGTCGGTGACTTCGGCCAGCGCCGCGGTCGTCTCCCGCATCGCCGCATCGACCTCGCGGCGCAGGCGCGAAAGCTCCAGCTCGACGCTCGGCGGAGACGGCATCGCCCCCGATTCGAGCATCGAATCGACGTGGCGCCGGTACCCGGCATCGGTCGGCACCCGCCCAGCCGACGTATGCGGATGCGTCAGGTAACCAGCAGCCTCCAGAGCCGCCAGCTCGGCCCGCACAGTCGAAGGCCCCCACTCAACCTCCGGCCGCTCAGCCACCTCCTTCGACGGAACAGGGCGCCCGGTCTGCAGGTAGCTCTCCACCACCAACCGAAGAATCAGCTCTTGCCGCTGGCTAAGCATCCAGACATCTTAGAAACCGAGCCAACGGCGCTATCAGCCGAGGGGTGGGGCACCCTCGGGCTGGCGGATACTCAAAGTCGCAGCGCTAATTAGCGCTGC
>DASTAR010000009.1:0-3484 GCA_035712505.1 Solirubrobacterales bacterium
CTGCCGGCGTCGTCACCGCGGCGCTGCTGACCGCCGGCGCGGTCGAGGTCAAGGAAACGACCAACACGTCACCGGTGACGCCGGCTCCGAAGACCGCCAGCACCTTCCAGGCACCGGTCGAATCGCCGCCTGCGATCAGCAAGGGCACGCCCGCTCCTGTCGCCGCCCCCGTCGAGGACGCCGAAGCGGTGGAAAACACGCCGGTGCCGGCTCCGGCCGAATCGCAGCCCGACCCCCAGGCCGGACAGCCGGCCGCAGAACCCGCCCCGCCGCAACCGCCGGTCCCCCCCGCCGAGGACGAAGAAGCCGCCGGCCAGTCGGCCGCCGAACCCGAAGTCACGATCGGCGAAGCGAAGTCCGGCGCGATCGCCGCCGCCAAACCTTCCGAAGAATCTCCCGGCGCTCCCGGCGGCACCGGCGTCGTCGTCGTGACCACCGCGCCGAGTACCCCGCCGCCGCCGGCGTCGAGCGCACCCGCCCCGGCGGAAAGCAGCCCGCCGCCTCCGTCGCCGGCCCCGGCGGAAGAACCGGCCCCACCGGCCGAAGAACCCGCCCCGGAACCGGTCGAACTGCTGCCGCCGGTCAGCGAAGCCGGCGCTCCGTAGCGGCCGCTACCGCAGGCCGATGACCTTGAGCCGGCGCATCAGGCAGGTGCCGGCGAACTGCCGGGTCTCGTCCAGCGAGTACCCGAACAGCTCGAAGTCCTCGCCCGCGTCCTCGGCCCAGGGCGGCTGGAGGACCCCGTCGGCGAGCGGCAGCGCCTGCTCCAGCGTGCGCTGGATCGCCTGCTTGTAGCGGTCGTCCTCGCGCGCCTTCTCGCGCAGGAAGACCGAGCCGAAGGCGACGTGGCGGTGCTCGTCGCGGGCGACGTTGGAGAAGCCCTCGACGAAGGCCGGTAGCGTCCCTTCGCGTTCGTTGAAGTCCATGATGAAGTGCTGGCCGGTGAGGGCCAGCATCCCCTCGATCACCATGTGGTAGAGCGTCACCGCCTCGACCAGCGCCTCGGTGTCCTCGGGCTCGCCGGATAGACGGTCGGTCCGCTCTTTCAGCATCCCGTCGAAGAGGTCGCCGAACTTGGCGTTGAGGTGGGCGGAGGTCTCCTCCAGCATCTCGCTCAGGGCGTCGGATTCCAGCACCCCGACCTCGCGGTAGAAGCGCTCGAAGAAGCGGACGTGACGGGCCTCGTCAGCGATCTGCGTGCAGAGGAAGATCTTCTGCTCCTCGGTCGGTGCCGCCCGCATGATCGGCCCCAGCTCCTCGGCCACCTTCTGCTCGCCGATGAAGAACGAGGAGAGCCCGTACATCCGCTGGAAGCGCTCCTCGGGGCTGATCCGCCCGTGCCAGTCCTCACGGTCGCGACTGAAGTCGAGCTCCTGGGTCCGCCACTGCTGGCGCTCCCAGAGGTCGTACAGCTCCCCGTAGCCCAGCAGCTTGATGTCAGCGGTGCGGTCGGCGGCCTCGTTGAGCGCCGGATCGGCCGTCGTCTGGAAGTCGGCCCGCTCGGTCCTCGCGTTCTTCATCACACCGTGTGCGTCTCGCCGGCTCCGAGGATCACGACCTCGCTGGAGGTCTGCGACTCGACGTCTGCCTTGAACGCCTCGGCGTCGGTCTCGATCGGCGGGAAGGTGTCGTAGTGGATCGGGATCGCGGTCTTCGCGCCGACGAACTCGCAGGCGACCACCGCGTCGCGGCGGTCCATCGTGTAGTGGCCGCCGATCGGGACGAGGAAGACGTCGATGTCGCTGCGCTGCGCGATCAGCTTCATGTCGCTGAACAGGCAGGTGTCGCCGGCGTGGTAGACGGTGGTCTCACCGATCTCGAGCACGAGCCCGGCCGCGGTCCCGATCACGATCCCGTGCTCGGAGCTGAACGGGGCCTCTTCGGAGCCCGGAAGCGTGCTGGTGTGCCAGGCGGGGACGAGGCTGATGTAGCCCCAGTCGAACTCGACGGTTCCGCCGAGGTTGGGGTCGCTGACGTTCTCGACCCCCTGCCCCTTCAGCCATTCGGCGAGCTCGACGATCGCGACGCAGTGGGCGCCGGTGCGCTTGGCGACCGGGACCGCGTCGGCCATGTGATCGGCGTGGCCGTGGGTGATGGCGATATGGGTCGGCTCGACTTCCTCGCCGCTGTGCACGGCCGCGGGGTTGTTGGGCTTCAGGAACGGATCGACCAGGACGGTCGTCCCGCCGTCGCTCAGCTCGAAGCAGGAATGCCCGTGGTACTTGATCTCCATCGTCAGCTCTCTCCTCCCGGTGCGGGTTCGCTTCTGTCAGTCGTGTCGGACGAGGCCATCTCTTCTCTCAGTGCCCAGCCCACGGCAACCCCAACCATCATCCCCATCCTCGCCTCCTCGGCGAGCAGGGCGCGGACGGCGGCGAGCCGCTCCTCCGGGTCGGGCACGGTCGCCGCTTTCAGCGTCTCCGCCTCGTGAGGCTCGCCGAACCAGCCGCCCTCGGCGAGCGCCGCGGCGAGGACCTTCTGCAGCTGCGGCGTCGCCCGGGCGACGACCCGCTCGGCCTCGGCGAACCGCTCCGGGTCGAGCAGCCGCTCGATCGCGGCCTCCAGCTCGGGGTCATCGGGCACGCCCAAAACCCTAGCCGCACCCGAACCGCAGTTCGGGGGACGTGCCTATTCTCCGTGGTGCAGCGCCGCGGCAGCGACGCCGGCGAGGCCGCCTACTACGCCGCCGACCAGACCGGCGACCAGGTCCGCGCTGGGGACGAAGAGGGGTAGCGCGATCAGGACGACGGCGGCAACGGCGACGCCGATCGCGTCGTAGTCTTCGCCGATCGCGTCGTGCGTTTCGGCGCGGCGGATCGCGAACCAGGCGGCGACGGCGCCCAGCGCCATCCCGTTGCCGCCGGAGATCACGGTGAAATCGCTCTGGGCGTTGGCGACGACGCTCGCGGCCAGCATCCCGAGGGCCCCGCAGCCGACGAGGAGGAGCGCGGTCGGCAGGGTGCCGAGCCGTCGCTCCACCCCGGTCGCGAAGATCGCCAGCCCGACCGCGACGACGAAGAGGTAGCCGACGTCGGTGTAGGCGAAGGGAGCGGTGAGCACCCGCCAGAGCTGGTCTTCGAGCGGGACGACGACGCCGCCGAAGCTTTCCAGCGGGTTGCCGCTGGCCTTCTGGACCAGCAGCAGGATCGCCGAGACGAGGACGATCGCGATCGTCGCGTAGGGACGCTCGGTCGAGACGTCGAAGCTGGGCCGGCCGGGGCGCGGCATCCGCCGGCGCCGGCGTCTGCGTCGCGGCTCCTGCGCCTCGAGTCCGTCGCCGCGGCGCTCCAGCTTCGGCGCCCGCTTGCGCAGCCGCGCTCCGCAGTAGGGGCACTCGGTTACATAGGGACTGACCTCGGAGCCGCAGTTCTTGCAGATGACGCTGAGCTCAGTCTCGCTCATGGACCCGAGGATACCCGCCGCTCCAATGCGGGACCGCGGCTGCCTTTGGGCCGTTAGGTGGTGACATACTCCCTGGACACCC
>DASTAR010000010.1:0-15151 GCA_035712505.1 Solirubrobacterales bacterium
CTCGGGGTTCGACGAAGATCGCGGCGTCCTCCCAGAGATCGCGCAGGGTGGGGATGTCGCTGAGGACGAGCGCACAGCAGTCGCACGCAGCCTCGAAGACCCCGCGCCCTGCCGGCTCGTCGATGGCGGGGGCGGCGTAGATCGGCGCTTCGCGCCGCAGCTTTCCCAGGGTGGCGCCGTCGAGCTCGCCTGTGCTCAGCGCGTGTCGCGGAACCGCCCCGTCGCCGACGTCGCCCGCTACCACCACCGGCCAAGACAGCCCCACCGCGGCTGCATCGAGCGCCGGCAGATTCTCAGCCGGATCCCAGCGCCGCGCCGACCCCAGGACCAGATCCCGCCCCCCTTCTAGCACCATTGCCTCCGTCTCCTACCCACTTTTGCCTAAATTGCATCGGTCGAGTCGCCAAAGGCGCCCGAGCGGCGGGTGAGCAGGTGAGGAGAGCGGTGCGAGCGATAAGGGCCGAGGTACGCGGACGGGTGCAGGGAGTCGGCTTTCGGGAAGCGGCGGTCAGGCGGGCCGGCGAGCTCGGGGTGCTCGGGTGGGTGCGCAACGCCGAGGACGGCTCGGTGCTGATCCATGCGGAGGGTCCCGCGGCGGCGGTGGGGCGATTGATCGAGTGGCTGGGTGAGGGTCCGCCGGCGGCTGAGGTCGAGGGCCTCGAGGTCGAGGAGGCGAAGGTCGAGGGGCACGAGCAGTTCGCCGTCCGCGGCGTCAGCGCGGGCGTCTTCGTCGTCCAGGAGCACCAGGCGACCGCGCACCACTACGACCTGCGGCTCGAGGTCGACGGCGTGATGCGGTCCTGGGCGGTGCCGAAGGAGCCGTCGATGGACCCGGCCGTGAAGCGCCTGGCTATCCAGGTCGAGGACCACTCGATTTCCCACAACGAGTTCGAGGGCGAGCTCGCCGGCGGCTGGGTGAAGACCTGGGACCGCGGCACCTACGAGCAGGGCGGCCGCGTGCCCTGGCCCGAGGCCCTCGAGCGCGGCCATGCCGTCTTCGTCCTCCACGGCGAGAAGCTGCAGGGAGGCTTCGCCCTGCAGCGCACCCGCCGCGGCGAGAAACCGCAGTGGCTGCTGATCAAGCGCCGGGACGAGTTTGCGAAGGGAGATCTTCCTAAAGGAACGGATTGATCCCGTCGATGAGCCCCGCATGGACACTCCGTCCAAGCCGTCGCCTGTGTGGCGAAAACCCGCCTTTGCCGCATTGGGACTCCTCTGCGGGCTCCTGATCTTCTACGCCGTCGTCACGATTTGGACGCTCGGTGACGCTTCGCTGCAGGATCCGGTGGGGCGCTGGGTCTACGACGCGGTCGTCCTCGGCGCGGCCCTGCTCGTGCTCGCTCGCGCGGCCCGGGTCCCGGCCGAGCGCGCCGCCTGGTTCGCCCTCGGCGCCGGTCTGCTGCTCTGGGCCCTGGGGCAGACCTACTACTCGGTCGTCCTCTATTACGCGAGCCCGGCGCCGTTCCCCTCGCCGGCGGACGTCGGCTTCCTCGCCTTCTACCCCGCCAGCTACGTCGCCCTCGTCCTGCTGCTGCGGGCGCGGGTCGCCCACCTCGAGCCGCTGGCCTGGGTCGACGGGCTGATCGGGGCGCTGGCGGTCGCCGGCGTCGCCGCGGCGCTGATCTTCCCGCCGGTCCTGGGCGCGCTCGAAGGCAGCCCCCTCGGCGTCGCGGTCAGCCTCGCCTACCCCTGTTGCGACCTCGTCCTGCTCGGGCTCCTGAGCGGCGCCTTCGCCGCCTCGAGGTGGCGCACCGAGGGCACCTGGCTGCTGATCGCCGGCGCCCTCCTGCTCTTCGGCATCTGCGACGTCGTCTACCTCTCCGTCGGCGGCCAGTCGACCACGGCGCTCAACGTCGCCAGCGTAGGCTGGCCGCTCGCCTTCCTGCTGCTCGCCGCGGCGTCCTGGCTGCCGGCGACCGCGACGGGCGCCGCGGTCGGTCGCGCCGAGCGCCGCCGCATCGTCGTCCCGGTCGCGATGGGAGTGGTCGGCGTCGCCCTGCTCGCCGCCGGGACCTTCGTCCCGATCGGCGCGGCCGCGGTCGCCTGCGGCGTCGCCTGCCTCGTCGCCGTCCTGCTGCGCCTCCTGATCACCTTCGAACAGAACACCCAGATGCTGCGAGTGACCGAGACCCGGGCGGTCACCGACGCCCTCACCGACCTCGCCAACCGGCGAGCGCTGATGGCCGACCTCGAGGACGCGGTCTCGGCCTCGCCGCCGGAGGCGATGGTCCTGGCGCTGTTCGACCTCGACGGCTTCAAGGCCTACAACGACAGCTTCGGCCACCCGGCCGGCGACGACCTGCTGCACCGGCTGGGCCAGCAGCTGCAGGCCTCCGCCGAGCCGCACGGCCGCGCCTATCGCCTCGGCGGCGACGAGTTCTGCGTTCTCGCCCGGACCCGCGACCTCCCGGCCGAAGCGATCTGCGAGGCGGCCGAGCGGGCACTCTGCGAGCGCGGCAAGGGCTTCAAGATCACCGCCTCCTGGGGCAAGGTGCTGATCCCGGTCGAGGTGACGACCTCGACCGACGCGCTGCGGGTCGCCGACCGGCGGATGTACGCGAAAAAGGGCCGGCGGGCGGACTCGGCGCGCAGCCAGACCCGCGGCGTCCTGCTGCGGATGCTGCACGAGCGCGAGCCCGACCTCGAGCGCCACCTCGACGGCGTCGCCTCCCTCGCCGCCGCCTTCGGCAAGGCCCTGGCGCTCGACGCGGAGGAGCAGGACGTGGTCGTGCGGGCGGCCGAGCTGCACGACATCGGCAAGGTCGCGATCCCCGACGCGATCCTCCACAAGGGCGCCGACCTCTCGCCGGAGGAGTGGGAGCTGATGCGCAAGCACACGATCATCGGCCAGCGCATCCTCGACGCCGCGCCCGCCCTGCGCCCGGTCGCCAACCTGATCCGCTCGACCCACGAGCGCTGGGACGGGGAGGGCTATCCCGACCGGCTCGCGGGCAGGGACATCCCCCTCGGCTCCCGGGCGATCTTCATCTGCGACGCGTACAACGCGATGACCGAAGGCCGCTCCTACCGCTCGCCGATGAGCAGCGAGGAAGCCTTGGAGGAGCTCCGCCGCGGCGCCGGCACCCAGTTCGACCCCGACCTCGTCCGCTGCTTCGTCGAGAAGGTCGTCCCGGCGCTGGATCGGCAAAGCCGCTCGGTCGCGGCTTGAAAAGGAAGCTTTCGAAAGCTAGCTTTTCAGCGTGTCCAAGACCAGGCGCACGGTCCAGCTGACGAATCCGCGGGCGCTGAGGGCACTCGCGCACCCGGTCCGGCTCGAGCTGATGGCGCTGCTGCGCCGCGGCGGTCCGCTGACCGCGACCCAGGCCGGAGACCAGATCGGGGAGAGCGCCGCCAGCTGCTCGTTTCACCTGCGGCAGCTGGCCAAGTACGGGCTGGTCGAGGAGGCGGGGGGCGGTCGGGGCCGGGAACGCCCCTGGCGGGCGACTGCGATCTCCACCGAATGGGCGGCGCGGGGAGCCGACGAGGAGACCGACGCGGCCGGGACGCTGCTCTCGCGGGTGGTCGTCGAGCGCTACCTCCAGAACGCGATCGCCTGGCTCGATCGCCGCGGCTCCGAAGGTCCCGGGTGGATCGAGGCGGCGACGATCAGCGACGCCCTCGTCTACATGACCGCGACCGAGCTGCGCGAGCTCGGTGAGGAGATCCGCGCTCTGCTCGAGCCCTACCTGCAGCGGCTCGAAGACTCCGAGCCGCCCGCCGAGGGGGCTCGGCTGGTCAGCGTCATCGCGCTCGGCTTCCCGGTGCCCGAACCGAAACCGGGAAGGTGATGTTTCAGTCTCCGATGCCCCGGCTGCTGAGGAAGAACAGACCCTTCCGGGACTTCTGGGTCGGGCAGACGGTTTCGCTCTTCGGCGATCAGGTCTCGCTGCTGGCGATACCGCTCCTCGCAGCGCTCGAGCTCCACGCCGGCGCGGCCCAGATGGGCCTGCTGACCGCGGCCGCTCTGGCCCCCAACCTGCTCTTCTCGATCCACCTCGGAGCCTGGGCCGACCGGCGGCCGCGGCGTCGTGAGCTGCTGATAGCCGCCGACCTCGGCCGCGCCTTGCTGCTGCTGACGATCCCGCTGGCCTGGCTGTTCGGCGCCCTCTCCCTCGCCCAGCTCTACGTTGTCGCCTTCGCCGGCGGTTCGCTCGGCGTCCTCTTCGGCGTCGCCTACGAGATCGTCTTCGTCGGCCTGCTGGACCGCGAGCAGTACATCCAGGGCAGCTCGCTGCTGAACGGGAGCCGGGCCGCTTCGATCGTCGCCGGCAACAGCGTCGCGGGGATTCTCGTCCAGGCGCTGACGGCGCCGATCGCGCTGCTCCTCGACGCCCTCTCCTACCTGGGTTCCGCCCTCTTCGTCGGCCGCGCGGGAGCGGTCGAGTCCTCGCCGGCCCGCCAGGGCGAAGCTGCCAGCCTCGCCGCCGGCGGCCGCTTCATCGCGCGCACGCCGCTGATCCGGGCCTCGCTGCTTGCCTCCGCCACCCTCAACCTCTTCAACACCGGCTTCTACGCCCTGCTCGTCCTCTACGCGACCCGGGAGCTGGAGATGGGCGCGGGCGCGATCGGCGTCGCCCTGGCGATCGGCGGCTTCGGCTCCCTGGTGGGGGCGTTCGCGGTCCGGCGGCTGAGCAGCCGGATTGGCCTGGGGAAGGCGCTCGTCTTCGGCTTCGTCCTCACCCCGGCGCCGCTCCTGCTGGTGCCGGTCGCTGCGGGTACGCAGGCACCCGCCCTCTTCGTCGCGGTCGCGGAGTTCTTCAACGGCATGGGGGTGATGGTGCTCGACGTCGGCCTCGGCTCCCTCTACGCCGCCCTCGTCCCCGACCAGCTGCGGGCGCGGGTCTCCGGCGCCTTCCTGCTCGTCAACTACGGCGTCCGCCCGGTCGGCGCCCTCGCCGGCGGCCTGCTCGCCGCCGCGGTCGGCCTGCACGCGACGATGTGGGTGACCGCCGTCGGCGCCCTCGCCGGCGTCCTCTGGCTGCTGCCCTCGCCGATGCCGCGGCTGCAGGAGCTGCCGCGCGCGGCTGTGGATTACTAGCGCGAGGATCCGCCAGGAGGCGCATCCGATTTCGACCACAGCGGGGTGGGGTCGAACTCGGTTCCGGTCCCGATGTGCTCGGAGTCCTAGGATTGACCCATGGGCGAGTTCCGCTACGAGGGGCACCGGATCTCCTACGACGTCTACGGCGAAGGGAGCCGGCTGATCGTGCTGACGCACGGCCTGCTGATGAACCGCCACATGTTCGACCGGCTCGGGCCGGAGCTGGCCGAGCGGGGGAACCGGGTCGTCACGGTCGACATGCTCGGCCACGGGCGCTCGGACCGGCCGGAGGACCTGCGCCTCTACTCGATGCCGCTGTTCGCGCGGCAGGCGGTGGCGCTGCTCGACCACCTCGAAGAGGAGAGCGCGGTGATCGGCGGCACCTCGCTGGGGGCGAACATCGCCCTCGAGCTGGCGGTGCGCTATCCGGACCGGGCGCGGGCGCTCTTCATCGAGATGCCGGTCCTCGACAACGCCCTGTCAGCGGTCGCCGGCTTCTTCGCACCGGTCCTGCTCGGCCTCAAATTCGGCCGTCCGGTGCTCGAGGGCGTCTCGCTGGCGACGCGGGCGATCCCGCGGACCTCGTACCTCCTCGACATGGGCCTCGACTTCGTACGGCAGCGGCCCGGCCCCTCGCAGGCGGTGCTGGAGGGCCTGCTGCTGGGGGAGACCGCGCCGCACCGCGAGGAGCGGGTGAAGATCGAGCACGAGACGCTGGTCGTCGGCCACCCGCGCGATCCGCTGCACCCCTTCAGCGACTCGGGGATGCTGCTCGAAGAGCTGCCGAACGCGCGCCTGGTCGAAGCGAACTCGATCCTCGAGTGGCGCCTGCGCCCCGACCGCCTCAACGCCGAGCTGACCGCCTTCCTCGAGGAGGTCTGGGCGCCGAACCTCCGCGCAGTCGCCGCCGGCTGACCGCCGCGCCAGTTGGCAACTGGAGAGTTAGCCCTGCTATAGCGACGTTAACTCTCCAGTTGCCGCTGGATGAGTCTGCGGGCGGGACGAAAACCCGGTCGCATGGGCCGGTTTCTGTCCGTCGGCTTGGTGCCTGTCAGAATCCTGGCCGGTGAGCCAAACCGCCGGCGACAAGCGGGTCGAACGCGAGGCCGAGTTCTCGACGATCTCCGGACAGGAGGTCGAGCCGCTCTACGGGCCCGAGGACGTCGAGGGCGACCTCGACGAGCGGGTCGGGGCGCCGGGCTCCTACCCCTTCACCCGCGGCCCGTACGAGTCGATGTACCGGGGGCGGCTGTGGACGATGCGCCAGTTCGCCGGCTTCGGCACCGTCGAGGAGACCAACGAGCGCTTCCACTACCTGCTCGACCACGGTCAGACCGGCCTCTCGACCGCCTTCGACATGCCCACCCTGATGGGCTACGACTCCGACCACGCGAGAAGCCTCGGCGAGGTCGGCCGCGAGGGGGTCGCAGTCGACACCCTCGCCGACATGGAGAGGTTGTTCGAGGGGATCCCGCTGGGCGGCGTCACCACCTCGATGACGATCAACGCGCCGGCCGCGATCCTGCTCGCCTTCTACGTGCTGGTCGGCGAGAAGCAGGGGGTGGCGGCCGACCGGCTCGGAGGCACGATCCAGACCGACATCCTCAAGGAGTACATCGCCCAGAAGGAGTGGTGCTTCCCGATCGAGCCGGCGATGCGCCTGGTCACCGACATGATCGAGTGGTGCACGGAGAACATGCCGCGCTGGCACCCGGTCTCGGTCTCCGGCTACCACATCCGCGAGGCCGGATCGACCGCGCAGCAGGAGCTCGCCTTCACCCTCAAGGACGGCTTCACCTACGTGGAGCGGGCGATCGACCGCGGCCTCGACGTCGACGACTTCGCGCCGCGGCTCTCCTTCTTCTTCAACTCCCACATCGACTTCTTCGAGGAGATCGCCAAGTACCGGGCGGCGCGGCGGATCTGGGCGCGGGAGATGAAGGAGACCTACGGGGCGACCCGCGAGGAGTCGATGCGGCTGCGCTTCCACACCCAGACCGCCGGGGTCAGCCTCACCGCCCAGCAGCCGCTGAACAACATCGTCCGCACGGCGCTCGAGGCGCTGGCGGCGGTGATGGGCGGGACCCAGTCCCTGCACACGAACTCCTTCGACGAGGCGCTGGCGCTGCCGACCGAGGAGGCGGTGCGGGTGGCGCTGCGCACCCAGCAGATCATCGCCACCGAGACCGGCGTCGCCAACACGGCCGACCCGCTCGGCGGCTCCTGGTTCGTCGAGAAGCTGACCGACGAGATGGAGCGCGCGGCCTACGGGTACTTCGCCCGGATCGACGAGCTGGGGGGGATGGTCGAGGCGATCCGCCGCAACTTCCCCCAGCGGGAGATCGCCGAGGCCTCGTTCCGCTACCAGCAGGAGCTGAACGAGCGCAAGCGGATCGTCGTCGGCGTCAACGACTTCACCTCCGAGGAGGCCGAAGAGACGCCGATCCTCCGCATCGACCCGGCGCTGGAACGCAAGCAGGTCGAGCGCCTGGCGGCCACCCGCGCCGCCCGCGACGCCGCCGCGGTCGAGTCGGCCCTCGCCGAGCTGAAGCGCGCCGCCGCTACCGAGGCCAACCTGATGCCGCCGATCATCGAGGCTGCCCGCACGCAGGCCACCGAGGGCGAGATGATCAGTGCGATGCAGGAGGTCTTCGGCACCTACACCGAGTCCCCGGTGTTCTAGAGCTGGGTCGCGAGGAACTCGCTCGGCGAGAACACCGGGATCTGCCCGGCGAGGTCCAGGAGGTGGTGATCGCCGGAGACCAGTGCCGCCTCCTCTTGATGGGCGAGGACGATCAGGTAGTCGTCTTGGGGGTCCACACATCGCACGGGCGGGGGGCCGTCGGCATCCTCCGCCAGCTGACCCTCGTCGAGGAGCAAGCGGATTCCAGCGGAGACGTCGTCGAGGTCGAGGTAGCGCCGGAACTTGTCCCTCCGCAGCACGGATTCCAGCTCGTCGAGGAGCAGTCGCGAAACCAGGAGATCGAAGTTCCCTTCGCGCGCCGCGCGCAATAGCTTGGCCGCCGTTCCGGTAGGCGTGATCAGCGCGGAAACGAGAACACCGGGGTCAAGAATCGCCCTCGGCACGCCTCTCCTCGCGCATCGCATGCAGCTCGTCGTACGCGAGCTGCATTCCCTCGTCTTCAGGTGCAGGCGTGACCTTCGCCCAGAGCTGGGCGAGGGCGTCGAGTCCCAGGTCCCGCCGTAGCGATTCCTCGATCACCTGCGAGTCGCGCTTGCCGGTGCGGGCCGCCTTGATCTTGACGGCCCTGAAGACGTCCTCATCTAGGGTGACGGTGGTCCGTGCTTTTGGCATAGATACATTTTTACATCATGATGCAGATCGAAAGGAACGAATGAGCGTCGACACCGTCAGCCCCGCCTACGAGATCTCCCAGGAGGCGCTCGACCTGCGCGACATGGTGCGGCAGCTGGCGCAGGACAAGATCGCGCCGCGGGCGGGTGAGATCGACCGCACGGCCGAATACGCCTGGGACATCCGCGAGCTGCTCGCCTCGCATGACGTTCTCGGCCTCCCCTTCGCCGCCGAGTACGGCGGCACCGGGACCGGCACGCTCGTCCTGCAGATGGCGGTCGAGGAGCTGGCCAAGGCGGACGCCTCCTGCGCGCTGATGCTGATGGTGCAGGAGCTGGGAACGCTGCCGATCCAGCTCTTCGCCACGGAGGAGCAGAAACAGAAGTGGCTGCCGAAGTGCGCATCGGGCGAGTGGTCGCCGGCCTTCGCGCTCTCCGAGCCCGAGGCGGGCTCGGACCCGGCGGCGATGCGGACCAGCGCCGTCCGCGACGGCGACGAGTGGGTGATCAACGGCCAGAAGGCGTGGATCTCGAACGCAGGCGTAGCCGACTTCTACGTCGTCTTCGCCACCACCGACCGCGCCAACCGCCGCACCAGCGCCTTCGTCGTCGAGAAGGACGCCGCCGGCTTCGACCCGGGCAAGCTCGAGCACAAGCTCGGGATCAAGGGCTCGCCGACCGGCTCGCCGAGCTTCACCGACGTCCGCGTCCCGCACGAGAACCTGATCGGCGGCGAGGGCAACGGCCTCCGCGTCGCCCTCGGCACGCTCGAGCGCACCCGTCTCGGTGCCGCCGCCCAGGCGGTCGGGATCGCCCAGGGCGCGACCGACTACGCGAACGCCTACGCCAAGGAGCGGGTCGCCTTCGGCAAGCCGATCAACCAGCTGCAGGCGATCCAGTTCAAGCTCGCCGACATGGAGGCCGGCACCGCCGCCGCCCGCGAGCTCCTCTACAAAGCCTGCTCGATGGCCGACCGCCCCGAGCGCCCCGCCGACCTCGGCAAGTGGACCTCGATGGCGAAGCTGATCGCCTCTGACAACGCGATGAAGGTGACGGTCGAGGCGGTCCAGGTGCTCGGCGGCTACGGCTACGTCAACGAGTACCCGGTCGAGCGGATGATGCGGGACGCCAAGATCACCCAGATCTACGAGGGCACGAACGAGATCCAGCGCGTGGTGATCGCCCGCGCGATGGCCGGGTAGGGAGTTGTCGAGGCCAGGGGTGTAACCTCACCTCAACAACTGTTGGTACCCAAATAGATACAACCACCGTCCGGTGTCCGCCGTCCAACTAAACCTGGGATCCCTGGCCGCGCATTCGCTGGCGGGGTCGGAGGACTCCGATTTCGAGCGGCTCTCGCTGCTCCTCCCGCGGGCGGTCCGTTTCTACCTCGAAGATCGCGATGGCGGGGAGCAGCCGGGTTGGCGCTACCCGTCCTTCCTCGACGGCGCCCAGGTGGATGCCGACGGCCGCGAGGTGAGCCTCCCGGACGAGCTCTGGCAGCAGCTGCGGGCCGAGGCCGAGCGGCAGGGCGTGAGCCCGGAGGACCTGCTCCAGCATGCCGCCTTCTACTACGGCGCCGCGCGCGACGAGGGCCGCCTCACCGAGCGAATCGTCGAAGAGCTGAGACGGGAAGAAGAAGGCGGGCGCTAGGCGGCGTTAGCCGGCGGCGATCACGGGGGTCGCGCCGAGCTCCTGCAGGGAGCTCTGCAGGCTGAGGCGGCCGCGGTGGTGCAGCCCGTGGACCGAGCTTTCTGTCTTGCCGAGGACCGAGGCGATCTCGACGGGGGAGAGGCCGATGATGTGGCGGAGGATGAGGACGTCGCG
Organism: Solirubrobacterales bacterium; assembly: GCA_035712505.1. GTDB lineage: Bacteria > Actinomycetota > Thermoleophilia > Solirubrobacterales > 70-9 > VAYN01. The sequence goes on from DASTAR010000010.1 coordinate 10,184, forward strand.
CTGTTCTTCGGGGAGGCCCTCGAGCGCCTGCCGCAGGTCCTGCCCGCGCTCGCGGCTGATCCGCGACCGTTCGTCGTCCTCGACGCGGACTTCGTCGGTGGGGGTGGTGCGGCGGGCGCGCAGGTAGTCGAGCGCGGCATTGCGGGCGACGCGCAGGATCCAGGCGGCGAAGGGGACCTCGCGCGGCTCGTACTTGTCGATCACCCGCATCAGCTTCATGAAGACGTTCTGGGTGATGTCCTCGGCCTCGTAGTCGTCCTGGACCAGCTTGCGGACGAAGCGCAGGACTTCCGGCGAGTAGCGGACATAGAGGAAGTGGAGGGCTTCGGAATCGTTCTTCTTGGCACGCTCGACGGCCTCCCTCACCAGCGCGCTGTCGGTGCCGGCGCCGGGGTCGTCCATCGATGGCGCCCGCCCTGATCTCGACTGGAGCCTGTTCATCGGCCTGCTCTTCCTTGTCAACCGGCCTTTGGGGAAAAGGCCGGAAATTTCTCCCAAACTGGTTCGAAGATCCCCTGCATCGAAAGATGTCGAGATCTCGTGCGGAAGATGTGTAATGACAAAACGTCCAGAAGTCAACCCCAGAAATTCGTCCAAATCTCATTCCCGGACTAAAGGTCTGCGCGCTTATGCTCGGTCGACGCGCCGTTCTCGGGCGCCGGCAAGGAGAGGGATGAAGGTCGCACTAGGGGAATTCGCTTGTTTCTGCATCGCCAGCCGCTTCGGGGCCGACCTCGGTTTCGGGATCCAGGCTGCGGCGCGCTATTACAGCCGTAAGCTCAGCTCCCAAGCGGGATCAGGGCTTCGCTTGCGCCTGCCGAAGCGGCTGGAAAAGCCGTACGTCGAACTCGACGTACCGATCGACGCCGAGGTGGTGGACCGGCTCGAACGCGAGGCGCTGGTGCGCTCTGTCGACGTCCAGCAACTCCTCAACCACGCGGTCTTCGTCTACTTCGCCGAGCTCGATCGCGAATTTTAAAAAAAAGGATCTTGAGCCTTGCGAAAGAAGAGCCTCGAGCTCGGCGTTGCTGAGGTGATGATGCGAAAAGGACTTCTCTCACTGGTCGTCGCCTCCCTGCTTCTACTGGGCATCGTGTCCAGCGCCGAGGCGGAGTCGCCGATCGAAGGCATCTGGTCGTTCAACGGCGGCAAGGTCGCGGTGGAAGCGAATGCCGATGGCAGCTTCCGCGGCGTGATCGTCGCCCCGACCAAGTTCAGCCAGTGCTTCCACCCGGTCGGCGAGGAAGTCTGGAGCGAGATCAAGCCGCAAGCGGACGGCTCCTACTGGGGGCTTCACCAGTGGTACTTCGAAACCTCCGAATGCGTGCCGAACCCCGAACGGGGGCTGACCGCCTTCCGCGTCGTCACCGGCGGCGACGGCTCCAAGAGCCTCGAGGTCTGCTTCAGCGAACCGGGCAGCAAATCGCAGCCGAAGATCCCGCCGAGCGGGAGCCCGAGCGGCGCCACCTACGGCTGCAGCAACTCGGCGCGCATCTCGCCGCTGCCTACGGTCGTGCCCACCGACGCGCCGAATTACATCCTGCTGCCGGGGAACGGCCTCTGCCTGACCCGGCCGAAGCTGAAGGTGCGGCTGCGGGATCCTTCCGGCGACCCGATCGTGCTGGCGAAGGTCCGCCTGCGCAGCGGCAAGGTCCGCCGCCGCGCGAAGCTGACCCAGAAGACGAACGGCATCGTCGCGACCCTCAACCTGCGGGGGCTGACCAAGCCGAAGTTCACGGTCAGCGTCAAGGTCACCACCGCCCTGGGTCACCACCTCCAGCGCCAGCGCGCCTACCGGCTCTGCGGCCCCGTCCGCGCCGGCCGCCACCACAAGCACCACGGCTAGCAGGGAGCGGCCGGGCTCGCCGTCGGGGCGCGTCCGGCTCGTCGTCTGACGCGGCCCGAGTAGGAAATTCGGCGGAGATCTCAGCGCAAGAAGTCCGCCGCACCGGGAGTTATCCAAACGTGGCCAACCACCGATCAGCCTTCGGCCTGAACCTGCGCGGGAGCCTGCCGCTTCCCGGGTTGCCGGACCCGTTGCCGGGGCTGCCCGAGCTGCAGCTGCAGGTGGTCGGCGACGACGAGCTCATGGCCGCCTGGAGCGGCGCGGCGACCCCCGGCAGCTGGCGGGGAACCCTGCGCGACGGCGCCGAGCTGACGATCCGGTGGGGGCGCGAGGGGGACCTGCTGTTCGGCTACGGCGACGAGGCGCGCTACCTGCTCGACGCGGCCGCCGGGCGCCTGCGCTGCGCGCCAGCGGAGCCGGGCGCCCTCGGCTGGCAGCGCGTCCTGCTCAGCCGGGTGCTGCCGGTCGTCGCGATCGCCTGCGGCTACGAGGCCCTGCACGCGGCAGCGGTGCGGACGCCGCTGGGGGTGGTGGCGGTGGTCGGCGCCAGCGGCGCCGGCAAGTCGACCCTCGCGGCCGAGATGGTGCGCCGGGGGCACCCGCTGGTCGGGGACGACGTCCTCGTGGTCGGGCGCGCCGCCGACCGGGTAGTCGCCTATCCGGGCGGCGGGCACCTCAGCCTCGAGCCGGGCGGCGAGGAGGGCCTCGAGGCCGAGTTCCTCGGCGAGCTGGGCGGCAAGCTCTGGGCCGTGGCCGGCGAGCGGGCCGGCGAGCCGGCGCCCGTCGTCGCGGTCGGCCTGCTCGAGCGCGGCGAGGGCCCGGTCGAGGTGGACGAGCTTCCCCCTTCGCCCTTGACCCTGGCGCCGTTCATGCTCGGCCTGCCCGACGAGGAGGGCCGCGACGGCGATCGCTTCGCCCTCTATGCCGATCTGGTGGAATCCGGCCGGCTGCTGCGTCTCCGCAGCGGCGCCACCGGGCCGGCGTCGCAGATCGCCGAGGCGCTGGAGCGCGCGGTGGGCGCACCGTCGCCGGCGGCCGCGGGGGCGCGACGATGAGCGGCGTCCTCACCGAGACGGACTTCGCCTTCGAGATCCCGGCGCCGCGGCGCCGGGAGCCGATGCCGCTCTCGCTGCGCGGCGTCAGCAAAGCCTGGGACCGGGGGCGTGTCCCGGTCCTCAACCGGGTCGACCTCGACCTCGACGTCGGCGACAAGGTGCGGATCGCCGGCCGCAACGGCGTCGGCAAGACGACCCTGATGCGGATCGCCGCCGGGCTGATCGATCCCGACCGCGGCAAGGTGGCGGTCTGGGGCGCGAGCGCGATCGAGCACCCCGAGCGCTACCAGCGCCTGATCTCCTTCCTGCCCGCCGGCGACCGCGGCCTCTACGCCCGCCTCTCGGTGCGCCGCCAGCTCCGGTTCTGGGCGCGGATCGCGATGGTGCCGCGGGGCGAGGTGGCGGCGCGGGTGGAGGAGGCGATCGAGACCTTCGACCTCGGCGAGCTCGCCGACCGCCGCGTCGACCGGATGTCGATGGGGCAGCGCCAGCGCCTGCGGATCGCGATGACCTTCCTGCCGCATCCCGACGTCGTCCTTCTCGACGAGCCGCTGACCAGCCTCGACGGCGAGGGAGCGTCGATCCTCTACGGGGCGATCGAGCGCCTGCTCGACAACGGCGGCGCGCTGCTGTGGTGCTCGCCGGCGGGGGAGCACCTGGAATACGAGTTCGACCGCACCTACATGCTCGACGAGGGAAAGCTGGTGCGGTCATGAACGGCCTCGCCGAGAACCTCTACGCCTTCGGCGCGGTGGTCCGGCGCGACTTCCACGTCTTCCTCTCCTACCGGACGCGGCTGGTCAGCCAGGTCCTCACCTCGGTGTTCAGCCTGACGCTCTTCTATTACGTCTCGCGGCTCGTCCGGGTCGAAGGGTTCACGACGCCGAACCGCTACTTCGGCTTCGTCGTCGTCGGGATCGCCCTGGTCGGCGTTCTGTATTCCTGCTTCGCGGTCTCGGAAACGATCCGCCAGGAGCTCGTCGCCGGAACCTTCGAACGGCTGCTGCTCTCGCCCTTCGGCGGCGTCCGCGGCGCCGTCGCGACGACGGTCTTCCCGCTCCTCTACGCCTTCGTGCTCTCCTCGGTGACGCTCGGGCTCGGGGCGGTCATCTTCGGCCTCGAACTGCACTGGTCGACGGTGCCCCTGGCGATTCCCGCCCTCTTCCTCGCCCTGCTCGCCTTCCTCCCCTTCGGGCTCTTCTTCTCGGCGCTGACGGTCGCGACCAAACAGGCGAACGTCGGCGCCAGCTGGGTGATCGCCCTGCTCTCGATCGTCGGCGGCCTCTACTTCCCGATCGCGCTGCTGCCCGGCTGGGCGCAGCTGGCGGCGGAAGTGCAGCCGTTCACCCCGGCGACCGAACTGCTGCGCCACCTGCTGGTCGACGCGCCGATGGAAACCTCGGTCGGGCTGGCGCTGGCGAAGATCGTCGGCTTCGCCGAGGTCCTGCTGCCGGCCTCCCTGTACGCCCTCTACCGCGCGATCCGGCTTGGCCAGCGCCGCGGCACGATCATCGAGTACTGAGAGAGAAGGGGAGACGATGGCCGAAGAAGTCGTGCAGGCACGGGACGGACGGGAGTCGCTTCTGGAGGCGAAGGTGAAGGTCCCCCAGAGCGTCGTCTTCCGCAGCTTCCCGACCGAGACCGTCGTCCTCAACCTGCAGACCGGCAAGTACCACGGGCTCAACCCGAGCGCGGGGAAGATGCTGCAGGCGCTGACCGAGGCGGACTCGGTGCGCGCGGCGGCGGCCGCGGTGGCGGCCGAGTACGAGGCCCCGGTGGAGACCGTCGAGGCCGACCTCTGCGACCTCTGCCGGAACCTGCTCGACCGCGGCCTGGTGGAGCGGGACGGGAGCCCCGATGACGACGGCCAGGGTGGCGGCTGACCCGGCTCGGCTTCCGCGCGGCCGCTCGCTGGGGCCGCGGGAGCGGGCGCGGCTGATCGGCGAGGTCGTCGTCGCCTACGTGCGGGCGCGCCGCGAGCTGCGGCAGCTGCCGATCGAGGCGGCCGTGGCGCGGCTGCGCGGCGGCCGGCCCGCGGCGGGGCGGGGCGGACCCGAGGCGCTGGAG
>DASTAR010000011.1:0-15782 GCA_035712505.1 Solirubrobacterales bacterium
ACGCCCACTCCTGGCCCAACTCAGCCGAGCGGGGCAGGGCCATGGCATCCTTCCTTCGCTACTACAACCGGCGCAGGCCACACAGCTCTTTGGGAGACCGGCCGCCGATCAGCCGTGTTCACAACGTCCGTGGGTAGGACAACTAGTCGGAGCCGATCGTGATCTCGATCTCGTACCCGTCCGGGTCTCTGAGAAAGGCGGAGTAGGAGCCCGACCCGGGCGAGCGCTGCTCACCCGGATCGGCGACGCTGACGCCGCCCGCTTTGACCCCGTTCTCCCAGGCCGCCTTCACCGCCACGATCCCCAGCGCCGAGAAGCTCAAGAGGCCGAAGCCGGGAGCCGGGCTGTGCTTGGACGAGACGAAGAAAACGGGCTTGGCGATGCCCCAGCCGATCGTCTGGTCCTGCTCGAAATGCCGCCGCCAGCCCAGCGGGGCCAGCATCGAGTCGTAGAAGGCCGCAGAGCGATCGAGATCGCCGACCTCCAGGAGGACGTGGTGAAGCATCGCCGAAGGAGGCTATAGGAGCCGCCCCCAGAACGAACTGCATCAAATTTCCTGCCCAGCAGGGAGGAAATTTGATGCAGTTCGAATTTCAGCCGCTTCTAGGGGTCCAGCGGAAGAACTTGATTGCCAGAAGGAGGCCGGCTGCGCCCCAGAGGGCGACTACGGCGAGGTTGTCCCAGGAGACGCTGGGGCCCCCGGCGGGGACGTAGGCGTCGAAGAAGGCGTCGAAGAAGTGGCGGACCGGGAAGACGTCGGCGAAGGCGATGACGCCGTTCGGCAGCTGGTCTTCGGGGATGAAGACGCCGGAGAGGAAGTAGAGCGGCAGCAGCAGGGCGTTGACGATCGCCGCGGCGGCGTCCTGGGATGGGATCGCGGCGGTGAGGGCGATGCCGAGGCAGCAGAAGGAGGCGGCGCCGACGACGAGGGTGAGGAGGATCTCCGGCAGGCGTTCCCAGGGGACGCTGACGCCGTAGAGGACGCCGCCGATCGCCGCCAAGAGGGCCAGCATCATCAGGGCGACGACGATCGAGTTGCCGACCCGGCCGGCGATGAAGACCCAGGGCGGCATCGGGGTGCCGCGGCCGCGCTTGAGGCGGCCGTCTTCGCGGGCGATCACCAGGGTCATCGCGAGCGTCTGCATCGTCGCCGAGATGATCGAGAGCGACATGATCGCCGGCACGTAGTAGGTGGTCGCCTCGACGCCGCCGCGGACGTTCACGGTTTCGCCGTTGAAGACGACGGCGAGGATCAGGAAGACGATCACCGGGAACATCACCGTGAAGAAGACGGAGGCCGGGTTGCGCCAGAAGGCCTTCTGGTCGTAGCGGAACTGGTGGCCGACGAGGGCGAGGCCGTTCATCGCGGCGCCTCCGCGGTAACGGCGGTCTCCGCCCCGGCTGCGGCGGTCAGCTCCAGGTAGACGTCCTCCAGCGACGGGCGCGTCACTTCGAGCCCCTCGAGCTCCTCGCCGTTGGCGAGTGCCCGGCCGGTCAGCTCGTTCAGCGCCTTCACCGGGTCGGTCGTCTGCAGGCTCACCTCGCGGCCGTCGACGCGGTAGCGGATCGTCGTCTCGGCGTTCTCCCGCTGCCCGAGGTCGGCCGGGGTGCCGCGGGCGACGATCCGGCCGGCGGCGATGATCGTCACCCGGTCGGCGAGCCGCTGCGCCTCGTCCATGTAGTGGGTGGTGAGGAAGACGGTCTTGCCAAGGTCGCGGAGGCCGGCGATCACGTCCCAGGCCTGGCGGCGAGCGGAGGGGTCGAAGCCGGTCGTCGGCTCGTCGAGGAAGAGCAGCTCGGGGTCGCCGACCAGCGCCATGCCGACGTCGAGACGGCGCTGCTGCCCGCCGGAGAGCCGGCTCGCACGCTCGTCGGCCTTGCCCTCCAGGCCGATCAGCGAGATCACCTCCTCGGTGGGTCGGGGCGAGCGGAAGTAGCCGGCGTAGAGGTCGAGCGACTCGCGCACGGTCAGATAGGGATCGAGGCGCCCGCTCTGCAGCACGATCCCGATCCGCTCGCGCCAGTCACGACCGGCCCGCGCCGGGTCCTCCCCCAGCACCGTCACCTCTCCCCCGGTCCGCCGCCGGTACCCCTCGAGGATCTCGACCGTGGTCGTCTTCCCCGCCCCGTTCGGGCCGAGGAAGGCAAGGACCTCGCCGCGCTCGACCTCGAGGTCGATGCCGCGGACCGCCTCGGTAGAGCCATAGCTCATCCGCAGGCCCCTAATAGAGATCACAGAATCAGGCAAGGCGAGCGATTCTAGGTTGACGGGATGAAAGTCACGCTTTCGTAGGCCTTCAAGGGAAGAAAAGGCACAAAACGCGCACCACACGCGCGCTTTGACCCGGCACGGTTCCGGTATGCCCAGCGAGTTCGCCTCAGTGCCCCGTATAGGTGCATCCACGCGAACTCGCGGATTGGACGCTGCCGTGGCAGAGCTGGCGACTCGGCAGCACGGCTTGGTCTCGCGTGCTCAGCTTCTGGAGCTCGGCTGCGGTCGCAGGTGGATCCAGCTTCGGATCGACAAAGGACGCCTGCACCGGGTTCACCTTGGGGTGTACGCCGTCGGCCATCGGATGATCAGCCGTGAGGGGCACTGGATGGCAGCCGTGCTCGCCTCGGGACCGGATGCGGTCTTGAGCCACCGATCAGCCGCGGCGCTTTGGAACATCCGGCCGACTTCTCGAGCCTCGGTTGACGTGACGGTGCCCCACCGCAGTCGCTCCACCGATCGGATCCGCAGGCATTTCTCGCAGGTCCCTGCCGACGAGCGAGGGGTGAAAGCTGGGATTCCCGTCACCTCGGTACCGCGGACCATCTTCGACTTGGCGGCAACCGAGGATGCGGATGCGGTCGTCTCGATGTTGCGGGAGTCCGAATTCCACAACCTTTGGGACCGCCTCTCGCTCTGGCACCTGCTCGAGCGGTATCCCGGGAAACGGGGATCACGGACGATCAGGCCAGCCATCGAGCGCCTGGGGGAAGAACCCTCCGGTCGCAAGCTGACCAAGCTGGAGAAACGCTTTGCTCCGTTCCTGAGGCACCACGAACTTCCCCTGCCGCGCTTCAACGACTGGATCCTGCTCGGGCCGAAGCGCTACCAGGTCGATTGCCACTGGCCCGGCAGCGGCCAGATCGTCGAGCTCGACGGTTGGGAGGGTCACCGGACCAAGACCGCCTTTCGCGAAGACCGCGCGCGCAACCGGGTTCTGCGTGTGGCCGGCTACTCGGTCACCCGCCTCACCTGGAACCAGCTCGACGACGAACCCGAGGCGATCGCCGCCGACCTACGTGCCCTCCTGAAGAGGCATCCCACTCCGTAAGCGCTCCCCGCCTGAGATCAGCCGATCTCTACGTCGCGGTGTTTGACGCGGACGATCACGTCCTCCCTCGCCGCCAGGTCGCGGCGGATCCGGTCGGCGACCGTGATCGAGCGGTGGCGGCCGCCGGTGCAGCCGATCGCGATCGTCAGGTGGCTCTTGCCCTCGTTGACGTAGGCGGGGACGAGGAACTCGAGCAGCGGCAGCAGGCGGCCGTAGAACTCGCCGGCCTGGGTGCCGTTCTCGACGTAGGCGCGGACCTCCTCGTCCAATCCGGTCATCGGCCGCAGGACCTTGTCGTAGTAGGGGTTGGGAAGGAAGCGGACGTCGAGGGTGAGGTCGGCGTCGCGCGGCGGCCCGTTCTTGAAGCCGAAGGTGAGCAGGGTGAGGGCGAGCTTGGCGCTCTCCTCCCGGCCCAGCAGCTCTTCGGTGATCTGCCGCCGCAGTTCGGCGCCGGTCAGGTCGCTGGTGTCGATCACCTTGTCGGCCCGCTCGCGCAGTGGCGCCAGCAGCGCCCGCTCGGCCCGGATCCCCTCGACGATCCGTCCCTCCGGCGCCAGCGGATGGCGGCGGCGGGTCTCCTTGTAGCGGTCGAGCAGCGCCTCCTCGTCGGCCTCGAGGAAGAGGACCATCGGCTTCAGACCTTCGGCCTCGAGGTCGTCGATCACCTGGACCAGCTCCTCGAAGTAGTCGCCGCCGCGCACGTCGGAGACGATCGCCGCGCGCTCGACCCCGCTCCCCTCGTGGCGGAAGAGCTCGCCGAGGCTGGCGATCATCCGGGGCGGCAGGTTGTCGACGCAGAAGTAGCCGCCGTCCTCGAAGGCGGCGATCGCTTCCGACTTGCCGGCGCCCGAGTGGCCGGTGATGACAACGAGCGTGACCGGCTTGGCGGGACCGGCGCCGTTGCCCCCGGCGCTTGCGCTCTGCTTGTCCGTCTCCACCCGCTCCGCCATCTCACTCTCCGTGGTGAACCTCCACCTAGTTGGTCCGGTTGAGCTGCTCGTGTATCTCGCGGCCTACTTTGCCAGGCAGGCCGGGCACCGCCTCGAGCTCCTCGCGGGTGGCGGCGAGGAACCGCTCCGGCGTGCCGAAGTGTTGCAGCAGCGCCCGCTTGCGCGCCGGGCCGATCCCCGGCAGCGAGTCGAAGACCGAGCTTTCGAGCATGCCGCGGTCGCGACGGCCGCGATGGTGGTCGATCGCGAACCGGTGGGCCTCGTCGCGGACCCGCTGCAGCAGCCGCGAGGCCTCCGAGTCGGCGGCGAGGTCGAGCGGCTCCGACCGGCCGGGGACGTAGACCTCCTCCAGCCGCTTGGCGAGGCTGACGACGGTGACGCCGCGCTCGGTGAACGGTTCGAGTGCCCGCACTCCCGCGGCCAGCTGGCCTTTGCCGCCGTCGATCAGGATCAGCGAGGGCAGCGAGGAGAAGCTGGCGTCGCGCTTGCCGTCGTGCGGCGAGAGGTCGGCCTGTTCGAGGTAGCGCGCCATCCGCCGCGAGAGCACCTCCTCCATCGAGGCGAAGTCGTCGGGGCCGCCGTCGCCGACGCCGTTTGCACGGAGGTCGCCGCGGACCTTGAAGCGCCGGTAGTCGGACTTCTTCGGGGCGCCCCCCTCGAAGACGACCATCGAGGCGACCGTGTGCTCGCCGCCGATCGTCGAGATGTCGAAGCCCTCGATCCGCACCGGCAGCTCCTCCATCCCCAGCGCCCCGGCCAGCGCTCCGAGCGCCTCGACCCGCTGGGTGCGGCGGTGCTCGCGCCGCAGCCGGTCCTGGTCGAGCGCCAGCTGCGCGTTGCGCTCGGCCAGCTCGCGCAGCCGCCGTTTGTCGCCGCGCTCCGCGGCGCGCACCTCGACCGGCGCCCCGCGCCGCTCGCCCAGCGCCTCGGCTATCACCTCGGCGCGCTCGCGCAGGTAGGGACCGACGATGATCGTCCGCGGCATCGAGGGCGAGGCGGCGTAGTACTGGGAGATGAACTCCTCGGCGACCTCGGCCGGCTCGCGTTCGCCCTGGTTCTCGAGGTAGAAGCTCTGGCGCTCGGCGAGGATCCCGTCGCGGACCTGGAAGACCTGGGCGTTGGCGTCCTGGCCCTCGACCGCGACCCCGATCAGGTCCGCGGTCCCCATCGCGGCGCCCGCCACCCGCTGGCGCTCGAACAGAGAGCGGATCGCTTTCAGGCGGTCGCGGTGGATCGCCGCCCGCTCGAATTCCTGCGCGTCCGCCGCCTCCTTCATCTTCCCCTCCTCCTCGCGCTCGACCTGGCGGTAGCGGCCGGAGAGGAAGTCGACGATCGCCTCGACGTTGCGGCGGTACTCCTCCTGGGAGATGTACTCGACGCACGGCGCCCCACAGCGCTTGATGTAGTAGTCGAGGCAGGGGCTGCCGCTGCGGCGGCCCGGCTCCCGCCCCTCGCAGGTGCGGAACTGAAAGAGCTTGCCGAGCAGATCGAGCGTCTCCCGCACCCGCTTGGCGCTGGAGAAGGGGCCGAAGTAGGCGCGGCCCGAGCGGTGCTTCTCGCGGGTGAAGTAGACGCGCGGGTACTCCTCGTCGAGGCTGACGGCGACGTAGGGATAGGACTTGTCGTCCCGCAGGCGGATGTTGAAGCGCGGCCGGTGGCGCTTGACGAAGCTCTGCTCGGTCAGCAGGGCCTCCGCCTCGTTGGCGGTGACGAGGCTCTCGATGCGGTCGATCCGCGAGGTGAGGCGGGTGTTGCCGCCGGAGAAGTGGGAGGCGATCCGCTTGCGGATCGACCGGGCCTTGCCGACGTAGAGCAGCTCGCCCTCGCGGTCGTAGAAGAGGTACACGCCGGGCTGGTCGGGCAGCTCCTTGCGCTGCTGGGCGATCCGCTCGGCACGGCTCAGCGCCCCCTCCGGCTTCGCTTTTCCGTTGCCTTTCGCCATCGCTCTAAGGGTAGGCTGCTGGCCACCCGGCCAACCCCGCCAACGAGGAGACCCATGAGCCCCGAGACCGTCAACCCGCCGCAGCTGAACACGATTCGGCTCGAGATCGACGGCGAGATCGGGACGCTGACCCTCGACCGGCCCGACGCCTTCAACGCGATGAGCCCGGAACTGATCGGCGAGATGACGGTCGCCTTCGCGTGGCTGGCGGACCAGGCGCCGCTGCGGGCGCTGATCGTCACCGGCGCCGGCCAGGCCTTTTGCGCCGGCGGCGACGTCACCTGGTTCCGCAAAGGGGTGGAATCGGGCGAGATCGACCTGCCGAGCGAAGTGCGGCGCGGCGCCGAGGTCCTCCACCAGGCGATCGTCGACCTGCGCCGGATCCCCTATCCCGTGATCGGAGCGATCAACGGCCCGGCGGCCGGGGCCGGGTTCTCGCTGGCGCTCGCCTGCGACATCCGCATCGCCTCCAGCACCGCCTTCTTCGCCCCGGCCTACGGGCGGATCGGCGCCTCCCCCGACGGCGGCATGACCTACTTCCTGCCCCGCGTCGTCGGCCCGAGCAAGGCGCTGGAACTGCTGCTCGAAGACCCGAACCTGAAGGCCGAGGCGGCGCAGGAGCTGGGCCTGGTCAGCGAGGTAGTCGAGCCGGGCGAGCTGATGGAGGCGGCGCGGACGAAGGCGGGGGAGCTGGCGAAGAAGGCGCCGCACTACGTGCGGATGGCCAAGTACCTCTGCGGGGTCAGCCTCGACAACAGCATCACCGAGCACCTGCAGCTCGAGCGCCACGGCATCGCCGACTCGATGGCGACCGAGGACCTGCGCCAGGGAGTTGAGACCTTCTTCAGCGGCGGCACCCCGGAGTTCCACGGGCGCTGAACCGGGTAGCAGGTCCATGCGTACCGCGACTAGAGTCAGAGACCCAGTCCTTCAGCGGGAAAGGAATGAGATGAAGAAGATCATCGCCCTGTTCGCCCTGCTCCTCGCTGCGCTCGCGCTCGTCGCCTGCGGCGGCGGCTCGAGCACCGAAGAAACCGGTTCGGTGGCGGGCGCCGCCCAGGAAGCGGAAGAAAAGGCCGAAGAAGCCGGCGAAGAAGCCGAAGGCAAGGCCGAAGAACTCGAAAAGGAAGCAGAAGGGGCCGCCGGCGGCTCCGGTGCGACGGTGGCAGTAGAAGCCGACCCGAGCGGCAACCTCGCCTTCACGAGCGAAGAAATCACCGCCAAGGCGGGCAAGGACACGATCGAATTCACCAACGAATCCCCGGTCCCCCACGACGTCAAAATCGAAGACTCGAGCGGCAAGGAAATCGGCGGCACCGAAGTCATCTCGGAAGGCTCCGATACCGCCGAAGTCGAACTCGAACCGGGCACCTACACCTACTTCTGCTCGATCCCGGGCCACCGCCAGGCGGGCATGGAAGGCACCCTGGTCGTCAAGTAGCCCCTCGGCGGTACGCACCTCCGACTTTCACCCCGTTATAGCGGGGTGAAAGTCGGAGCCGCCAACGCCACGACTCAGACCGCCGATGCTGCGGGTGCCGGAGCGGCGATCGCGCGTCTCACGGAAGAATCGGCGCGACCGGGCGTTTAGGTCAGTGAAGAGGCAGGCAAGATGCCTCGGCCCCTTCCGGCAACCACCACCCCGAAAGCCCCTCCGTGCTCACCTACCTGCAGGCAGTCGTGATCGCCCTCGTTCAGGGGGTCACCGAGCTCTTCCCCGTCTCCAGCCTCGGCCACTCGGTCCTCGTCCCCGCCTGGATCGGCGGCCCCTGGGAGACGCTGGTCACCCAGTCCTCGCAGTCGAACAGCGAGGCGTCCTTCTACCTCGCCTTCATCGTCGCGTTGCACGTCGCCACGGCGCTGGCGCTGCTGTTCTTCTTTCGCACCGACTGGGTGCGGATCGTGTGCGGCTTCTTCCGCAGCGCCAGGCGCATCGTCTCGACCCGGGCCTTCAGCGCGGAGGACCCGGATGAGCGCCTCGCCTGGCTGATCGTCATCGCGACGATCCCGGTGGGGATCGTCGGGCTCGGCCTCGAGCACGTCTTCCGCACGATCTTCGCCAAGCCGGTTGCCGCCAGCGCGCTGCTGTTCGTCAACGGGCTGATCCTGCTGGCGGGGGAGCGGCTGCGCCGGCGCACCGAGGAGGAGCCCGGCGGCCTGCCCTCCCCCTACGGGGACGAGGTCGCAGTCCCAGCCCCAGCCCAGGGCGGCCGCACGGCCGACGACATCGCCGCCGCCCATGCCTCCGACGTCCGCATCTCCGGCATTCCCTACCTCGACGGCCTGCTGATCGGCAGCCTCCAGATCCTCGCCCTGCTGGCGGGGATCAGCCGCTCTGGCGTGACGATGGTCGGCGGCCTCTGGCGAGGCCTCTCGCACGAGGACGCCGCCCGCTTCGCCTTCCTCCTGGCGACGCCGGTGATCCTCGCCGCCGGGGTGCTGAAGGTCCCCACCCTCTTCGGCAGCGCCGGCGAACACATCCACGGTCAGGTCGCGGTCGGCTTCGTCGTCTGCGGCATCGCCGCTTACATCTCGGTCCGCTACCTGGTCCGCTACTTCGAGACCCACACCCTGAAGCCGTTCGCGGTCTACTGCCTGATCGCCGGGGGCGTCAGCCTCGTGCACTTCGCCTGAAGCCGCGAACGGATCAGCTCGAGGGAGCGACCATCACCCGGGTGACGCTGTCGCCGACGAAGCAGGGCTTCTCGCCGCCCTCGACCTCGAGGGTGAAGCGGGTGACCACCTCGTACCAGCCGCCGCCCTTCTCGTCGACCGAGACGACCTCGGCCTTGGCGCGGACGCGCGAGTCGACCGGGACCGGAGCCGGAAAGCGGATCTTGTTCCAGCCGTAGTTGACGCCGAGGGCAAAGCCGGAGGAGGAGATCAGTTCGCCGCGGAAGCCGTCGACGGTGGCGAGGGTGAGGTTGCCGTGGGCGATCGTCGTGCCGTAGGGGCTCTCGGACCTGGCCCGCTCGGGGTCGACGTGGATCCACTGGTGGTCGCCGGAGAGCTCGGCGAAGGCGTCGATGTCGCCCTGGGTGATCGTGCGCCACTCACTCGGCCCGACCTCCTGGCCGACCAGCGCCTGCATCCCCTCGATCCCCTGCACCTCGGTTGCCATCGCGCGCGCAGTCTAACCCGCGAGTCCGCGAAATTCCTCGTAGTACGAGGTCCGGGGAGGACTCGCGGTCAGTCGGTCCACCAGTCGGGGATGATCCTGCCGTCGCCCTCGTGGCGGGGACCGAAGACGATCACCTCGAGCCCCTCGTCGCCGGCTTCGAAGGCCCGGGTCACGTCCGGCGAGACGCGGATCGCGTCGAGCTGCTCGACCTCGATGATCTCGTCGTCGAGTTTGAACAATCCGCTGCCGCGGACGATCATGTAGACCTCCTCGGCCTCGTCGTGGACGTGGCCGAACGGCTGCCGCTTGCCCGGCTTGATCCGGTGGAAGCTTAAGCCGGTCTGCTCGGCCTCCAGGTCCTCGTTCGCGAAGCGCGCCTCCATCGCCTCGCCGTGGCCGAAGCCCGCCGCCGAGTCCTCGACCTCGGTCAGCTTCTTGTGGGTGAAGGGATTGCGCATGACGCTCCTCTCGTCGCGGCCGATGAGGGCACCGTACCGCCCGGGTCAGGAGCCGAGCAGTTCGACCTGCGAGGAGAGCTCGCCGTCGCGCAGGACGTGGAGCGCGAAGCCGGGGGGAGCGACGAACTCGACCTCGTCGTGCTCGTAGTTCGGCCGCACCTGGAGGCAGGTGCTGGGAGCCGAGAGGACGGCGCAGCCGCCGAGCGCGCCGGCGGCCGTGCGGTGCAGGTGGCCGCCGACGATCGCCCGCAGCTGCGGGTGCAGGGCGACGACCTGCGCCAGCGCCTCGCGATCGGCGGCGGTGAGGTTGATCGCGTCCCATTCGGGGACGCCGGTCGGGAGCGGCGGGTGGTGCAGCGCCAGCAGGGTCGGCGCCCCGGGCTGCTCGCGCAGCGTTTCGTCCAGCCACCGCAGCTGCTCCCGGCTGTACGCGCCGGGGTCCTGGCCGGGGACGAGCGAGTCGAAAGCGACGAGGCGGAGATCGCCCACCTCGGCGACGTAGTTGACCGGCTCGTCCCCCTTGCCCGGCAGCGCGAAGACCTCGCGCAGCCGGCCGCGATCGTCGTGGTTGCCGGGGAGCACGTACAGCGGGGCGTCGAGCCGCGCCAGCAGCTCACGGGCGCGCCGGTAGTGCCGCTCGCTGCCGTCATCGGTGAGGTCGCCGGTGACCAGCACGGCATCGAGCGGGTTCGGCAGCCCCCGAATCGCCGCCACCACCCGCTCGAGCTGAGCGGCGGGATCGGCCCCCTCCCACTCCTCGCAGATGTGAAGGTCGCTGAGCTGGGCGAGCAGGACCGGTTTCATCGCCGGGTAGCCTACGGGCGTGGCCCGCCCCGTCGGCCGTGTCCTTTCAAGCAGCCAGATGAAGGCGCTGGCGCAGCACGGCGAGGAACGGACCGCCGCGGTCGGCGAGGAGCTGTTCCGGATCGGCGACGAGACCTACCCCTTCATCGCGATCCTCGAGGGCGAGGCAGCGGTGATCGACGGCAACGGCCAGGAGATCGTCCGGCACGGCGCCTCCGGCTTCCTCGGGGAGCTGAACCTGCTCTCCGGCCAGACGGTTTTCCTCACCGCGGTGGTGACCGAGCCGATGCGCTACATCGCGGTCGAGCGCGAAGAGCTGCGCACGCTGCTGCTGGAGGACGCGCCGCTCTCCGACATCCTCCTCTCGGCGTTCGTCGCGCGGCGCGAACTGCTGCAGCAGCGACAGGGGATCGGAATCGAGATCGTCGGGCCACGCCACTCGGAGCCGACGCGGCAGCTGGTCGATTTCGTCAAACGGCAGCGACTCCCCTACTCCTGGACCGAACCGGAGGAGAGCGAGGCGGCGGCACGGGCGCTGGAAGCGCTGCAGCCCGGCGAGATCCCGCTGGTGCGCCTGCCGGGCGGGGTCGAGCTGCGGGCGCCGAGCGACGGCGAGCTCTCGCGAGCGCTCGGCATCGGCCTGGAGCTGCAGCCGCTGGAGGAGGTCGACCTGTTGGTGATCGGCGGCGGCCCGGCCGGGCTCGGCGCCGCCGTCTACGGCGCCTCCGAGGGCCTCGAAACCCTGGTGATCGAGAGCAGCGTGCTCGGCGGGCAGGCCGGCAGCTCGCGGCGAATCGAGAACTACCTCGGCTTCCCGGCGGGGATCACCGGCAACGAGCTGACCAGCCGCGCGGTCACCCAGGCGCGGAAGTTCAGCGCTCGCACCGCGACGCCCTACCGGGCGAAGGCGCTGGAGCCCGGCGACGGCCATCACCTCGTCCGGCTCGAGGAGGGGAACGAGATCGCCGCCCGCGCCGTCGTCCTCGCCACCGGTGCCGAATACCGGAAACTGCCGGTGGAGGATCTGGAGCGCTACGAGGGCTTCAGCGTCTTCTACGCGGCCGGACCGCCGGAGGCGCAGATCTGCGGCGGCCAGCGCGTCGGCGTGGTCGGCGGCGGCAACTCGGCCGGGCAGGCCGCCGTCTGGCTCGCCCGCGGTGGCGCCCTGGTGACGCTCCTGCATCGCCGTGGCGACCTGGCGGAGACGATGTCGAGCTACCTGCTCGACGAGCTCGACCGCTACGGCGTCCACGTTCGCGACCGCAGCGAAATCATCGAGCTGCACGGCGACGACGGGAAGCTGGAAGCCGTCACCCTCACCGACGGCAGCCGCCTCCCCTTTTCGTTCCTCTTCCTCTTCCTCGGAGCCGCTCCGTGCACCGACTGGCTCGGAGACGCCGTCGCCCGCGACGAGAATGGCTTCGTCCTCACCGGCCCGGACGCCGGCGCCAAAGGCCTGCTCGAAACCACCCTCCCCCGCGTCTATGCCGCCGGCGACGTCCGCTCCGGCTCGATCAAGCGCTGCGCTACCGCCGTCGGCGAGGGCGCCGCCGTGGTCCGCTTCGTCCACGAGCATCTGGATCTGCAGCAGCCTTCGCCATCTTGATCGCTGCTTCGTATTGCCTGTGTGAGCGCGCATCCTTCTGACCCGGAAGCTCATGCCACCAGGCGCACTTCGAAGCTGGGGATCGCGATTGCGCCGGCCCCGCCGATCAGGGCGAGGATGCGGGTGACGTAGGCCTGCGTCTCGGGGTAAGGCGGGATGCAGCGGCAGGCTTCGACCGGGGCGGGGCCGGCGTTGTAGGCCGCCAGGGCGAGCTCGGGAGAGCCGAACTGGTGGAGGAGGTCCGACATCAGGTGGGCCTCGGCGTCGATAGCGGCCACCGGGTCGTAGGGGTTGGCGAGTCCGTAGGAGGAGGCGGTGCCGGGCATGAACTGGGCGATGCCCTGGGCACCCGCAGGCGAGCCGGCGTTGGGGTCGAAGCCGGACTCGGCCATCAGTTGCCCCGCCATCAACGCGGGCGGGACGCCCCAGCGAGCGGCTGAGCGGAGGATCGTTTCGCGGTACCGCGCCGGAACGAAGGTGGGCAGGGCGGTTGAAGAGACGGGCATCGCCCCTCCCCCGCCCACCGTCGCTTCCCCCTCTGGAGAACATGGAGCCGGTCCGGCGTCGAAGCCGTAGTGCCACGGCTCCCACGAGTACCTCTGGACAAAGCCGAAGCGCCCCGCGTTGGAGGCCAGCCATGAATAGGCGACCTCTGGCCCGAGATCGAGCTCGGTGGCGCAGCGATGCAGCGAACGGCCCGGCGGTGCCACCCAGGTCGGGTCCGGGTGGGCGGCGAACAGTTCGGCCTGTTCGGCGTCGGAGCGAAAGCCGGAGACGACGACGAGGACTATGCCCTCGCCGCGCGCGGCGGCGGCCATCCGGTCGTAGGCGGCGCCTACGTCGGGGCGCATGCCCTCGCCGTCGCGGTAGATCAAGGGGCCGCCGTAGCCGCCGCCGGTCGCCATCCCCGTGTCTCGGCCTGTCCCCGCACCATAGGCAGCGGCGGCTTCGGCGACCGCCGAGGCTTCGACGCGCTGGCCTTGGCCTTCGCGGAGACCGGCAACCACGGTTGCCTTGGCCCGCACCGGCGCGAAGGAGGCCGCATCCGGAAAGCTCACCCGCACCCGATCGGGATCGACCTCGTTCGCGCGAGCAACCGCCAGCGCTGCGGTCTTGGCGCGCGCCAGATAGGCGCTCTTCTCTAGGTGGTCCGGGTTCGGCCGCCCGTCGTCGAGCCGCGGCGGCGAGAGGAGCCGCGGCAGGTCGTCGCGCATCGAGCGGACGGCCGAGATCGCGACTAGGTCGGCGGCGCGCTGCCCCCTGCCCTTGCCGGTCACCGCTCCGGCGATCGCCACCAGGGCCAGCGCCGCGGCGATCGTCGCCAGCGCTCCTCCCAGCGCCAGGATCAATGCCTGCCCCGTCTCCTCGCTTGCCCGCACGGAGAAGACCGTGACCTGACCGGGCGCACGGATGGCGCGCAAAAACAAAATCTTGGCGGGCGGCTTTCGAACTTTTCCGTGACCTGCCGCGTAGACCGGGGCGACCAATCGACCGAGGAGGCCCGATGTCGCCGCGCTTCATCCCCCGCCCGCTCCCAATTCCCCACCCCCAGCCCGTCCGCATCGTCCTGTTCTCGGCCCTCGCCCTCGCCTTGGTCGTTGCCGCCGACGCATCGGCCAGCGGGACGAGCAAGGTCGTCGCAAAGGAGGCGCAGAGCGCGAGCCTGGGTGAGACGGTGCTGACCAAGACCAACGGCCACACGCTCTACAGCCTCAGCGTCGAGACTCGCGGCCGGTTCGTCTGCACCGGTGCCTGCCTCGGCACCTGGAAGCCGCTCGTCGTCCCTCGGGGAGTGAGACCGAAGGGACCGGTGAACCTCGGGACGATCCGCCGTCCCGACGGCAAGGTCCAGGTGACGTTCAAGGGGCGCCCGCTCTACAGCTTCGACGGCGACGCCAAGGCCGGCGAAGCCAACGGCCAGGGGTTCAAAGACGTCGGAACCTGGCACGCCGCGAAGGTGTCGGCGAGCGCGCCGCCGCCGACGCCGGAAACCGAACCGACCCCGTATCCCTACTAGCTCGAAATTCCCAGCCGGCGCAGCAGGCGTGGCGGCAGCGCCCCCTGCGAGCCGGAAGGAAGGGTCCCGAACAGGGCCCGCCGCTCCGCCACCCAGCTGAGCCGGCGCTTGAGGACGGCGAAGGCGAGTCCGCGTCCGAGGAGGTCCCTCGCAACCAGCGCGAGCAGCGGCCTGTCCTCTGCCAGGTCGACCCGCAGGAGAACGCCCGAAGGGCGTAGGCCGGACTCCAGTGCCTCCTGCAGCAGCCGGGGCGGAACGTGCACCACCGTGGCCGCTTCCCGAGCGACGGCGATCGCCGCCCCGGCGCTGACGAGACCCTCCGCGTCGGGGGGGACTGCGAGATGGCAGACCTGCCCCCGCGCCGCCACTTTCGCATCCGCGAGGTGCCCGGCCAGGCGCCCCTCCGATTCCCGGGCCGCCGCCGAGGCGAGCAGGGCCGGCCGCGGCGCTCTCCCTCCCACGTCGACGAACAGCGTCGCGAGGTCGAGGTCGGCGCCGGCGCAGGCAAGCGCCGCCGCCGCGCCACGAGCGCCCTCCGCCTCTCCCAGCGCCGCGACGAGCACCGTCGGGCCGGTCTTCAGCGGGTTGACGAAAGTAGTCACCTCGCTCATCGCGCCGACCTCGCCGACGCGCTGCTGCTGATCGTCAGCCGCTTCGCCAGTGCGGGGATCGGCGAGGGCGGGCGCAGGCGCACCGAGACCTCGTCCCCCGCGACCGAGACGGCCACGTCATCGGCTGCCCAGCCCGGCAGCGCCTTCTTCGCGGCCTCGGCGGCCGAGCCGCCCGAGGCCAAGGCGAGGGCACCTGCCTCGGCGGCGCCGTCGGCAAGCGTCATCGCGTAGCCGGCGGCCAGAAGCTGCAGGGCAACCAGGCCCGCCAGCAGCAAGGCCGGCAGGGCTGCGACCAGCTCCACGGCCGCCTGTCCCCGCTCAGCCATCGCCGCCTTCCAGCGAGCTTCTGGCGCCGACCCGTACCGGCGGCAGCGACGGGATCAGGCGCGGAACCACCACCTCGACTTCGACACCGTCCTCTCCGCCGACCTTCGAGCCCTTCCGCATCGAGGGCGGCATGGCGGCGCGGGCGGCGGCGGCCGGATCCCCACCCACCACCGCCGCCCGCGCTGCCGCCCGCGCGGCCACGCTCGCCGACCAGAGGGCCTGGCCGGCGAGCGCGATCTGCACGGCCGCCAGCACCGCAAGCAGCAGGAAGGGGACCACTGCGACCAGCTCCACCGAAGCGGTCCCCTCCTCCCCGTGCGCTGCATTCTCGGCCCTCGGCGGCATGCCGGAACCGTCCCAGGCAAAAGCGCGCGTGTGGCGCGCAGAAAGAAAAACTTCAGCACCAACTAGCGCACGAAACTGCGCCCTTCGGTCTCATGGTTCCTTTGTCCGGGTATGCAGGACAAAGGAACCACAAGTCCTCTAGTGACCTGAGTCATTGATCCGCTGGCAGTAGGAGGCGAGGCTGTCGAGGATCTCATCGGCGCTCTTGTGCCAGACGTAGGGCTTGGGCTCGTCGTTCCAGTCGGCGATCCAGGTTCTGATCGAGGCGACGAGATCGC
>DASTAR010000012.1:0-3219 GCA_035712505.1 Solirubrobacterales bacterium
GCACCGGCCCGCCGGTACGCGGGCTACGCGGTTCCGGCGACCTTGCCGGGAGCGAGGACCATGTGCATGTTGCGGCCCTCCTGCTGCGGCGCCTGCTCGACGGTGGCGAGATCGCCGAGGTCCTCGTTGAGGCGGTCGAGCAGCGCCCGGCCGCGCTCGGGGTGGGCCTGCTCGCGGCCGCGGAACATGATCGTCACCTTGACCTTGTCGCGGTGCTTGAGGAAGCGTTCGACGTGGCCCTTCTTGGTCTCGTAGTCGTGGGAGGCGATCTTCGGCCGCAGCTTGATTTCGCGGATGTTCACCTGCTGCTGGTGCTTGCGCGCCTGCTTCTGCTTCTGCTCCTGCTCGTACTTGTACTTCGAGTAGTCGAGCAGGCGGGTCACCGGCGGCTTGGAGCCCGGGGCGACCTCGACCAGATCCAGATCGGCCTCCTGGGCGCGTTTGAGCGCGTCAGCGATCTCGACGATTCCGAGCTGCTCGCCGTCGGCGCCGATCAGGCGCACCTGGGGAACGCGGATCCGCTCGTTGATCCGCGTCGTGTCGCGCTCTGGAGGGCGCCGATCGAACCTGCGCGGTACCGGCACTATCGAGAGTTGCGGTGGATCTTCAAGAGGACGAAACGGTCGGCGGGCACGGGGCGCTCAGCGGCGGCGGTGATTTGTCGTGCCGGCAGTCAAGTGGCCGCAGTATAGAGACCCGGCGGCGCTTCGCCAAGCCGAGTGCTCAGTGCCGCTCCGACTCGGTCCGCACGCGGGCCGCGAACTCCTGCAGCGACATCTCGCCGAGATCCCCCTCGGCGTGGGAGCGGACCGAGACGGCGCTCGCCTCCTCCTCGCGATCGCCGACCACCAGCATGTAGGGATAGCGGCCGACGGTCGAGGCGTCGCGGATCTTGCGGCCGACCGACTCCGAGCGGTCGTCGAGGGCGACGCGGACGCCGAGTTCGCGCAGCTGCTCGAAGGCGCGCCGGCCGTAGGTGTTGTGGCGGTCGGAGATCGGCAGGACGATCGCCTGCACCGGCGCCAGCCAGACGGGGAAGCGGCCGGCGTAGTGCTCGATCAGGATCCCGGCGAAGCGCTCCATCGAGCCGAGCAGGGCGCGGTGGATCATCACCGGCCGGTGGGCCGAGTCGTCGGCGCCCGTGTAGTAGAGCTCGAAGCGCTCGGGCATCTGGAAGTCGAGCTGACAGGTGCCGCACTGCCAGGAACGGCCGAGGGCGTCGGTGACGTGAAAGTCGATCTTCGGCCCGTAGAAGGCGCCGTCGCCCGGGTTGAGCGCGTACTCGCGGCCCTGGCTCTCCAGCGCCTCGGCGAGGGCCGCCTCGGCCTTCGCCCACTGCTCCTCGGTCCCCATCGACTTCTCGGGGCGGGTCGAGAGCTCGACGTGGACGTCCTCGAAGCCGAAGCGGCCGTAGAGCTCGTCGATCGCCTCGCAGATCGAGGCGACCTCCTCCCCGATCTGCTCCTCGGTGCAGTAGACGTGGGCGTCGTCCTGGGTGAAGGCGCGGACGCGGAGCAGCCCGTGCAGGACGCCCTCGCGCTCGTTGCGGGAAACGCGGCCGAACTCGGCCAGGCGCAGCGGCAGCTCGCGGTAGGAATGGCGCTCGGCGGCGTAGACGAGGCAGGCGCCGGGGCAGTTCATCGGCCGCAGCGCGTAGCGGCGGTCGCCGTCGTCCATGAAGTACATGTCGTCCTTGTAGTTGTCCCAGTGCCCGGAGCGGTGCCAGAGGCCCTCGTCGAGGACGTGCGGGGTGGCGATCTCCTGGTAGCCGCGCTTGCGCAGCTGGTCGCGGACCTCGGCTTCGATCGAGTGCAGGAGGGTGGTGCCGTTGGGCAGCCAGAACGGCATCCCCGGAGCCTCCTTGCGCAGCAAGAAGAGCCCGAGCTGGGGGCCGAGGCGGCGGTGGTCGCGCTCGCGCGCCTGCTCGAGGCGCTCGAGGTGGGCGTCGAGGTCCTTCCTGGAGAAGAAGGCGGTGCCGTAGATGCGGGTGAGGCGCTCCCGGTTCTCGTCCCCGCGCCAGTAAGCGCCGGCGACGGAGTTGAGCTTGATCGCCTTGATCCGGCCCGTGGAGGGGCCGTGGGGGCCGCGGCAGAGGTCCTCGAAGGGCCCGTTGCGGTAGAGGGAGACGGTCTCCACGCCCTCGTCGCGGACGAGGTCCTCGATCAGCTCGACCTTGAAGCCCTGGTCCTGGGCGCGGAAGACCTCGATCGCCTCGGCGACGGGGACGTCGCGGCGTGAGAACTCCTCGTCGGCGGCGATGTGCTCCCGCATCGCCGCCTCGATCTTCTCCAGGTCCTCCTCGCTGACCTTGGTCTCGGGCGGGAACTCGAAGTCGTAGTAGAAGCCGGACTCGATCGGCGGGCCGATCGTCACCTTCGTGCCCGGGTAGAGGTCCACCACCGCCTCGGCCATGACGTGGGCGGCGTCGTGGCGGATCAGCTTGAGGGCGTCCGGGTCGCGGTCGGTGATGATCGCGACCTCACCGCCGCCTTCGGGCAGCGGCGCCGAGAGGTCGCGCAGCTCTCCGTCGACCTTGATCGCCAGCGCGGCCTTGGCCAGGCCGGGGCCGATCGCCGCGGCCGCGTCGGCTCCCGTCGCCCCCGCCGGCAGCTCCAGCGGCTTGCCGTCGGGCAGGGTGAAGACGTTCTTCTCGGTCGCGGCCTCCATGCGTGGGGATGGTACGGGGAAACGCTCAACGGTCCCTGCAGGCTTTGGTCAACGCGCGGGGCCCTGACGGGCCTGGCGCACGGCAATCAGCGGGCAGGGGCTCTCGCCGCGAACCGGGCCGGTCGCCTCCCACAGCTCGTAGGGGCCGGCGCGCCGGTCGAGTCGCAGGTGCGGGAACGGCGGTTGCGCACCGGCCCCTTCCCTGAGCACGAATCGCACGCCGCGCGGCGGCAGGTCGAGTTCCCCCTTTGCGGCGATGCAGACCCGCCCGCCCCGGAGTTCCCAGGCGAGGAACGGGGCGCCGTGCTGGTCGGCCAGCAGATCGTGCGAGGCAAGCACCAGGGTCGAGTCGTTGGCGAGAAGCGGGCGAAGCCCCGCCAGCGCCGGCGAGTAGGAGGTCGGTCCGACCGGCGCGTTGGCGAGCGCGAGCAGGGAGCAAAGCCCGGCCGCGGCGGCGAATGCCAAGGCGACGGCCCCGAAACCCTTGACACGCGCCCCACTCCCGTCCGGCCACCCCAGCCCGCCGGGGGCGCCCGGCCGAGTTGCCGGTTT
>DASTAR010000013.1:0-33332 GCA_035712505.1 Solirubrobacterales bacterium
CTGGCCTCGTTCCGTAGATGCGAGGCCCTTGAGCGCATCGAGATGGCCCACGAGATCAAGGCGCTCGGACTCGGTCAGCTTCGTCCAGCCAGCCGACGCCTCGACAGCAGGCAGGGTCTCGCCGGTGACTTCGTACCGGAGGCGTAGTGGGCGCTCGACGGTGATCCGCTGGAAGCCGAAGCTCTCGTTCGGGTGGATCTTGACCCGCTCGTTCCCCTCGAACGCGCCGTACAGGCGGGTGATCTCAGCGATCTGGTCGTGGCCGATCTCGTTCCGCTTGTTGCCGAGGCTCTTGCGCATCTTGGTGAACAGCTCGCGGGCATCGACGAGCTGAACCTTGCCTCGGCGCTCGGACTTCTTGCGGTTAGTGACGATCCAGAAGTAGGTGCTGATCCCGGTGTTGTAGAAGAGCTGGTCGGGCAGGGCGACGATGCCCTCGAGCCAGTCGTTCTCGATGATCCAGCGCCGGATCTCGCTCTCGCCCGAGCCCGCCCCGCCGGTGAACAGCGGTGAGCCGTTGAACACGATGGCGAGCCGCCCGCCGCCCTCCTCGGGGCGCTTCAGCTTGCTGATCATGTGCTGGAGGAAGAGGAAGGAGCCGTCGTTGATGCGGGGCAGGCCAGCCCCGAACCGACCGCCGAAGCCGAGCTTGTCGTGCTCGTCCTCGATCTCGCGCTGGACCTTCTTCCACTCCACGCCGAACGGCGGGTTGGCGAGAAGGTAGTCGTAGCGGGCGCCCCTGAAGGCGTCCTCGCTGAAGCTGTTGCCGAGGCGGATGTTCGACGCCTTCTGGCCTTTCAGCATCATGTCCGATCGGCAGATCGCGTAGGTCTCGGCGTTCAGCTCCTGGCCGAAGACTTCGAGGCTGGCGCTCTCGTTCATCTCCCGCAGGTGCTCCTCGGCGACGGAGAGCATGCCGCCCGTCCCGCAGGCCGGATCGCAGACCGTCTTTACGATCCCGCGCTTGGTCAGCGCGTCCTCGTCGTCGATGAAGAGCAGGTTCACCATCAGCCGGATCACCTCGCGCGGCGTGAAGTGCTCGCCGGCGGTCTCGTTGGAGAGCTCGGAGAAGCGCCGAATCAGCTCCTCGTAGAGGTAGCCCATCTCGATGTTCGAGACCGCCTCGGGGTGGAGATCGATCTCGGCGAACTTGCCGACGACCTGGTAGAGGAGGTTCGCTTTGCGCAGCCGCGCGATCTGCACCTCGAAGTCGAACTTGTCGATCACGTCCCTCGCCGCCGGCGAGAATCCGCCGATGTAGAGGTTCAGCGAGTCGGCGATGTTGGCCGGGTCGTCGAGGAGCTTGGTGAAGGTGAGCTTGCTCGTGTTGTAGAACTGCTCGCCGGTGATCGCCTCGAGCACCGGGGCCACGTTCTCGATCCGGCCCGAGAGCTGCCCGTATTTCTCCAGCACCGCGGCCTTGGTCGGCTCGAGCACGCAATCGAGCCGCCTGATCACGGTCAGCGGCAGGATCACCTTCCCGTATTCCGACTGTTTGTAGTCCCCCCGCAGGAGGTCCGCGACGCTCCAGATGAAGGCGGCGTGGTTGTTGATGCGAGCCTCGGTCATCCAGATCCCGGCCAGCCGCGACAAAGGCGTGACCAAGCCCGCGCAGTCTAACCGGCTCGACCGGTTGCTCCGTCGCGGGGCGCCTGCCGTGGCTGCCTATGGCGCGAGCGACCCTCTGAAGCGGCGGCGGCCGTTCGTGCGTCTCCTGATCCCCCCGTCGCAAAATCCACGCGGATGCAGCATCTCATAGTTGCTCAGCCGGCAGGAACCCGTCTTCACCGCCAGCCGCGACCTTCGGAAAGGACGGAGGACCTCTGCGCGGAGCGTGGCTTTGCTGAGGTGATGCGACCGAGATGCAACCGGCAACTCAGGGCACGCGGATGTCGACGAGATCGTCGATCAACTTGAAGTCGTCGGCATTCAGGGTCAGCAGCGGCACGCCGTGGACATTCGCGGTCGCAGCGATCGCCAGGTCGAAGGCGCGGCGCCGGGGCTGGCCGCCACGCTGCGCCACGGCTGCGTAGAGGCGGCCGCATTCCCGCGCCGCTGCCGCCTCGAAGGGCAGCGGGTCAAAGCTTTCCTCGATCGTGCCGAGCCGGCGCAAGCGCACGGCCCGAACCTCCTCATCCGCCGCGACCAGGACGCCGAAGTGAAGCTCGGTGAGCGAGACGACGCTGACCGCGACATCGTCACCGGGATCCTCGCTGCCGCGAATGAGGACAGAGGTGTCAAGCAGCACCGGCACCGAGCCGCTACTGCGCCCAGGGATCGAGAAGCTCGCCGCCAACTTTCTCGAGGTCGGCCTCGAGGGTCGGGTCGGCGGGCGCCCTCCAGAGCTCAGCGAGTTGTGAGCTAGGCACCCAGCGTCGGCCTTGAGCAGGTCCCAGGGAAGCAACCGGCCGTCCAGAAACCGTGATCGTCAACTCCTCACCCGCTTCGGCGCGGCGCAGCACCTCGGCAACGTTGTTGCGTAGTTCTTTTTGGGGGATCGTCGCCACAGGCATACGGTAGCAGTTCTGCTACCTAGAGCCGCAGGAACCCTTGGCGGCAGGAGGCCGCTTGCTGGCAACGGTCATTGCCTTATCCATTCTTCGATCATCTGCGACGCTCCAAGACCAGGAGAGCAACGTCTGCATCCTCATCGGAGAGCTCGTCAATAAGTTCGTGGAGTTGTTCCTTCGCGGTCATCTTCACCTGCACTGGGTCGTCACTTGCTCGTGGGTTCATCGTATTGAATGTGTTTGTCTGCAACACTACCCGTATGGAAGAACTAGCGCGGGTGAGGCTGAGCGGTGATCTCGAGGGAGACTATGTCGTCCTCCACCGCCATGCCGGCGGGGTGCTGCGCATCGCCCCCGAGCAACCGGAGGGACGTCCGAAGGTGGTGGCGTTGAAGAAAACGTCCCTCGCGTGTCCATCGCAATGGGAGGGAGCACTCGACGATGGGAGGATCATCTACGCGCGATACCGCCACGGCGAACTGAGCGTCGGTGTCGGCGATGACATCGAGGAGGCAGTCCGCAACGGAATGTCCGATCAAGCTCTCTTTATGAGCCACATGGGCGACGGGCTCGACGGGTTCATGAACTTCGATGAACTCAAGATCCACCTACACGGGCTTTTGGAGTTCTCGATGGACCTCGTGGTCGAGAACGAGCAGTAGCCCAGCGAGTAGGCCCCTCGGCCCAATTCCATCGGATTGAAAGGAGGAGGGGCCTCCGCGTGGGGAGCGGTTTTGCGGCGGCGATGTGACCGGAATGAGACACGGATCGTCGGCGTGTCGGGGCGAGGCTTGGAAGCCAACTCTTTCAATGTCCGAATTACGAACGCAACTCATTCAGAGTCGACCAAGCAGTAACTGCTGAGGCTGCGGCGATGAGTGGCGTGCACGCCATAAGGGCCGGCAGGAAGCGCGGGGCGTAACGAGCAACTCGTCGGTACTTCGCCTGCAGGGAGAGCGTCGTGTACCTGAAGGTGGCGGCAGCTCGCCCCCATAGGGACGAGGCATCGGCAACCGAGAATGACGTCGCCAAGTTGTAGCGCTCGATGCACTGCGCCAAGCCACGACCGTGGTCTGCGGCATGACGCAGAAACTCGCCTAGATGCCTCAGGTTGTCGTGGTAGAGACCGGCACGAGGCGCGAAGCCGAGGCGAAGTCCCGCATTCAGGCAGCGCTGGTTGAAGATGGTGTCCTCTCCAGTTGCAATGTCCTCCGGATATCCCCCGACCAGCTCGAAGACGGAGTGGGCGAAAGAAAGGGCATGCGCGATGTCCTGCTGGCGCAGCAGCGCCTCAACCGGCAGAAGAGCCGAATACTCCATGAGGTAGCCAGCGGTGCCAATCCAACTATGGGGAGTTCCATTGAGAATCGATCCGCCGACCAGATCGCACCCTTCGCGGTGGAGTCGCAAACGCTCGGAGAGCCAGCGCCGATCAGCCCTGGTATCGGCGGAGGCGAACGCGATCACCTCGCCGAGTGCCATTCGGACCCCCACGTTGCGGGCCCGCCCCGGAAGCATTCGATCCCCGCGGTGATGAACTCGAACTGAGGAGTGGTGCTCTCTCAGATAGTCCGCACAGTCGTCCTCTCCTGAGGCAACGACAATGATCTCGAAAGGGGCATCCACCTCTTGCGCATACAACGATTCCAGAGCTCGCCCGATCAAGTCACGAGCATTGAAAGCCGGGATCACGACGCTGACCGCCGGCCGAGCGGTGCTCACTTCCAGTGCCAATCCGGCCTGATTGCGCGGCGGGCGAGTCCCGCCAAGATTCCGAGGCTGTAGACGAGCCGTGCTGGAATAATTGCCAGTTCCTCTCCCCTGGCTACCTCGCAGGCGCCCTTCCTCAACGCAGAGGTGGGAAGGTTCGAGAGCCACGGACGCTCGACCTCGCCAATGTCATGCCCGCGGCCGATCCAGCGAGCGTTCTCGAAGATCTCCCAGAGCGAGTCAGGGTTGTAGTGCCAGCACAGCGCCTCCGGTGCGGCAACAGCCAGCTCGCCCAGCTTCGGCGCCAGCGTCATATCCTCGCCGTATCCGACTTCCTCATATCCCCCGACATCCAGGAAGCGCCGGCGGACGATCGCTCGGTAGTTGCCTGACTCGTCGGGGTGGTTGTCGGGGAGAAGTCGGGGCAACGCCAAGCGACGGATCAGCGCATAGGCACGAGCCCACCGACTTGAGAGATTGCCAATGTAGATCTCCTTGGAAAAGGTGCCGGTGGCGCCGTCACGCCTGATCGGAACGATCAAGTTCTCGAGGTAGCGTGGCGAGCACTCGATGTCGGCGTCGACGAACACTAAAATGTCGCCGCGGGCCACAGCCGCACCACGGTTGCGGGCGTGAGCGGGACCACGATGGGGAGTTCTAATCACCGTGGCTCCCAGCTCGTCTGCGACCGCGGCGGTCTCATCGCGTGAGCCGTCATCAACGACGATGAGCTCGCAAGCCGCAAGGGTTTGGGTTTGGAGCGAGCGCAGGCAGCGTCTGAGATGACGGGCCTCGTTGTAAGCGGGTACCACGACGCTCACCTTTGGTGATGAATCAGCCAGGGGGCGTTCCCTTACTGGGGCCGTTCGGCTCTGAACTCTCTTGCTTGTAGCGCGCCCAGAGTGCCTCCCAACGTTTGCGCTCAGGCTCGATCCGGGCGATGTCGCGGGCTAGCCCCCAGGTCCCCACAGAGAGTACAAACAGACCAACAAAGAAGGCGGCAAGACCGGCATCGAGACCGAGGAGAAGGGGGACCCCGTCGACTCCGATTCCGACCAAGAATGAAATGATCACCCAAAGGTCCCAAGCAGAAGGATTGGTGATATGTCTGGCCAGCGTCTTTGCGCGCTTCGACTCGGAGGCCCGAAGCTTACGCGCGATTCTTCCGTCCTCGGCCTCTGCCTCGGCCCAAAACCGTGGGCGGACGACGGCTACGTCTTTCTCCCAGGACCTGCCGGTAAACGGCGTAAAGACGGCGAGATAGGTCGCCATCTGGAGCTGTAGCCGCGCATTCCTCGTCATCTGCAGGACGCCTAGCTGCAGCGGCAGGGGCGACATCACGATGACCCAAGCTGAATTCCTGGAGATGCCAGCGGTGAAAAAGGCTGCGGCAATGGCGAGAAAGGACGCGCTTATCGCCGTAATTTCCCGCCAGTCGTCTGCCTTTTGGTTGCTGAGCGCTAGGAACTCATCTTGATCGAGGTGCGTACTCATATCGGGCGTTGTGGTGAGGTCAGACCGCGTCAACCGGAAGGTAGTTCGACTCCACCCTCCGTCGCAGGAAACGGCGGAAGCGTACGTGGACGTCTGGTGCTGGGTTTCGCACGATGATCTCCTCGGGACCCTCGCCCCGGCGAACCGCCGCTCGCAGCATGGTGCGGATCTCAACATCGTCATCCGGCAGCGAGTAGCCGACGATCTCCAATCGCCGAGCACGGCTTAACGCCTCGTAGGCGTCGCGCCAGATCTCTCGCAACGGACCCAGGTCACCCGTCTTACCCCGTGCCATCGTGACGATGTAGGGCTCCCGGGTGCGGCTCGAAATTCGTCTCCATGCGGACCCCCATTCCTCCAGCGCTTTAATTCGCAGAACACTCCGCTCGCGTTTTTTACCGGTTGGCAAGGAGACCCGGTAGCCCGGCCCAAAGGCCTGCTCGTTGAGCGGCGAAAACTCAAGCGCGCCGAACCGCCCGATCTGAGCCTCCGAGCCCAACGTCCAATCGATCGCGCCATGCAACTTCAGGACAACTAGCTCGCCAGTTCGGGTACCGCGCCCACGCCAGCGCACCGGCACGTCGTGCAGGCGCGCATAGTGCTCAATCCCGAAGTCCCAGTTGGAGGTCACGACGATGTTTCCAGGCTGCACCACCTCATCGAGGTACTCCGAGCCAACCGCCAGGTGCGGATCAGCTTCCTTCAGTCGCTTGATCAGGAGGTTCGCGATCCCGAACTTAAGACGTCGAAAGAAGTCGGCAGTTTCTGGCAGGCTGCCGGGGAACCCAGCGCAGACCTCAACATAGCTGTGCAGGACCGAGAAGAAATCGACCGCGTCGGGGGTGAAGCCAGTGTCCCCGCCATCGGGATAGAAGGCCTCGAAAGCCCGAATCAGATCGTCGTCAAGACCGGCGCTGTGGCGCCATGCATCCCAGCCCAGCTCCCGCTTGACATCAGTGATCAACGCAGCGGTGTTCGGCATACCGAGCGCGCATGAGAGGCCGGCACCGACGAAATACACGTTGCGGTTGCGCTCTGGTACGGGCGAGGGCACGAGTCAAATATGGGCAGCCGGTCGGACGTCTCAGGTCCGCGAAGCGACCCCTGGAGCCCGGCGCTTGAAAGGAGAGGGGGCGTCAGCGTGGGGAGTGGGTTCGCGGCGGGGATATGCCCTGGATGCGACCTAGACAGCAGCTAGCGCAGGCGCGAGGTCGTCAGCGCTGGCTTTGACCGGCTCCGGAATAGTGATCCGCAGTTCGCCATCACTATCGAGGATGCGCTGAGCGCCGAGAACGGTTAGCCCGACAATGCGCTGGCTACGCGGCGCGTAACGCAGGACGTGACCCTCGGGGGTCTCCTCGCCCTCAGCCTCTTGGGGCTCCCCGACGTGCAGGTAGAGCACATCGTTCTCAGCGTCGTAGTCGGCATGGTCGAAGGTGATGTGGCCGATCCTGATGTTCACTTGCTCCATGACCGTGGGTCCTTCCGGTTGCCGAACGCGGAGATGACCCGCGCCGGATCCTGTTCATAGCTTACGACCACCTGCAACCAGCGGCTAGGACCAGCTCCTCGGAGATAGTTACGGCGACGCTTCTCGTAGACCGGATCGGGCAGGACGCGATCAGGTTCCGCGATTGCCCTCAGGACATCGGCAAGATGCGGCTCCAGCTCCGGGTGGTTTCGCAGGATCTTGTCCTGCCACAGGGCTGCAGGAATGACGACCCGCATCCCCCTATGGTCCCTCGCCTCTCCAACTAGATCTACCACCGTCTGTGGAGGATCTCAGTTGCTGCGTTTTGTCAGCGCTGGCTCAATGACAAGACGATCTCCGGCGAGGCCGCCGAATGCATCAGGAGATCCGTCGAATAGGAGCGTAGTCAGCCATCAACTTGCGGTGATCCTTCTCGTCGCCCTCGAAACGTACAACGATGACCCCGCCCGGCTCCAGGCTCTCTACTCGCCCAACCCCAAAAGTCACGTGCTCGACTCGGTCACCTGCCGCGAAGGGAGCATGCGGACTCTTCGGAACGACCGCTGGCTCAGCAGGTCTCCCATCACTGCGATGCTCTGCAACGGTGAATGATCGCTCTAGCCCAGGTCGGTTGTCGAGCAGGCGCAGAGTCGTTTCTGACGTCGCAAACCCAATCTCGCCTAAATATGCGTCCATCGAGATTTGTGGCTCTAGGTCACCGATCCATCGATCAATCCAGCGGTAATAACGCCATCCTCGCCGAGTCATCAACCAGGCGCGCCGTGGCGCAATCTCGATGGACACATCAATTCTTAGAGCTGCGTACCTCTCGCTATTGGCCTCAATCTCTTGGCGTAACCCAAGGTAGTGAGACAAGTAGAGGGGTGGGAGGGTCGCGATATACCCCTCACACCGCGGCTGCACTCGAAGCACAAAGCGCCTAGTCTTAATTTCGATATCCCGATGAGCGGATCGGATAACGCTCCAGCCTTTTGGGTGAACCAGCCTAAAGGGCTCATACAGGGCACCGCCACGCTGACTGACTACCCGGGTATCGTCTCCGCCCTCACTGGGTGAGAAGGGAGCACGGTCCTCCATCGGTTCCGCAAAGATCCGTAGAAAGCGGTTCTCAAGCAACACATCAGGCAAATCGATGTGGGACAGGGTCGCTAGCTCATCTTTGGCGAACTCACCAGAAGTAAAGTGCTTACTGAGTCGAGTCGAGAAACTGCGAAGGACAAAGTACTCACAGGCCTGCCGTACTAGCTCTAATCCTTTCCTCGGATCGCCCCTCCCACTCTCGTCGCCATCCAAGAGCGCACCGATTGGGTTCCGGGACCAGATCGCCTTGATCTGGTCGCTCTCCGCTAAGCCCGCCTCAAGGTATCGCGCTATTGAGTCTCCGAGGTGGTAGCCAGAGCGAAGTCCGACTAGCTCATTCTCATCTCGGTCATAGACGACGCACCCCTGAAACTCCCGATATCTGGGGCGAGGGCGGTAGACGCTACGAAGCGCCAACCCAAGGGCAAGGCAAATGGTGATGGCACCGAACACCAATGCTAATCCGCTATTGACCTTCTCGCTAATGAAGACGGCTATGAGGTTGACCCCAAGCGCCAGCACCAAGCCGACCAGCACAAGCTGGATGGCCTGGGCACGATCCAAACGCAGCACTCGGAGGTATCCTGACCGCTCTTCCGACATCGGTCCGCCAGGCTATCTAAAGCAGCACGGGTTCACAGCTACTTCGATCCGATCAAGCGAAATCTAGTCCGGCCAAATCGGCACCAATCGGCTGCGACATTGATGAGGGACTCTCCCTCCGTCCAACCATCAACCTGGCTGATCCCTAGGCCTGGCTGCACTGCGAAGATAGTGCAGCGCATTGACGGGGGCTCTGAGTCCAAGTCACCAAACAGTTTCGGGGTCAACTCCAACGGGTCGTGCAATATCCGAAATTGATTTGGACGCCGAACCCTACGGTCGTCAAGCTCAGCCCATAGGCCCGCTGCAGGATCAGCCCATCGAGCACTTCTGGCGGCTTGGGTCAGCACCTCATTGATATCCGTCAACTGCCTTCGTGGCTTATCCGAGGCAGCGGCCTTACAGTGCACAATACTTATAGACACCAGGTCATCTGAAAGGCCACTAATTCCTATCAGGTCGCATAGCTCGCCCGAACCGTGGTCGGTAAGTACTATTTCGCAACGCTCTGCCAGCCATTTAGCTACATATCCTTGAACTGGCAAAGGTCCAGTCTGGACAGCTCCTGCCTCGCGACGGATATCAGCCCCATCCCAGCCCCACGGCTCCAGGATCGCGTCAGCAACTGGTCTATGGGGACTATGTGGGCGCTCTAGATGCCTGCCTTGAATAGAACTTCCATCGGTGAAGTGGATAATGGGCGGGTACTCAGTCAAAATGGCTGCCAATGGCATGAGTTGACCGGTTCCAGGTTCACCTGCTTCGAGACCTCCCTGCAACTCCGTTATGCCGCCTGACGGATCCTGTAGCGCGGACCACAGCAGATTATCCTCGCGCCATATCTCAAGCTCTAACTCCGTCTCGGATTTCACAGCAGCCCACAGCTCTAACTCGTGAAGAAAGAAGCGATTCGCTCCTAACCGCATTGGGGCCGGATCCCGAATCAGCGTGTGCTCCATTAGCGCAGCCATTACCGGCACTTGGGGAAACACATCGAAATGCGTTGCAACGGTCATGGCCGGCAGGCCAGGGAGTCCTTTGGTATCGCGGGCAGCCGTCGCGAGGTCCTCTGCTCGCTCCTCGCACCAATGCCGGAACTCAAGGAGATTTCCAGTTGCCTCTGGCTCCCATAGCTTGGCTTTTTGGACGGAGAAGCCGAAGGTTCCCTTTCCACCCCCGCCAGCCATTCCGTGGCCGAGAGAATGACCTCGCAAGCGGTCCTCCCCCAATGCATTTTCAACCCTCGGACCGGCCGATTGCTCATATGCCGCCCCAGTTACTCGCGTGGGTCGCATGCCAATCGAAAACCAAGCATCCGGCGCTATCTCCCAAGCGAGACGACGAAGCTCCTCGCCATCCACCGCTATTGCTCCTCCCGCCCCAATTTGGTCTTGAAGATCGCGTAGACAAGGGTTGACGTCTGAGGCAAGAAACAGCGTGCCTCGCTCCTCGACATAGCAGGCGAGATGGAGCTCGAAGCTCCACGCATCCAACATCTCATCGTCGAGCCACCGCGGGCGTTGGGGATGCCGGGTGACAAGAGCAAGGAGATTCGACTCGTCGGAGTAAAACCGCCACACGACATCAGCGCCTCCAAGCCTCTGCGGACTTTTGTCGAGATCTATCTGTGCCGTATCGGCGTGAAAGATGCGGGCAGAGCGAGCGGGACGAATTGCAAGCGGTGGAAGTCGTAGTGACGAAGGTTCCCAAGTGCCACGGTTCAGAAAGCGCCGCACTTGGCGCTCATCCTCCACCAGCCCGTTAACCAGATCAGGTAGCAGCTCTTGCCAACTACGATCCTCGCGGTAGAGGATCTCAACCTCAGCTCCGATGTCTTCGGGAACCGCCAATAGCTCCGGGCTAACCGCCAAGCCTGGCCGAGATAGACGCCCGATGAACTGAAGCGTCGGGGCAAGCGTCTTGTGGGGCTCGTGATAAGCAGCAATACGCAGTTGAGGCATATCGAAACCCTCAGTCAACGCCCCAACGCAGACAATCCCATCTAGATCCCCATTGCGAACCGCTGCGAACTTTTTCTGGAGCTGGCGCCAAGAGGTTTTGGCCACTACCAATGCAAGCTTTACGCCTACCCCCCTGTAGATCTCTACCAACTCTTCCGCATGGGCAACACGACCAGCGCGAGCTAAAAGACGGCTTCCTGCCTCTACATGCTTCTCATCTTTGAGGCGTGCTGCCGCCGCCTGCGCGAGAGCCTCGTCCTTATTTTGCCCCAGATGGAGATTTACGGCCCGGAACACAACAGGGGTGTAGACGCCGTCTGAGATCGCTCGATCCAAAGGATACGAGTAGATGATCTCTCCGGGTATAGGACGGTGGTCCCTGCGAAAGGGAGTCGCAGTAACAAATACCATCCTAGCCTGACACGCCTCCAGTAGGGAACGCCAGGCATCCGCGGGGACATGATGACCCTCGTCTACCAGCACGAGATCAAATAGATCGGGGGGAGGCGGGGTCACGTTGGTAAAAGTGGGGCTCACGCCGTGCACGTTTGCAACTACGACATCGGCGGAAATTGCCTCTTTCCAAGTCTGCGCAGTCGCCTTTCCCCGTATCGTTGTGACCTCTGGCTCGGGGACGTCAAAGGGCAATGCGTCAGTTCGCTTGAGACCATTTAGACTGAGAAACGCCTCCTCAAGCTGCTCTCGAACAACCCTGGATGGAGCCACGACCAAGATCCGCTTGGCTCGATGAACAAAGGGGGCGGCGGTCAACACAAGGGTCTTGCCGACTCCGGTCGGTAGGACGACCTGTGCAGGTTCCGCGCTAGCGGTCCAGTGAGAAGCAAGAGCCCAGATCGCCCCGCGCTGAGCATCGCGGAGTCGATCAGACTCGCTTCCAACGAGCCCCACCGAAACCTTCGACGAATGCTGCCTGAAAAAACCCGGCATGTTTAACGCCGCAAAGAGTTACGGGCCTCGGTTAGAAGTATTGCTAGGTACTCGATAGCGGCTGAGCCTATACCTAGAAACTCGCCACCGTCGAATCAGCCAATCACTCGGCGCACTTTCGGGAAACTTCGGTGAACGGCATGCGTATACCGCGCCAGCATCGTCTCGACGCGATGCCCTGCGATCTCGGCGAGGTCGGCGTCGTTCACGCCAATAGCTCGCAGATGCGTGACATAGCTGTGGCGGCACTCATGAGGGCGAATGTCTAGACCAGAGGCTTCTTGGGCCGGCTTCCAAAGGTCGCGGTAAAAGGTGCGCTCGCGCCAGAGGCGGCCGCGGGGCGTCGGGAAGAGGAGTTGGCAGTCGGGGCCGTTGAGGTTGATCTGGGCTTCGAGCATCCAGGCGAGGGTTGCGGGCACCGGGACGACGCGGCCGGCGTCGGGCTCGCCGTGGTCGGTCTTCGTGCCCTCGAGGATTCGGCCCTCGTGGGCGGTGCGGCGGACTTGAAGGATCTCGCCGTCGAAGTCTTCTGCTCGTAGGGGCAGCACCTCTCCTAGGCGGAGGCCGCAGTCGGTGAAGACTCGGACCATCGCCTCGTAGCGTCCTGCCGCCCTAGCGAAGCGGTGCATCTCCTCGAAGGTGAAGAGGCGGATCGGTCTTGGCTTCTTCTGCGCCCTCGGGTCGTTGGCTCTGATCCGCACGCCCTTGAAGGGATTGAGGTCGCAGACTTCGTCGGTGATCGCGTCCTCGGCCATGGCCGAGAGGGCGCGGAGGATGCCGACAGCCCCGGTGGTGGCTCGACCTTCGGTCCTCAGCATGTGGTCAATCAGCGCCAGCGCGTGGCGGCGGCGCAGTTCGCGCAGGGGCCAGTCCTGTAACGGGATGCCCTCGATCTCGACGCCGGCGACGCGGCTGATCCTGTGGTTGTTGGTGGCGTTGGTGCGTTCCGAGCGCGGGTGGCGGTCGGTCCAGGTGGAGAAGTAGGCGCCCAGGGTGTCGGGGCGGTCGGAGAGGCCATAGGCCTCATCGATCGCTTCTTGGGCTTCGCTCTTGCGCTTGAAGGTGCCTTTGCCTCGATTCCACCTCGGCTTGGCGATGTGGCGCTTGCCGTCGCGGCCGGTGTATCTGGCAACCCAGACGATCTCCCCCGAGGGGTTGCGGCGTTTGACCGGCGAGTCGCGCCTCATGCCGCCTTCTCCCGCCGCTCTTCAAGGAAGGCCGCGACGTCTGCCGGGTCGATGCGCCGAGACGCGCCGAGCTTGTAGCTGGGCAGCTCGCCCCGCCGGATCCAGTTGCGCACCGTGCGGTCGGAAACCGCGAGGTAGGCGGCGAGGGTGCGCTCAGTGAAGAAGCTGGGAGCGGTGGATTTGGCCTCCATGCCTCTTCTGCCAACAGCGGCGGCTTTCTGGACTGGAGAATCCGCAACGGCTTTCTGATCCATGCTCTCTATGCCACCGGCGAGGGCCATTTGCACGGTGCGA
Source organism: Solirubrobacterales bacterium (assembly GCA_035712505.1). Taxonomy (GTDB): domain Bacteria; phylum Actinomycetota; class Thermoleophilia; order Solirubrobacterales; family 70-9; genus VAYN01. The sequence continues at coordinate 13,280 of DASTAR010000013.1, forward strand.
GTTGAAGGCGGCCGCTTCTTCACGCCCCATATGTCCGGACAGCGCGGCAAGTGCATCGGAATTGACCGAAAACGACCGAAGGTCAGACCTCTCCCGGCCCTCCATAAAGGCGGCCTCTGCACGGCGGAGCCGTGCCAAAATGGGCCGCGCGGAGGGGCGGGAGGAGCGGCCCGATCAGAGGGAAGCCGGAGGGTTCGTAGTGTGTCGGCAGTGGGGGTTGCGCTTGGTGCAACCTTTCTGGCTCGGGGGATAGCGTTGGATGCTTGGCGGAGCTCTTGGTTGGGCCTTAGCTGGGAGCATTGGCTCCTGGCTGTAGCGGTTGGATTTCTTGGTCTCATCTAGGGTCTTGGCTGGGGCTAGGGGGCTATGGCTTCACCACGAACGCCCCGCCCCGCCCGCTCCCCGGCACCCACTCGATGCCCTTGAAGAGGTCCCGTGGATCGATGGCTAGGGCAGCGGTCAACTTCAGGAGCGTGTCCACGCGGGGAAGGCGTCTGCCGTGCTCTAAGAGCCCGACCTCCGTCCGATGCAATGAGCACAGCGCCGCGACTTCTTCCTGCGAGAAGCCGGCTCGGCGCCGGACCATGAAGAGGTTGCGACCGAACCGCTTGGCGGCGGCTCGGTCGACTCGTCTGCCGTCCATCAGAGTTCGGCCAGTTCGTGGAACAGAACCGCTGCCCTCGTCGGCACGACGAGGGCGCCTCCGACAGTGAGCAGGCCGCCTGCGGCCAGGTCGCGCACGGCTCGGTGGTGCCGGTCGCGCTTCTCGTAGGGAGCCTTTTCTAGACCGCCGGTCATTTCCTTGAGCAGCTCAAGCTGCGTCAGCGTCTGCGGGTAGAGATCGAGGACGTGCATCAGAACCGCCGCCTGGTCGCGGAGGTCCTGGTCGGTGTTGGTCGGGCCCCCACCCCGGGTCGTGGAGCCGCGATCCATAGAGTCTTCGTTAGCCATGAGGAGCGTTGCCTCCTTGTGGTCAGGCCCTCGGATGGCGTGCCAGCGCCGCCGGGGGCCGCTTTGTTTCGGCTTCGCTCAGAGTAGCAGTGACTTAGTACATGTGCTAGGCGGCGCCTTAACCGCAGGTGCTTCTGAGAATGTCCCCAGGGATGCGGCACTCCTCGCGACCACAGGTTGGCCTCGGCGCCGCGATACGTCGGGTCCGCGAGAAGAAGCGGGAGACGCAGGAGGCCGTCGCCGACCGCGCCGGGATCGCGGTCCCGACCCTCTCTCACATCGAGGCCGGACACGCCAATCCGACCTGGGCCACCGTGCGCGACATTGCGGCTGCTCTCGGCGTCTCTGTCGGGGAGCTGGCGAAGCTCGCCGAAAAGCTCGAACAGCCGCCGGTCAAATGAGACCGAAATGAGACCAAAAGGTCGCGGAACCGCCCGGAACGGCGAGGAAGCGCCCGGAACGCAGTTCCAGCCCGAAGCCGACGATCTGGCTCTGCACCGCGCAATGCGCGGCACGGCCCGGAACACCAAGGAATGCGCCCGACGGGAGTCGAACCCGCGACCTTCGGCTTGAAAGACCGACGCTCTTTGGGCCCCCGAAAGGACCCGTTGACCACTGAGCTACGGGCGCTCTTCTGGAAGGTTACCCGGGCAGCTTGGTTTGAGCATCGCGGGTGGGGCTAGGGTCTGGGCATGGATCTTGGACTCGAGGGGCGCGTGGCCCTTGTCATGGGTGGCAGCAGGGGGATCGGGCGCGGGATCGCTGCGGCGCTCGCCCGGGAGGGGGCGCGGATCGCCCTCGCCAGCCGCTCGCAGGAGCGGCTCGAGGAGGCTGCCGCGGAGGTCGGGGCGGCGGAGACGTTCGTCGCTGACGCGACGGATCTGGAGCGCCTGGCCCGCCTGCCGCTCGAGGTCGCCGAGGCGCTCGGCTCCGTCGACGTCCTCGTCACGAACACCGGCGGTCCGCCGCCCGGCGGCGCCCTCGACCACGGCTTCGAGGAATGGGAGGAGGCCTACCGCTCGCTGGTGCTGGCGCCGCGGGTCCTCGCCGGCGCCGTCGTCCCCGGCATGCGCGGCGAAGGCTGGGGCCGGATCGTCAACGTCGGCTCGACGACGACGATCGAGGCCAACCCCGCGCTCAACCTCTCCAACGCCCACCGCATGGCCACGGTCGGCTTCTTCAAGACGCTCGCGCGCGAGGTCGCCGGCGACGGGATCACCGTCAACACCGTCGCCACCGGCCGCTTCGCCACCGACCGGATGACCGAGCTCGGCGGCTCGATGGAGCAGGTGGAAGCGGCCGCCCGCGAGGAAGTACCCGCCGGCCGCCTCGGCACCGTCGAGGAGTACGGCGACCTCGTCGCTTTCCTCTGCTCCGACCGCGCCGCCTACATAACGGGGACGGTAATTCCAATCGACGGCGGGTTATTGAAGTCCTACTGACCGTCTGAGGTCGTAGGACCAAGCACGGGCGTATCGGCGGCGGAGCGACAGTGCTTCGCACGGCGCGGAGCCGACGGTGCGGCCGTGCGCCGTGTCATACGGCCTCAGGGAGCCGACGGTGCGGCCAGGCGCCGTGTCCTACGACTTCAGGTCGCGCATCGCGGGATAAATGATCACGTCTCTGAGCGTCTTCGCCCCGGTCATGATCATCAGCAGGCGATCGATGCCCAGGCCGCAGCCGCTCGCCGGCGGCATCCCGTATTCGAGCGCTCGCACGAACTCTTCGTCGTTGGGGTGCGGGTCGGGCTCGGCGCCGGTCTCCTGGCGCTGACGCTGTTTGATGAAGCGCTCGCGCTGCTCTACCGGGTCGTTGAGGTCGGTGCCGCCGCCGACGATCTCCATCCCGGCGACGATCCCGTCGAAGGCCTCGCAGATGCGCGGGCTCTCTGGGTGGACCTTGACCAGCGGCCAGATGTCGATCGGCAGGTCGATGACGTAGGTCGGCTGGATCAGCTTCGGCTCGACGAACTTGCCCTGCAGGGTGTCGACGACGCCCGCCCAGTCGTCGTTCTCGTCGACCGCGTCGCCGGCCGCCTCGGCCAGCTCGTCGCGGCTCGCCTCGTAGATGTCGAGCCCGATCTCCCGCAGCAGCTCGTCGCGCAGCCGCACCCGCGGCCAGGGCGCGGCGAAGTCGATCTCGACGCCGTCGCGCATCACCTTCGTCGTCCCCGTCACCTCCTCGACGACGTGCGCCACCAGGTACTCGATGAACTCCATGACGCCGTTGTAGTCGGCGCCGCCCACGAACATCTCCAGCATCGTGAACTCGGGGTTGTGCTGCGGCGACATCCCCTCGTTGCGGAAGAACTTGCCGAACTCGTAGACGTCCTCGAAGCCGCCGACGATCGCCCGCTTCAGGTAGAGCTCGGTCGCCGTGCGCAGGAAGAGCTCGCGGTCGAGCGCGTTGTGGTGGGTGGTGAACGGCCGCGCCGCGGCGCCGCCGGTCAGCACCTGCAGAACCGGCGTTTCCAGCTCGACCCAGCCGCGCGAGTTCATGTAGTTGCGGATCGCGAGCGTCAGCTGCGATCGCTTCTTGAAGATCTCGCGGCTCTCCTCGTTCGCCATCAGGTCGAGTTCGCGCTGGCGGTACCGCGTCTCGGGATCGCTGATGCCGTGAAAGAGGTCGGGAGGGTCTTTCAGCGCCTTCGCCAGCAGCGTGCACTCGCGCACGCCGATCGCCAGCTGCCCGCGCTTGGTCACGTGCAGCGGCCCCTCGACCCCGACCAGGTCGCCGATGTCGAGCCCCTCGACCCGCGCGAACGCCTCCTCCCCCAGCACGTCCTTGCGCGCGTAGGCCTGGATCGTGCCGGTGATGTCGCGGACGTCGAGGAAGGCCGTCTTGCCGTGGCCGCGCTTGCCGGTGATCCGCCCCATCACCCGGTAGCTGAACTGCTCGTGCTCGCCCTCGCCGAGCGCCGCCGGGTCGTGCTCGCGCTCGATCACGTCGACGTGCGTCCGCCCCGGGAACGCGTGCGGATACGGATCGATCCCTTCCGCCCGCAGGCGCTCGAGCTTCGCCCGCCGCTGCTCCTCGGTCGAGACCGCGACCGAGCGGTCGCCGGCCTGGGCGGCCGTCTCGGCCGCCGGCCCGTCGCTACTCATCGGCCGCCGCCCGGCTCAGGGCGCGTAGCCGACGGTGACCCGATCGTCCCCTTCATAGTCCTGCAGGGTAGTCGCGTCGCGCAGCAGCTCGCGCATCGCCGGGCCGTGATGGGTGTCGTGCTCCATCGCCATCTTCCAGCCGGACGGGGTGCTGTCGATGACGCTGCGGATCACGCCGAGGCCGTCCTCGCCGCAATCGCCGGTCACCGCGATCCGCGGCTCCTTCTGGATCTCCGGCGAGCGGTCGTAGATCGTCTCGTCAGTGACGTAGGGCATGTTGGCGATCACCAGGTCGACCTCTTCGGCTTCGACCGACTCGGGCAGGCCGCGGGCGACGCTGACCTCGAGCTCGAGGCCGAGCCGCGCGGCGTTCTCGCGCGCCGCTTCGGCCGCTTCGGGCGAGAGGTCGGAGGCGGTGACCCGCAGGTCGGGGCGCTCGGAGAGCAGGGCGAGGGAGATCGCGCCGGAGCCGGTGCCGACCTCATGGACGCGGGCGCCCTCGGGCAGCTGCGTCCCCACCTCGACCAGCAGCTCGGTCTCCCGGCGCGGCCAGAGCACGCGCTCGTCGACGTAGATCTCGAGGTTGCGGAAGGGGGCGCGGCCGAGGATGTAGGCCATCGGCTCGCGCTCGACCCGGCGCTGGACGCCTGCCTCGATCCTCGCCGCGGCCTCGGCGTCGACCTCGCCGGCGCTCTCGACCGAGAGCTGGGAGGGCTCGACCCCGAGCGCGTCGGCGACCAGGACTTCGGCGTCGGTGCGCGCGTCCTCCACCCCGGCGGCGGCGATCCGCTCGGCCGCGTCGTCGAGGATCGCTCCCACCGTGCGGGCCGACGGGCCCTCGCTCTTTACGTCAATTGCCGACATGAATCCCGCATCCTCCCCCAAAAGACCGCTCCAAAGATTTTGCGCAAGATAGCAGCAATCAGGCCGGGTCCAGGCTAGACCGAGGGGGCTACAACCGCTTCGTTCGCCGCCGGGCGGCCGATGCCTCCGTGGCGACGCACGACGACCGCGATCCAGACCGCCCCGGCCGCGATCATCGCCAGGCTCTCGAACTGCGCCGCCGTCAGGCCCAGCGCCACGTGGTGGTTGCGGCGCAGGAACTCGACGAGGAAGCGCTCCACCCCCGCGTAGATCAGGTAGATCGCGAAGAGGACCCCGGCCCGCACCCGGTCGCGCAGCTGCCAGAGGAACCAGGCGCCGAGGCCCATTGCCAGCGTCTCGTAGACCGGCGTCGGGTGGACGGTGCGGTCGGTCGGCACGGTCCCGTCCGGGTAGGACATCGCCCACGGGCCGTTCCAGGGCTTGCCGTAGTCGCCGTCGCCGGAGAGCTGGCAGCCGCAGCGGCCGATCGCGTAGCCGAGCGCCAGCGCCGGCGCCGCCAGGTCGAGCAGCGCCAGGCCGAGGAAGTCTCGGTAGGCGGCCCAGAGGCAGACGGCGAGGACGCCGCCGATCAGGCCTCCGTACCAGACCAGCCCCGAGCCGGAGAAGATGCTGCCCAGCAGGTCGTGCTTGACCTGGCTGTAGTTCTGGACGACGAAGTAGACGCGCGAGCCGACGACGCCGCCGACCAGCGCCGCGAAGCCCATCTCGTAGGCCCAGTCCGGCGGCTTGCCGATCTCCCCCAGCCGCTTCCAGATCACCGCCCCGGCGCCGAGGAAGGCGAGGGCGAACATCAGGCCGAAGGTCTGCAGCGTCAGCGGGCCGATGTGGAGCTCGGGATACACGGCCGCCTCAGTCCTGGATCCCGATCAGCCCGGGCTCGGCGGCGACGCGGTCGAGCCAGCCCCGCACCGCCGGCAGGGCTCCGAGGTCGAACCCCGCCTCGGGCGCGACGTGGGTGTAGGCGTAGAGGGCGATGTCGGCGATCGTGAACCGCTCGCCGACCATGTAGCTGCGCTCGCGCAGGTGCCGCTCCATCGCCTTCAGCGCTTCGCGGCCGGAGGCCCGCCGCGCCTCGAGGTCGCCCGGCGGCGTCAGCTCCGCGGTGGCGATCGAGTCCCAGAAGCGCGGCACCGCGATCGCCGGCTCGTGCTTGTACTGCTCGAAGAACAGCCACTGCAGCACCTGCCCGCGCTCGTAGGGGTCCTCGGGGAGGTAGCGCGAGCCCTCGGCGAAGTACCAGAGGATCGCGTTCGACTCCGCCGGCGGCCGGCCGTCGTCGAGCACCACCGCCGGGATGTTCAGCGTCGGGCTGAGGCCGCCGAGCGTCTCCAGCCGCTCGCCGTACTCGACGACCGAGACCTCGCGGCGCTCGAACTCCATCCCGAGCAGCGTCAGGATCAGCCGGACCTTGTAGCAGTTGCCGGAGACCGGGTTGTCGTAGAGGAGGACGGTCACGCCCGGTCCGCCAGCAGCGTCTCCAGCAGCGCCTTCTGCGCGTGGAGGCGGTTCTCGGCCTGGTCCCAGACGGCGGAGCGCTCGCCGTAGAGGACCTCGGCGGTGATCTCCTGGCCGGGATGCGCCGGCAGGCAGTGGAGGACGATCGCCCGCTCCTTGGCGGCGGCGAGGAGGTCGGCGTCGAGCTGGTAGGGACCGAGGTCGGCGAGGCGGCGCTGCGCGTCGGCCTCGTCCCCCATGCTCACCCAGACATCCGTATATAGAGCGTCGGCTTCGGCCGCGGCGGCGCGGGCGTCGTCGGTCAGCTTCGCGCCCGCGACCTCCTCGAGCTGGTAGCCCTCGGGCGCGGCGACCACGACTTCGACCCCCGCCATCTCGCCGAGGATCGCCAGCGAGCGGGCGACGTTGTTGCCGTCGCCGACGTAGGCGAGGCGGAGGCCGTCGAGGTCGTCGAAGCGCTCGCGCATCGTCAGCAGGTCGGCGAGCGCCTGGCAAGGGTGGTGCAGCGGGGTCAGGCCGTTGACCACGGGGACCTCGGCCGCCTCGGCGAGCCCGGCGACGATCTCGTGCGAGCCGGAGCGGATGACGATCGCGTCGACGTAGCGCGAGAGGACGCGGGCGGTGTCGGCGGTCGACTCGCCGCGGGATAGCTGTAGTTCGTCGCCGCGCAGCATCACCCCATGGCCGCCGAGCTCGGCGACGCCGACGTCGAAGGAGATCCGCGTCCGCGTCGAGGGCCGTTCGAAGACCAGCGCGACGCTGCGCCCGGCGAGGGAGTCGCGTCCGACGCCGTCGCGCCGCCCCGCTTTCAGCTCAGCCGCCCGGTCGAGCAGCCTGCCGAGCTCGAACGCCCCGATCTCTTCGCCGGTGAGGAAGTCCCTCTTCAAGCTCCGGGATATTACGAACTGCATCAAATTTCCGACCCAGCAGGGAGGAAATTTGATGCAGTTCGGCGGTGATGGAGTTCACGGTCCTCGTTTGGAATCTGTTTCACGGGCGCGACTTTCCGCCTGACCCGGCGCTGCGCACCTGGCGCTCGCGGCTGCTGCGCTTCGAGGAGCGCAACGCGACCCACGTCCAGGTCAACCGCGACCTCGCTCCGGAGTTCGCGCGGTTGCTCTCCGCGGCGGCCTGGGACGTGGCGCTGCTGCAGGAGTGCCCGCCCCGCTTCGCCGAGCCGCTGGCGCAGGCCTGCGGGGCGGAGTGGCAGCGGGCGCTGACCTCGCGCAACCAGCTCGGGGCGGTGCGCGGCTTGCTGGCGCGACAGAACCCGGACCTGATGGCCTCCGGCGAGGGCGGCTCGAACCTGACCCTCGTCCGGGTCCCCGGCAGGCTCGGCGGGATCGCCGAGCGGCGCGAGATCGCGATCCACGAGGGCGAGCCCGAGCGCCGCTCGATGGGCTTCGCCGCCACCGCCTCCGGCGTCTGCGTCGCCAACCTGCACGCGACCAACGACTGGCCGGAGCTGGCGGTCGAGGACGTGCTGCGGGCGGCGCGGACCGCCTTCGAGTGGGCCGGCGAACGGCCGCTCGTCTTCGGCGGCGACCTCAACCTGAGGCCGCAGAAGCAGCCGCGCATCTTCGAGCGCCTGCGCGAGGAATTCGGTTTGGACGGTCCGGTCACCGCACCCGGCGCCATCGATCACGTCTTCTGCCGCGGCCTCGAGGTGCTCGACGCGCCGACCCCGTGGCCGCCGGAGAAACGCGAGCTGCCGCTCGAGGGAAGGGCGCTGCGGCTCTCCGATCACGCCCCGGTGCAGGCGCGTTTCGGCCTCGCCGAGTCACACCTCCTGCGGAATTGAGATAGTCGGGTTCCACCCGCGGGCAAACCGACTACGGAGGCAGACCTAGATGGCGGACAAAAAAGCGGCCGGCAAATCGAGCGGCAGCAAAGGCAAATCAAAAGCCGGCTCGAAATCGAAATCGTCGAAAGCGGCGAAATCGGCATCGAAAGCAAAAGCGAAAGCGAAAAGCAGCGGCAGGAAAGCAGCGTCGAAAACCAAAAAAGCCTCCAAGAGAACCGCCTCGAAAGCGGGCGCGAAAAAAGGCGGCACGAAAGGCAGACCGAGCTCGAAAGGCAAAGCCTCCAAAGCGACCACCGGCCTCGACAAGAGCGTCGCGCAGTTCCGCGAGAGCCTCGAGCAGAGCGTGACGCTGAGCCGCGACCGCATCCAGGACGTCGTCGACGACGCCGTCAAACGCGGCCGCATGACCCGCAGCGACGCCGAGAAACTCCTCAGCGAGCTGGTCAAACGCGGCAGGAAACAGCGTGACGCGCTGATCAAAGAACTCGAACGCCTGGCGAAACAGGCGCGCAAAGCGCTGCCATAGGTGACCGGGGCCGCCGGCACCAGGGGGGCGGCCCGGGCTCCGCGCCGCGGCGAGGAGCTGGAGCTCGAGATCGACTCCCTCGCCTTCGGCGGGCGAGGGGTCGCTCGGGCTGACGGCTTCGTCGTCTTCGTGGCCGGGGCGCTGCCCGGCGATCGCGTCCGCGCCGAGGTCACCAAAGGCAAGAAGCGGTTTGCCGAGGCGCGGGCGGTCGAGCTGCTGCGCGCCGCCGCCGACCGCCTCCCCGACACCTGCGTCCACGGCGGCGAGCCCTGCCCCGGCGCGCCGTGGCAGGGGCTGCCCTACGAGCAGCAGCTCCACTACAAGCAGGAGCAGGTCGCCGAGGCGCTCGGCCGGATCGGCGGGCTCGAGGGCTTCGAGCTGGAGGAGATCGTGCCGGCGGTGGAGCAGTGGCGCTACCGCAACAAGCTCGAGTACTCGTTCGGCGAGAGCGACGACGGGAAGGAGCTGACCCTCGGCTTCCATGCCCGCGGCCGCTGGGACGTCACCGTCGACGCCGACGACTGCCACCTCGCCTCCGAGGCAGGGAACGCGGCGCGGAACGCGGTCCGCGAATGGGCGCGGGCCGAGGCGGTGCCCGCCTGGGACCGCCGCGCCGGCCGCGGCGTCCTGCGCAACCTCGCGGTCCGCGAGGGTCGCCGCAGCGGCCAGATCCAGACCCGCCTGGTGACGACCAAAGCGCGCTTCCCGCGACCACCGGTCGACCTGCACACGATCGTCGAGGACAGCGCCGGGGGCACCGACGGACCGACGGGCGTGCTCGGCGAGGAGCGCCTGCGCGAGGAGCTCTGCGGGCTCGAGCTGGAGATGTCCCACGGCGCCTTCTTCCAGACCAATACCGAGATGGCCGAGCGTCTCTACGCGGTCGCCGGCGAGTACGCCGGGCTGAGCGGGCGCGAGCGCGTATTTGACCTGTTCTGCGGGATCGGCACGATCGGGCTGACGATGGCCGCGCAGGCGGGCGAGGTCTGGGGGCTGGAGATCGTCCCCGAGGCGATCGCCGACGCCGAGCGCAACGGCCGCGCCAACGGAATCGAGAACGCCCGCTTCATGGCCGCCAACGCGCGCACCGGGGTGCGGCCGCTGGTCGAGAAGGCGGGCAAGCCCGACGTCGTCGTCGTCGACCCGCCCCGCGCCGGCCTCTCGCAGAAGATCGTCCGCCGGGTGCTCGAGTGCGGGGCGCAGCGGATCGTCTACGTCTCCTGCAACCCGACCACGCTCGCCCCCAACGCCGCCCAGCTGGCAGAGGCCGGCTATAGATTGGCGCGCGTGAGGCCGGTCGACATGTTCCCCCAGACCCCGCACATCGAGTGCGTCGCGCTCTTCCAACGCACGGGGAGACCCCTGGCCGCCCCCGGACGCGAAGCGGAAGACGCGGCGACTGAGGGAGTCGACACCCCCGGACGCGAAGCGGAGGAGGCGGCAAGCGATGGCGAGTAGGGCGTTCGGAGTGGCGGCAGGTCTGGACCCGGAGGTGGCGCGGCCGCTGGCGGCGCGCTGCGCCGAGCTCGGCTACGAGTCGATGTGGTCGAACGATCATCCCGGCGCGAAGGGACTGGCGACGCTGGCGGAGTTCGCCGCCGCCGCGCCGAAGGCGGAGCTCGGGGTCGCCGTGATCGCCCTCGACCGCACCCCGCCAGAGCAGATCGCCGCCGACGTCGAGGAGTTCGGAATCGATCCGGCGAAGCTCTGGCTAGGCGTCGGCGCCGGCTTCACCGAGAAGCCGCTGACGAAGATGCGCGAGGCACTGCCGGAGCTGCGCGAGCTGCTCCCCGGCGTGAAACTCGTCCTCGCCGCGATGGGCCCGAAGATGTGCGAACTGGCGGGCAGCTCCTACGACGGCGTCTTCTTCAACTGGATGACCCCCGACTTCGCCGCCGGAGCCCGCGCCAAAGTCGAAGCCGGCGCCCAGGGGGCGGGCCGCGACACCCCTCGCGTCTTCGGCTACGTCCGCACCGCCGTCGGCCCCGACGCCGCCGAGCGCCTGGCCAAGGAGGAGTCCTTCTACCGCGACCTCCACAAGGGCTACCGCGACCACTTCGACCGCCTCGGCGAGCCAGAGGGCACCGTAGGAGTGGCGGCGCCAAACTCCACCGCCGCCCAGGACGCCCTCAGCGCCTACGAAGGCCCCTTGGACACCATCGTCGTCCGCGGCCTAGCCAGCGCCAAGGTAGAGCCGATGACCGCCCTGGCCGAGGCCGCCGCCCCCACCGCCTGACTCGCCTCTCCGAACTTAGGGCCGTTATAGGGGGCCCAATCTCGGAGTCGCTAAAGCGATTGGTGAGTTAGCACCCCTATATGGGGTTTAACTCACCAATCGTCCCCCGGTCCCTCAACTAGCCAGGGTTGACGAAGAACTCCTTACGCACCTTCACCTCTTCGATCGTGCGAGTGGTCGTCTCCACACCCAACCGGTGATCCTTGAGAAGGTCGCAGAGCTGCTCGCCATCAATTAGATCAATCGGCGGTGCGCCGTCACGCGTGGCCTCCTTCTTCGCTTCTGCCGTGAAGTTTCCGGTGGTGATGAGGAGACCCTTGTCCCCACGGCCCTGCATGGCCCCACGGAAATCCCGCACCTTCTCAGGGCCGACAGAACCCTTGTACCGCTTGCACTGGAAGTAGACCGGGAAGCTGACTAGCGAGAGGCGATAAACGCCCATCCCGTCGATCCCCCCGTCACCCGCGCCCCCCCATCACCGTCGCATTGATGAAGCCCGCGGCTCGCAAGAGGCGCTTCGCCAGATGCTCGAAGTTACCGGGGTCCATATTGAGCAGAACCTGCAGCAGCTCTTCTCGCCAGTCGTCGGTTTCGTCGCTGGCGTCGTCGGCGGCGAGGTCTGGATCTGCACCGGCTTCCCGTGCGGCTTTCTTCTTCTTCTTGCGCTCCTCGGCAAGTTGATTCAGGTAGTCCCGCCATCTTGGTTCGACTTCTGCCTCGGTCAATTCTTTCCCGAGGGTGGTCGTCTCCCACGTCCCTCGCGACGGGTTCACCAAAGCCTCCATGCCCTTGAGGTACGTGCGCGCCCAAGCCAGGCGGTACTCGATCTCCGAGCGCGGGCCGTTTTTATGCAGGACCGACATCTGACCCTCGCTGAAGCCCTCGGACTCGACCACACGCTCGTTGATCTCGTCGAGCTTCGCCGTATGCCCCAGCTCCCGTACTGCGACTAGGGTAGGCCAGAGCAGTTCGTTTACGTCGGGATCTCCGCGCGATAGGTACCTGACATCAGGCGAAGGCTATCGGGAGGCGGATACCCTGACGCTAATACGGCGGGAGGTCGTCGTACCAGACGCCTAGCGTCTTGAAGGCGCGCCAGAAGCGGGCCTTGGCCCCCTCTTCGTCCAGGGAGGCGTCGATATCGGGGACGTAGAGGGCGTCGATGGTGGGGGTGAAGGCCTGGATCTCGCCCTCGTCGGGCTGGATCTCCCGGGCGAGCGGGACGCTGAGGCCGTTGAGGATGCGCAGGGCGGGCTCGCCCATGACGACGACGATCTTCGGCTGCACGATCGCCAGCTCCTCGACCAGCCGGCCGACGCACTCGCCCGCAGCCAGGTCGGGCTCGGGCGTCGGGCACTTGACGCAGAGGGTGCCGTAGACCACGAGGGGATCGATCCCCAGCCGCTTGAAACTCTTCATCAGCGCGTTTCCGGAGCGGCCGTAGAAGGCGACCCCCTCCTCGATCTCCGAGGCCAGCGGCGCCTGCTTGAGCATGAAGATGTCGGCCTGCGGGTGGCCCGAGCCGAGGACCGGCATCAGCTTGCCGCGCGGGCAGTGCTGGCAGTCCTGGATTTCGCGGCTCATCTGGTTGAGCTCGCGGATCGCCCGCTCCAGGTACTTCTCGCGGATCTCGTCGTCGATCGAACGCATCGGCGCACTCTTTGACGAGGCGGGCGCGCCTCCTTTGCCCGAGGGCGCCTGCATCAGGACTTGCTCGTGCGGCGGCGCTGCCGGGGCCGCCCGCCCCGCACCGGCTTGGCGTCGGGCACCCGCCGTTTCGGCGCCTTCGGCCGCCCCGTCGTCTGCAGGAACTTCAGCGTCTGCACGTAGACGAGGTTCTTGTGCTTGCGGGTGATGTCGGCGTCCCGCATCGCCTCGAGGAACTCGGCCGGCCCGTCGAAGTCGTGGATCCGCTGCCGCACGCTGCCGAGCCCCTGGGCGACGTGGCTGTCGGAGCCGGCCGCCGGCACGATCCGGTACTTGGTCGCGAACCGCACCGCCTCCTCGTTGAACGAGGTCAGCGCCACCCGCGGGTTGAAGACCTCGAGCAGATCGATCTCCTCGACGATGTCGAGCAGGTGCTCGTAGTCGGGCACCGAGTGGAAGCGGTCGAACGGGTGGGGCACGTAGACCAGCCCCCCCTGGGCGCGGATCTCGCGGATCGTCTCGGCCATCGTCAGCCCCTTGGGGATCTTCTCCTCGAGGAAGAGGCCGATCACCTCCCCCTGCTCGGCGGTCTTCACCTCCTCGGCGACGATCACCTTGATGTCGCCGAGCCCTTCGGCCAGCCTGCGCGCCTCCAGGGCTCCGGAGACCTCGTTGTGGTCGGTGATCGCGATCGCCCCGAGGCCGCGGTCGCGGGCGGTGTTGATGAGGACGTCGACGGGAGTGGCGCAATCGCCTGAGTGGTCGGTGTGCATGTGCAGGTCCACCTCGATCAGCGGGCGCCGCGAGATCCGCGCCCGGACCTCGGGGTCCCCGTCCGGCGAATGCCGGCGGTCGAGCAGGCGCCGGTAGGTCGCTTCCAGCTGCCCGGCGATCGCCGCCCGGTCCGGCTCGGCCCCGTTCGCGCTTCCCTTCCCGAGGACCTCGTACTCGGCCGGGAAGAAGCGCTCCAGCAGCTGCGCCGTCTCCGGCCGCGTCACCGTCCGCGCGTCGATCCGGCCGAAGAAGATCTCGACCAGCGGCCGGGCCACCTGCGTCGCCAGCACCCGCTCGCGCGGGTCGTGGAAGGTGGCGACGTTGAGCGAGAAGGAGTGGCGCAGCGCCGCCGAGGGCGCGCTCGGCGCGAACGGGTCGTGGACGTGGACGATGTCCGGGCGCTGCGATTTCAGCAGCCGTTTGACCGGGTCCCCGGTCTTGATCCGCAGCACCTCGTGGCCGCGGCGTTCCAGCTCGTCGGAGACCGCCGCGGCGAACCGCGCCGCCGGGTTCGCCCCTCCCCGGCGCACCGGGAAGACCTGGGCGATCGAGAGCGGGCCGGAACTCACAGGGGGAGGATAAAAGCCGCGAACGCGAAGTCGTGGTTCCTTTGTCCGGATCTACAGGACCAAGGAACCACGGGATCGCCTCGGTGGGCGGTACGGCTAGGCCTGCGAGGCGGCCGACGGCTCCGCCGGCTGACCCGGCAGCGACCTGCCGCGGGCGTTCTCGACGATGAACTGCTCGGTCTGCTCGCGCGCCTCGTCGTCGGGGCGCTGCGTGTGCGGGCTCTTCATCAGGTAGCTGGAGGGACCGTCGAGCTGGCCGGCGATGCCGTTGTTGAGCGCCAGCTTGATCAGCCGCACCGCGTCGATGACGACGCCGGCGGAGTTCGGCGAGTCCCAGACCTCGAGCTTCAGCTCGGCGGTCAGCGGCACGTCGCCGAAGGCCTTGCCCTCGAGCCGGATGTGCGCCCACTTGCGGTCGGTCAGCCAGGCGACGTAGTCGGACGGGCCGACGTGGACGTCCTCCTTGGGCAGCTCGTGCCCCATGATCGAGGTGACGGCGTTGGTCTTCGAGATCTTCTTCGAGTCCAGCCGCTCGCGCTCGAGCATGTTGTAGAAGTCCATGTTGCCGCCGACGTTCAGCTGCGAGGTCCGCTCGAGCCGCACGCCGCGGTCGTGGAACAGCCGCGCCAGCGCCCGGTGGACGATCGTCGCCCCGACCTGGCTCTTGATGTCGTCGCCGATGATCGGCAGCCCGGCCTCCTGGAAGCGCTTGTCCCAGTAGTCCTCGCGGGCGATGAAGACCGGCAGGCTGTTGACGAAGCCGACGCCGGCGGCCAGCGCCTGCTCGACGTACCACTTGGTCGCCTCCTCGGAGCCGACCGGCAGGTAGCAGACGAGCACATCGGCCTTGGTCTCCTTGAGGATGCCGACCACGTCCGCGGTTTCGCCCGGGGCTTTGGTGATCTTCTCCTTCAGGTACTTGCCGAGGCCGTCGTGGGTCATCCCGCGCTCGACCTCGACCCCGAGCTCGGGGACGTCGGCGAACTTGATCGTGTCGTTCTGCCCCGACCAGATCGCCTCGGAGAGGTCTTTGCCGACCTTCTCGGCGTCGATGTCGAAGGCGGCGACGAACTCGACGTCGCGGACGTGGTAGCCGCCGAGGTCGACGTGCATCAGGCCCGGCACTTCGTCGCCGGGGTCGGCGTCCTTGTAGTACTGGACGCCCTGGATGAAGCTGTTGGCGCAGTTGCCGACGCCGACGATCGCGACGCGGACCTTGTCCTCCGCGCGGCCGACGCCGTTCGTGTGGCCGCTGCCGTTGGCTCCGTTGCTCTCACTCATTGATTCGGAAGTCCTCCTGGATTGCGCTGGGTGGCTGAAGACACCGGGTGGCTTCGCTGGTTACACGTCCCCAGCGGCGCCACCGTCGTCCTTGACGCCGGGGACCTCGCCGGAAAGCTCGTTTCTCACATGCCATACCCGCTGGAAGGTGGTGATTATCGTCAAGGCGGCGATCGCGTAGACAGCCGGGGCCAGCAGTTCGAAATCGCCCAAACCCGCCCCCTTGGCGAACAGCAAGCCGATCGAAAGTATCACCACGCGGACCGGCCGGGTGGCCAATCCGACCTTGCATTCGACGCCGAGCGCCTCGGCCCGGGCGCGGGTATAGGAGACCATCAGTGAGAAGAGCACCGCCGCCACGCACATCGCCGCCGCGAACGAGCGTCCTTCGACCGCGAAGTAGCCGGCGACGGCGGTGAGCACGATCCCCTCCTCGATCCGGTCGAGCGTCGAGTCGAGGAAGGCGCCGAAGAGGGTCCCCTTGCCCGACATCCTCGAGTAGCGGCCGTCGAGCGTGTCGCAGACCGAACCGAGCACGAAGGCGACGCCGGCGAGGAAGAAGAGCCGCTGGGTGACGAGCGCGGCGGCGATCAGGTTGCCGAGCAGGCCGACCATCGAGATCGCGTTCGGGGTGAGGCGGGACTCGATCAGCCGGTCCCGGGCATACGCCCGCAGCTCCTGCCCGTTGCGGGCGCTGGCACGACTGCTGCGCCGGGGCGGCGCCGAGGGTCCCATTCCCGCTCAGGCTATTACGCCTCGGCTTCGCGAGGGCCGGGGCCCCACGCCTCGCGTTGCGGATACGGGCTGCGCCATCCCCAGGCATCGGGCCGGACGCGGGCGAGGGCGCCCTGGGCGATCGCGTAGGCGCTGAAGGCGACGAGCCAGCCGAGGGCCGCGTCGAGCCAGTAGTGATTGGCGGTGACGATGACCACCCAGGTGATCAGGATCGG
Source organism: Solirubrobacterales bacterium (assembly GCA_035712505.1). Lineage (GTDB taxonomy): Bacteria > Actinomycetota > Thermoleophilia > Solirubrobacterales > 70-9 > VAYN01. The sequence continues at coordinate 29,462 of DASTAR010000013.1, forward strand.
CCAGAAGGCCCACCACGCTTTCGACCACCAGTTGCGGCAGACCGCCACCCCGCTGACGCCGATCATCATCGCGAAAGCGCAGTGCATGCTCGGCACCGCCGCGTAGGGGTTGATGAAGATCTTGGCCAGGGTGGAGTCGTGGTTGACGCTGGAGAAGTCGGTGATCGTGTCGACGAAGCCGTGGCCGGGGAACATCCGCGGGGGCGCCGTCGGGAAGCCGACGTAGCCGATCAGCGCCAGCCCCATCGAGACCACGAACATGTTGCGCACGAAGTAGTAGGACTGGTTGCGGAAGAGGTAGAGCCAGATCAGGAAGCCGAGCGCGATCGAGAACTGGGCGTTGAGGTAGATCTGGTTGGCGAGGTCGATGAGCCAGTGGGCGGGCAGGAACGCCGCCTGCAGGTGGGGCTCGAAGAAGGTGTGGGTCGATTCCTCGAAGTCGATGACCTGGGCGCCGTGGGCGATCGCGTCGGCTTTGGTCGAGTCGGCGACGCCCCGCGCAAGCTCGTAGAGCGCATCGACACCGACGAGGATCGCGATCTGGCGCCCGGCATCGGCCCAGCCCTTGGGCAGCTTCGTTCCTATGGCGGCGATCGTGCGAGACACGGAACACCTGATTGTAGCTCCGGTGTTAACCGCAACCTGGGCGAATCCGAGGCGCGGAACGCAAAGTCGTGGTTCCTTTGTCCTGCATAGCCGGACAAAGGAACCATGCGATTACTAGGGTCCACCGCAATGGCCTGGAGGCGACCTCAACGGCGGCGGGTGCTGGCGATCCGGGACCGGCTGCGGGAGATGTACGGGGTGCCGCCGGAGGAGCCGCACGGGGACCCGGTCGGCGAGCTGGTCAAGACCGTGCTCTCACAGCACACCAACGACCGCAACCGCGATCGCGCCTACGCGGCGCTGCGGGAGCGCTTCCCTACCTGGGAGGAGGTGCGCGACGCCCCCGTGGCCGAGCTCGAGGAGGCGATCCGCCCTGGCGGGCTGGCGAAGCAGAAGGCGCCGCGGATCCAGGCGATCCTCGAGCGCCTCGGCGACCCGCCCGACCTCGACTGGACCGAGACCGCCCCGCGCGAGGAGTCGCTCGGGTTCCTGCTCGACCTGCCCGGCGTCGGCCGCAAAACCGCCGCCTGCGTCCTCATCTTCACCTGGGGGATCCCGGAGATTCCGGTCGACGTCCACGTCCACCGCGTCGGCGGCCGTCTCGGCCTCTTCCCGGCCAGGGCCTCCTTCGAGAAGGCCCATGACGAGATGATGGCGGTCGTCCCGCCCGAGGACGCCCACGAGCTGCACGTCAACCTGATCCGGCACGGCCGCGCCGTCTGCCGCCCGAAACCGCGCTGCGGCGCGTGCGCGCTGCGGCGGATGTGCCCCTGGTACCGGGAGAACCGCTCTTCCCTCGTTGCCCGACCGCGCAGCGGCACGCGCCAGTAGTATGCGCGCCGCTAAATGAGTAAGCGCACCTTCATCTGGTTCGGGATCCTCGTCCTCGTCCTCGCGGTGGTGATCCCCTTCGCGGCCTTCCGCTCCAAGGGCGACGCCGCCAACGGCGATCAGCAGGTCGCCTCGAACCTCAAGGAAGGGCAGGCGCTCTTCCAGACCAACTGCGGCACCTGCCACACGCTCTACTCGGCCGGGACCGACGGCAACTACGCCCCCAACCTCGACGAACTGCTGGCGCCCACCGGTCCGCCGGAAGGCGAACCCAAAAAAGTGCAGGAAACGATCGAATCGACCGAAGGGCGCGTCCTCAACGCGGTCGAAAACGGGGTCAACAGCTCGACTCCCGGCCGCATGCCCGCCGGCATCCTCAACCAGACGCAGGCCGAAGAAGTCGCCGAATTCGTCGGCCACACCGCCGGCGAGGGCTGAGCACCCCCGCGATAAACGCCGACGGGACGAAAACGGTCCTATATGGACCGAAATCGTCCAGTCGACACGGGTTCGCCTCTAGGAGGGGAACCTCAGGGCGCTGAAGAGCCCGGCGTGGTCGGAGTCCCAGAAGCCGTTGACCGGCAACAGGTCCGTCACCGCCGAGCGTTCCAGCGTGATCCCCGGGTCGTTCGTCATCACGTGGTCGACCTGGTGGTCGAAGTCCGCGACGCTGCCCCCGGCGTCTTCGGCGAGCAGGCTCGAGTCGAGGCAGCAGCCGAGCGGATCGTTCGTGCTCCGCTCGATGAAGCCCGCCGCCAGCAGCGCCTGGTAGGCGAGCCGGTCGGGGCCCGAGACCGTGTCGTCGTCGGAGTTGAGGTCGCCGACCAGGACGACCGGCAGGTCGCTCGTCGCCGGCCCGCCCGGGGCCACGAGCTCTTCGGCTTGGGCGGCTCGGACCAGCGGGTCGAACGCCTCCAGGTGGGTGTTGACGAAGTGGAACGGGTGGCTGCCGCGGACCTGGGCGTCGGTCGCCGTCCAGCCGCGTTTGACCGCCACGGGCTGGCCGCCGACCTGGAGCTGGAGCAGCGTGCTGAAGTTGCCGCCGCTCGCGTTCCAGGTATGCACCCCCGCCCCGGTCCGGGCGAGGATCACGTCGCGCATCTGCAGCTGCCCGAGGACCTCGGCGTCGGCGAGTTCGCCGCCCGGGCCGTCGTTTGCGACGCCGTTGAAGTCGGCCGGGGTTTCCGTCCCGAACTCGTTCTGGACGACGACCACTTCGTAACGGCCGGGCCCGGGCCCACTGTTGAGTTCGTTCAGCAGCAGTTTGAGGTAGTCGATCGTGATTTCTTTGCCGGCCGGGGTGATCGGCGTCGTGTGCCAGTAGGCCACCTCCTGCAGGCCGACGAGATCGGGCCTCTGTTCGAGGATCTCGTGCGCCAGCCCCTTCGCCCGGGTCGGGAAGTCGTTGGCGACGACGTCGCGCAGGACAGCGCCGCTCGCGGTCACCACCTGTTCGGTGGTTTTGGCGGCGATCACCGGGCTCAGGTCGGCGCCCAGGTAGAGGTTGCGGGTCATCACGCCGACGACCTTGCCTTTGCCGTTGTCGTGGCCGGCGGGTCGGTGACCGTGATTACCGTGCGGCTTCGCGGCTGCCGCAGCGGGCAGCATCAGCGCAAGCAGCAGGGCGACGGCGGCCAACGGGCCCAGCAGCCGGCGGATTCGTGCGGTGCTCAAAGTCTTCCTCCTCTTCCGCGGTCCCTTCCCCGGGGACCTATTGGTCGAGGCGCCTCCGTCCGGCTCGCCTCCCCCCTTCGGCTACCCGGCTCCCGCGTGACCCGAATCACTATAGGACTCGCTTGTAATGCGCTCACAAATCTGCCACACTGGCGCTTAGATTTTTAGAGCTTCATCAACAGAACCCTTTTAGAACCCCGAGAAACCCCTGGAGGCAAGGCAAAAGTGGCAAAGACGATCGGAATCGACCTCGGCACGACCAACTCGTGCGTCGCGGTGATGGAGGGCGGCGAGCCGACCGTTCTGGAGAACGCCGAGGGCGGGCGCACGACCCCGTCGGTCGTCGCGTTCACCGAGAGCGGCGAGCGCCTCGTCGGCACCGTCGCCAAACGCCAGGCGGTGATGAACCCGGAGAACACGATCTTCTCGATCAAGCGCTTCATGGGCCGCAAGGAGGCCGAAGTCAAAGAGGAGGAGACGATCGTCCCGTACCAGGTCGAGGCCGGCCCCAACGGCGACGTCCGGGTCGATGCGCGCGGCAAGCAGTACAGCCCGCCGGAGATCAGCGCGATGATCCTCCAGAAGCTGAAGACCGACGCCGAAGCGAAGCTCGGCGAAACGGTCGACAGCGCCGTGATCACCGTCCCCGCCTACTTCAACGACGACCAGCGCCAGGCGACCAAGGACGCCGGCAAGATCGCCGGGCTCGACGTCAAGCGGATCATCAACGAGCCGACCGCCGCCTCGCTCGCCTACGGGC
>DASTAR010000014.1:0-12607 GCA_035712505.1 Solirubrobacterales bacterium
CTACATCACGATCCAGCACAAGGGTCGCGAGGACACCCTGCCGTATCCGAAGCTGCCGGGCTCGCTCTACCACTGCTCCAAGGTCCACGACTCGACCAACATCCACTTCGCCTGCCGTACCTGGGGCCTGCGCGCCACCGACCTCAACCAGGGCGTGGTCTACGGCGTCGAGACCGAGGAGACCGCCCGCGACGACCGTCTCGTCACCCGCTTCGACTACGACGAGCTCTTCGGCACCGTCCTCAACCGCTTCTGCGTGCAGGCGGTAATCGGCCATCCGCTGACCGTCTACGGCGCCGGCCACCAGACCCGCGGCTTCCTCAACATCCGCGACACCCTCGCCTGCGTCGAACTGGCGGCCCTGAACCCGGCCGGGCGCGGCGAGTTCCGCGTCTTCAACCAGTTCACCGAGCAGTTCTCGGTGCTGGAGCTGGCCGAGCTCGTCAAGGAAGCCGGCGAGCACCTCGGCTACAGCGTCGACGTCCAGCACTACGACAACCCGCGGGTCGAGAAGGAAGAGCACTACTACAACGCGATCCACACCAAGCTGCTCGACCTCGGCTTGCAGCCGACCCTCCTGGGTGAGGAGCTTGTCGAGTCGATCATCCACGCGATCGAGCGCCACAAGGGCCGCGTGATCGAGACCGCGATCGATCCGCAGACCCGCTGGAACCCGGCGAAATCGCCGGCCGCCCCGGCCTAGGTCGCGGGCACTTTCAGACAGGAGACGCGCCGCCTACGGGCCAGAACCCGCCTGTTAGTACCATCGCTTCTCTTATGCGCGCTGCCGACACGTTGATGGAAAGCCTCAAGGCCGAGGGCGTCAAGGACGTCTTCGGGATCCCCGGCGGAGCCAACCTGCCGACCTACGACGCCCTCGTCGACGCCGACTTCCGGCACGTCCAGGTGCGCCACGAGCAGGGCGGCGGCCACGCCGCCGAGGGATACGCGAAAGCCTCCGGCCGGGTCGGCGTCGCCTTCGCCACCTCCGGCCCCGGCGCCACCAACCTCGTCACCGCGATCGCCGACGCGATGATGGACTCGACTCCCACCGTCTTCATCACCGGCCAGGTCCGCACCGAGCTGATCGGCACCGACGGCTTCCAGGAGGCCGACATCCTCGGGGCCACGCTGCCGTTCGTGAAGCACTCCTTCGCGGTCACCGACCCGCGCCAGATCCCCGAGTACGTCCATCAGGCCTTCCACGTCGCCTCTACCGGGCGGCCCGGGCCGGTCCTGCTCGACATACCGCAGGACCTCTCGCGTGCCGACATCGACTACGAGCCGCGCACCGAGCCGGTCGAGCTGCCCGGCTACAAGCCCTCGACGGAGGGCAACATCAAGCAGATCCGGATCGCCGCGAAAGCGCTGGCCAGCGCCCGCCGGCCGATCTTCTACACCGGCGGCGGAGTGATCAACGGGAATGCCAGCGCCGAGTTGCGTGAGCTCGCCGACTCCGACCGCTTCCCGGTCACCTCGACCCTGATGGGCCTCGGCGGCTTCCCCGCCTCCAGCGACCGCTTCCTCGGCATGCTCGGCATGCACGGCACCTGGACCGCCAACCAGGCGATGGACAAAGCCGACCTGATCGTCGCGATCGGCGCCCGCTTCGACGACCGCATCACCGGCAAGCTCGACGAGTTCGCCCCGCACGCCAAGGCCATCCACATCGATATCGACCCCGCGGAGATCTCGAAGAACGTCGGCGCGCACATCCCGATCGTCGGCGACGTCAAGCAGGTGCTGCCGAAGTTGACCCGCGAGTACCGGGCGCTGCAGACCGACTCATCGCGCCTCGACGAGTGGTGGAACACGCTGCGCGGCTGGCAGGAGGCCCACCCGCTCTTCTACGACGAATCGAGCGACCAGGGCGGCGAGATCAAACCGCAGTTCATGATCAAGGCGATGTACCGCGCCACCCAGGGCGACGCGATCATCACTTCCGACGTCGGCCAGCACCAGATGTGGACGGCTCAATATTTCGGCTTCGAGGAGCCGCGGCGCTGGATCAACTCGGGCGGCCTCGGGACGATGGGCTTCGGCCTGCCGAGCGCGATCGGCGCCAAGGTCGCCTGCCCCGGAGAGCAGGTCGTCTGCCTCGCCGGCGACGGCAGCCTGATCATGAACATCCAGGAGCTGGCGACCTGCGTCACCGAGAACGTGCCGGTGAAGATCTTCCTCCAGAACAACGGCTACATGGGCATGGTCCGTCAGTGGCAGGAGCTGTTCTGGGACCGCCGCTACAGCTCGGTCGAGATGGGCGCCAGCCCCGACTGGGTGAAGCTGGCGGAGGCCTTCGGGGCGAAAGGGATGCGCTGCGACAACAGCGCCGACCTCGAGGAGCAGATGGTCGCGGCGCTCGAGCACGACGGACCGGTCCTGCTCGACGTCCGCACCGCCAAAGAGGAGAACTGCTACCCGATGATCCCGCCGGGCAACGCCGCCCGCGACATGGTCGAGGCCCCGCGTGGAAGCCAGGTGAGCTGATGGAGGCAGGCACTCCGCAGGTGGTGAAACTCGAGGACCTGCACGTGGCGGGTCAGCTGAGCGGCCGCAAGCACATCCTCTCGATCCTGGTCGAGAACAAACCCGGTGTCCTGGCGCGCGCCGCCGGCCTCTTCTCCCGCCGCGGCTTCAACATCGACACGCTCGCGGTGGGGCCGACCGACGACCCCAGCGTCTCGCGAATCACCCTGACGCTCGACGGCGCCGTCCACCCGATCGATCAGGTGACCAAGCAGCTGCACAAGCTCGTCAACGTCCTGAAAATCCGCGACATGGAGCCGGAGGAGACGGTGGCGCGGGAGATGGCGCTGTTCAAGGTCTCCTCGGCGGTCGAGAACCGCGCCGAGATCATCCAGTTCGCCGAGATCTTCCGGGCCAAAATCGTTGACGTCGCGCGGCGGACGATGACGATCGAGGTGACCGGCTCGGCCGACAAGATCGAGGCCTTCGAGCGGATGGTCCGCCCGCACGGGCTCGTCGAAATGGTCCGCACGGGAGAGATCGCGATCGGCCGTGGTCACGACTAGTGACCTTCTCGGCGCGCTAGCCAAGGGCGCCGAACGGGGCCGACGCACCCTCGTAAGCGTCACCAGAGAGGTTGAGGTGGATGACCCGTGCGCGGTCGTGTTCTCCTCGCGTCTAGCCTCCGACCGCTGGTTCTGCTGGGAGCAGCCCGATCGGGAATTCGCGCTGGCGGGCCTCGGAGTGGCGCACGAGGCGACCTCGCGGGGGAGCCGGCGCTTCGAGGAGGTGGCCGACGAGTGCCTGCGCCTGGGAGATCGTCCGGTCCTGGGGGAGCCGCGGGGGCTGCCGGCCGGCGCCGGCCCCGTCTGGCTCGGCGGCTTCGCCTTCGACCCCGAGGGTGGAGCGACCTCGACCTGGGCCTCACTGGCCCCGGCCTCGCTGGTCCTGCCGCAGATCTCGATCTGCCGGCGCGGCGATCGCGCCTTCCTCACCGTGAACGCCATCGTGGGGCCGGGGGAAGGGGTGGGACGCCTCGGTGAGGAGCTCGCGGCCCGGATCTCCGGGCTACGCCTCGACACCCCGCTGCCGCTGCTGGACCCGCATCCGACCGCCCACGCCGAGATCCGCAGCGCCCTGCCGCCGCGCGAGTTCGAGACCGCGGTCGAAGGAGCCACATCGCGGATCGCCGCGGGCGAGCTCTCCAAGGTCGTGCTCGCCCGCGAGGTGATCGTCAGCGCCGCCGCCGCCCACGACCCCGCGGCGGTCTTCGGAGCGATGCGCGAGCAGTTCCCAGCCTGCTTCTGCTTCTGCTGCGGGACGCCCGAGGCGGCCTTCGTCGGGGCCAGCCCGGAGCTGCTCGTGCGCCGCGCCGGCGCCTCCGTTTCCACCGTCGCCCTAGCCGGTTCGACTCGGCGCAGCTCCGATCCCGCCGTCGACGACCACCTCGGCGAGCAGCTGCTGCGCAGCGACAAGAACCGCCGCGAGCAGCGCATCGTCGCCGAGCGGATCGTCCGCGCCCTGCGCCCGCACGCGGTCTGGGTCGAGGCGGCGAACGAGCCCGAGATCGTCAAGGTGGCGAACATCCAGCACCTGGCGACCCCGGTGATCGCCCAGCTCGCCGAACCGCACTCGGCGATCGAGCTGGCCGGCCTCCTGCACCCGACCCCGGCGGTAGGCGGCGAGCCCTGGCCCGCCGCAGCCTCGGCGATCGCCGACCTCGAGGGCATGGACCGCGGCTGGTACGCCGCCCCGGTCGGCTGGATGGACGCCACCGAAGACGGCGAATTCTGCGTAGCCCTCCGCAGCGCCCTGCTCCGCGACCGCCAAGCCCACCTCTTCGCCGGTGTGGGCGTGGTCGCCGGCTCCGACCCGGCGGCCGAGCTGGAGGAGACCGAGGTCAAGCTGCAGGCGCTGTTGCCGCTGCTCGCGGAGTAGACGCGTGGGTGGGGGAGGGTCGGGTGACCCGCCGCGGACAACAGCGGGGATGGTCCGGCGAGGGTCACCCGACCCTCCCGCTACCGCGGAGGTAGCTGAAAAAGCGCGGCGTGGACCTCTTGGGTCAGCTGCCGGTGGACCTCGACGTTGTCCTTGCGGTCGGTCTTGACCTCGATCAGGCCGGTGCCGGCGCTCAGCGCCTCGGGTAGGTCCGCTAGCGATTCGAGGCGGCGGTGGGGGAGATCGAAGAGAGCGGCGGCCTTCGCCGCGTCGACCCCACGGGGGGTGCCCAGCAGGGCCTCGAATTCGCTCTCGGGCATCGCTGCCTCCTGGGGTAGGAAGTGGAAGATGCCGCCGCCGGTGTTGTCGATGACGACGATGCGGACCGGGGTGGAGACCTCGCGTAGCGCGGCGAGACCGCCTACGTCGTGGAGGAGGCCGAGGTCGCCGATGACGATCGTCGTCGGGCGGCCGCTGGCACGCGCGGCGCCGATGCCGGAGGAGATCAGGCCGTCGATGCCGTTGGCGCCGCGGTTGGAGAGGAAGTGGACGTCGGTCTCGGAGGCGGCGAGGAAGCTCTCCTGGTCCCGGATCGGCATCGAGGAGCTGGTGTAGACGAGGTCGCCGTCTTGGTGCGCGGTGCCGAGGGCACGGTGGAGCGCCGGCTCGGTGATCCCGCCGCTGCCGAAGGCGGCATCGAGGGCGGCCTGGGCCGCTTGCTCGGCTTCGAGCCAGCGGTCCGGCAGCGGGCGTTCGCGTCCCTCGAGCCCTTCCAGCCGCGCCGCCCAGCCGGAGGCGCACTCGCTGGGGTCGGCGCGGAGGATGGCTGCGGCACGGTTCGTCGGCTCGTTCCAGCCGCCGAACGGGTCGACAACGATTTCGTCGGCGCCGCTGGCGGCGAGCCAGGCCCGTAGCGGCTTGCTGGTCGGCATCTCCCCGAAGCGGAGGACAAGCTCGGGCACGACGGAGCGGGCAAAATGCTCCTCGCGCAGCAGAAGGTCATAGGCGGCGACGACGTGGGAGCGGTCGTGGGGCCCGCAGCGCAGCTGCGAGGCCGGGTCGGCGAGGATCGGGAAGCCGGAGACGCGAGCGAGGTGGGCGAGCGGCTCGCGCAGCTCGGGGTCGAGCTGGCGGCCGGCAACGATCACGCCGGAGATCGCGTCGCCGATGTGGCCGGCCATCTCGTCGAGGATGAAGACGGAGGGCTCGAGGTCGATCCGGGTCACGGCCGTCAGCGGACGCCGGTCCCGCCCCTGCAGCGCCAGGGGGTCGGTCGCCGTCACTGCCCCATCGACCGGCACCGGTGCCAGCGGCTCCCGCCAGGGCAGGTTGAGGTGGACGGGGCCGGGACGCACCTCGCCGCGCGCTTTGGCCATCGCCCGGCAGGCGACGGAGCGGTAATGGAGCAGCCCGTCGTCGTCCGCCTGGTGGGTGCCGACTTCGCAGAACCAGCGGACAGAGGCTCCGAAGCTCTTGATCTGGTCGATCGTCTGCCCGGCGCCGATCCCGCGCAGCTCCGGCGGCCGGTCGGCGCTCAGGACCAGAAGCGGGATCGCCGACTCGTCGGCCTCGACCACCGCCGGGTGGTAGTTGACGAGCGCCGTCCCGGAGGTGCAGAGCAACGCGACGGGGCTCCCGCTCGCCTGCGCCGCTCCCAGCGCGAAGAACCCAGCCGACCGCTCGTCGATGATGACGCTCACCTCGATCTCGGGCTGCCGCCAAAGCGCCACCGCCAGCGGCGTCGACCGCGATCCCGGCGAGATCACCGCGAGCCGCAGTCCCGAGCGCGCCAACTCCTCGGCGAACGCCGAGGCAAGGGCGGTATTGGTGTTGGTGGGGTCCATGGCGGCGTTGGACCCGAACTGCATCAGATTTCCCTTCTGGCAGGTAGGAAATCTGATGCAGTTCGGGGTGGGTGGCGGATCGGCAGACTAGAGGCGGTGCGCCTGTAGCGCCTCCTCGTCGATCTCGACGCCGAGCCCGGGACCGGACGGGAGGTGCAGCATCCCGTCCCGCAGCTCGCACTCCACCGAGGCGATCGTCTCGGCGAAGAGGCGCTGGGTGGCGAGGCCGTGGGCGATGTGGAGGCGTTCGGGATGGATGGTCTCGGCGAGACTCAGCGCGACCTGGGCGCCGGCGGCGATCCCGACCGGTCCGTCGAGGGCGCTGGTGATGAAGGCGGGGAGGACGTCGGCGATGGCGAGCGCCGCTCCGGGTCCGCCGACCTTGGAGAGCTTGACCCCGGTGTAAGCGCAGGCGCCAAGCGATGCTGCTCGCTCGGCCTCCTCGAGCGAAGCCACGCTCTCGTCGGCGGCGAGGGGGATCGACGTAGCCGCTGCGAGCTCAGCCATTTCCTCGAGCGTCTCGACCGGCTGCTCCGCCAGCTCGATCCCGAACGGCTCCAGCTCGCCCAGGCGCCTCTTCGCCGTCTCGAGGTCCCAGGCCGCGTTCACGTCCACCCGAATCCGCGCCGAAGCCCCAACCGCCTCCCGAACCGCCCGCACCTGCTCGACGTCCGCATCGCGAGACCGCAAGAGACCTGAATATCTCGGGTCTCTTGCGGTCTCGGCGCCGAGCTTCAGCTTGAACGTCGTGAACCCATTCGCCGCCCACCTCTCTGCGTCAGCCGCAACCGCCTCGGGCCCTCCAGCCACCAACGTCGCATTGCACGGAACTGCTTCGCCTCCGCCCTGACTCTGGTCTCCCTGCCTCCGACCCAGCAAATCCGCTTCGGCCGTCGTCACCGCACAGAGAGCCGGAGCCGACAGTCCCTCAACCGTCTGCTCCGTGGCCCACGCCTCGAGCTCCGCGACCACCTCCGTCAATCCGACGCCCCCCCGCAACGAAAGCGGCACCGCTTCGCCCAGCCCCACGACCCCGTCCCCATCCCGCACCCGCAGGAGCACTATCTCCCGCCGCTCCAGCACCCCGCGCGCAGTTACGTACGGTGCTTTGAACGGGAGCGCATACGGGATCACCTCGACGGACGCGAATCGCACGTCCAAACCCTCTCAGACGCCCAAGGTCAGGCCGAGATCAGCAGCCCGATCGTCACCAGGACACTGAAGACGGCCAGGACGCCTCCGGTGGCCGCCAGCACCCCGTTCAGCGCCGGTCCGTCCCGTCGCTCCTGCAGCGTCCGGTACGGCTTCACGGCCAGCGGCGCCGCCAGCAGGCCGATCAGCGGCAACATGCTCGCTTCCCCCGCCACCAGCGCGATCGGCAGGACCACGAAGGCCCCCAGCACCAGCAGCCCGTACAGCCGCACCGCGGCCTCGCGGCCGACCCGCACCGCCAGCGTGTTCTTGCCGGCGCGGCGGTCGGTCTCGACGTCGCGGACGTTGTTGACGACGATGATCGCGGTGGCGAGGAAGCCGATCGCGATCGAGAGGCCGAGCGGCAGCGCGTCGAGTTCTTCCAGCTGCACGTAGTAGGAGCCGTTGACGGCCACAAGGCCGAAGAAGAGGAAGACGAAGACCTCGCCGAAGCCGCTGTAGCCGTAGGGACGGGGACCGCCGGTGTAAAGGACACCGGCGGCGATCGAGAGGATGCCGATCAGGAGGATCACCGGGCCGGCCACGGCGGTCAGGTAGATGCCGCAGGCGACGGCGACCGCGAAGGCGATCCAGGTCGCCCGCATCACCCGCTGCGGCGTCACCATGCCGCTGGCGGTGACCCGCACCGGCCCGAGCCGGTCGGCGGTGTCGGCGCCTCGCTTGGCGTCGGAGTAGTCATTGGCGAGGTTCGTCCCGATCTGGATGAAGATCGAGCCAATCAGCGCGGCCACGAAGGCGCCCCAGCGCGGCAGGTGTCCCAGCCACTGAACGGCTGCCGCGGTGCCTACAAGCACCGGAGCTATCGCCGCGGGCAAGGTCCTGGGCCTCGCGGCCATGAGCCAGATTCTCACCGGGCGGCTCCTCGCGCGGGTGGCGCGGTAGGGGGGACCATCTCCTGGTAGTTCAGGAGATGGTGGGTCCCCTGCCGTGACAGGGCCCGCGCGCCGATCACGCCCGCCTCGGGAACTTGTCGAATTCAGGGGTCCTTTTTTCCTTGAACGCCTCGCGCCCCTCGGCGGCCTCCTCGGAGCCGTAGAAGAGGAGGTTGGCGTCGTGGGCGAGCTGCTGGATCCCGGCGTAGCCGTCCTCGTGGGCGTTGAAGCTGGCCTTGACGAGGCGCAGCGCGAAGGGTGAGAGGGCAAGCATCTCGCGGCACCAGGCGACGGTCTCGCGCTCCAGGTCGGCCAGCGGCACGACCGTGTTGATCAGGCCCATCTCCAGCGCCTCCTCGGCGCTGTACTGGCGGCAGAGCATCCAGACCTCCTTCGCCTTCTTGGTGCCGACGAGGTCGCGCAGGAGGGAGGCGCCGTAGCCTCCGTCCCAGGAGCCGACCCGCGGCCCGACCTGGCCGAAGACGCCGTTGTCGGCGGCGATGGTCAGGTCGCAGCAGAGGTGGAGGATGTGGCCGCCGCCGATTGCATAACCGGCGACCATCGCCACGATCGGCTTCGGCAGCCGCCGCATCTGCACCTGCAGGTCGGTGACGTGGAAGCGGCCGACCGACGCGCCCTCCTCCATGTACCCGGTGCTGCCGCGGACGGTCTGGTCGCCGCCCGAGCAGAAGGCGCGCTGGCCCTCGCCGGTCAGCAGGATGACGCCGACCTCCGGGTCCTCGCGGGCGATCTCCATCGCCGCCGAGACCTCGATCAGCGTCAGGGGCCGGAAGGCGTTGAGGACGTCGGGTCGCGCGATCGTCACTTTCGCGATCCCGCCGCCGGTCTCGTAACGGATGTCTTCGTAGTCGCCGGGGCCGGTTTGCCAGTCGATCGGCGCGTACAGCTCGTCCTCGGGCGGAGCTCCTTTGTGGCGTTTGGGCATGATGGGCACGATATCCCGATGAAGCTCGACGACTGGCTCTCGCAGAGATCGCAGAGCTGTCCTGACCGGACGGCTCTCGTCGCCGACGGCGCCGAGATGACCTACGCCGAGCTCGAGGCCGAGGCGACCTGGGTTGCGCGCCGCCTCGCCGCCCACGGCGTGCGCCGCGGCTCGACCGCGGCGCTGACGATGCACCCGCGTCGCGAGCAGGTCGTCCTCCTGCACGCGCTGCTCAAGGTCGGCGCGGCGCTGCTGCCGCTGGGCCCGCGGCTGACCCCGGCCGAGCGGGAAGCGATCGTCAAAGCCGAGGAGCCGATCGTCGACCTCGACGACCCCGGGCAGCTGACCCAGACCGAGGCCGACATGCCCTTGCTCGGCGAGCACGACCTGGACGCCATCTGCTGCCGGATCCTGACCAGCGGCAGCACCGGGAACCCGAAGCCGGTCGCGCTCAGCTACGGCAACTTCCTCTGGAACGCGGTCGGCTCCGCCTTCAACATCGGCGTCATGCCGGGCGATCGGTGGCTCTGCTGCGTTCCCCTGAGCCACATCGCCGGACTCGGGATCATCATGCGCTCGGTCATCTACGGGACCACCGCGGTCGTCCACGACGGCTTCGAGGTCGAGCGGGTAGGGGAGGCGCTCGAGCGCGGCGGGATCACCCAGGTCTCGCTGGTGACGACGATGCTGACGCGGCTGCTGGAGGCGGGGGTCGACCTCTCCGGCCCCCGGGCGATCCTCGTCGGCGGCGGCCCCGTCCCCGAGGGGCCGCTGGAAGAGGCGATCGCCAAGGGCGCGACCGTCGTCCAGACCTACGGCCTGACCGAGACCTGCTCGCAGGTGACGACGCTGGCACCGGCCGACGCGAGGCGCAAGCTCGGCTCCGCCGGGCGCCCGCTGCTGACCACCCACCTGCGGATCCGCGACGGGGAGATCCTGATCCAGGGGCCGACCGTCGCCCCGGGCGCCGCCGACGCTGACGGCTGGCTGCACACCGGCGATCTCGGGCGGATCGACGAGGACGGCTTCCTCTACGTCTCCGACCGGATCGACGACATGATCGTCAGCGGCGGCGAGAACGTGGTCCCGGCCGAGGTCGAGGAGGTGCTGCTGCGCCACCCGGCGGTCGCCGAGGCGGCGGTGATCGGCCGCGAGGACCCGGAGTGGCAGCAGGCGGTGACCGCGGTCGTCGTGCTCGCGGACGGCTCGGAGGTGACCCCGGACGAGCTGCGCCACCACTGCGCCGAGTCGCTGGCCGGTTTCAAAGTGCCGAAGCGGGTCGAGCTCGCCTCGGCGCTCCCCCGCACCCCGTCGGGGAAGCTGATGCGCAGGGCGCTGCGCTGACGCGTTCAGCCGGGACCTCGGCGCTCAGGCGTGGCTGACCTCGGTAGCCTGCCGCGTCATGCGAACCGACGACATCTTCACCGACAAGGACGCCGACCTCAGCAAGCTCGACGGCAAGACCGTCGCGATCCTCGGCTATGGCTCCCAGGGGCACGCCCACGCCCTCAACCTCAAGGACTCCGGCGTCGAGGTGGTCGTCGGCCTGCGTCCCGACTCCTCGAGCCGCGCCAAGGCCGAGGCGGCCGGGCTCGAGGTGCTCGACGTCGCCGAAGCCGCCAGCCGCGGCGACCTGGTGATGGTCCTGCTGCCGGACGAGAGGCAGGCCGAGGTCTGGCGCGAGGAGATCAGCGACGGGATCGCCCCCGGCAACCTCCTGCTCTTCGCCCACGGCTTCGCGATCCACTTCGGCGAGATCGAGCCGCCCCCGGGCGTCGACGTCGGCATGGTCGCGCCGAAGGGCCCGGGCCACCTGGTCCGCCGCCAGTACGAGGAAGGCAGCGGCGTCCCCTGCCTGATGGCCGTCCATCAGGACGCCACCGGCGAAGCCCACGACCTCGTCCTCGCCTACGCCTCCGGGATCGGCGGCGGCCGCGCCGCGGTGATCGAGACGAGCTTCAAGGACGAGTGCGAGACCGACCTCTTCGGCGAGCAGGCGGTCCTCTGCGGCGGCGCCTCGGAGCTGGTCCGCGCCGGCTACGAGACCCTGGTAGAGGCCGGCTACGACCCGCGCCTCGCCTACTTCGAGTGCCTGCACGAGCTGAAGCTGATCGCCGACCTGATGTACGAAAAGGGCATCCAGGGGATGCGCCACTCGATCTCCAACACCGCCGAGTACGGCGACATGACCCGCGGCAAACGCGTCATCGGCGACGACTCCCGCGCGGCGATGAAGCAGATCCTCTCCGAGATCCAGTCCGGCGAGTTCGCCAAGGAGTGGATCGGCGAGAACCGCGCCGGGGGCGAGTCCTTCGACCGCATGCGCAGCGAAGCGGCCGGGCATGAAATCGAGGAGGTAGGCCACGACCTCCGCGACCTAATGCCCTGGATCGATCAAGGGTTCAAGGACACGAAATAGCTGTGGGGGAGGGGTCGGTGCCCCTCCTCCGGAATTGACCTCCCCTCCGCTTGCGCTGCGGGGAGAACCTGCTGCGCGGCTTCGCCGCGCCCCAGATCAGATTGCATATCGCCGAACATTCCTCCGCGAGGGGCACCGACCCCTCCTCGACAGTGGTTGGCTTGACGCTTGAACTCCGAGGCGGGCGGGCCTGAACTCGAGGGCTCTTCCGAATAGCTGCCGCTCTTGGCCGGGTAGTGCTAGTGCGTGTGGCTAGGGGTCCGGTCGTCCTCCGATCGAATGTTCGGGCGATATGCAATCTGTCTATTGCCCGCCATAGGCGGGCAGCATGTTCCGGAGCCAGGCCCGACAGGGCCGCGACAAATTCGAGCGGAGGATGACCGGACCCCTCTACAGGAGCGCTCCCAGATCACTCCTTAATCGGCCCCCTCGGGTCCGTCTCCCCGGGTGGGAGTTTTCCGTCGCGGCCCACGTAGCCGCCCTTGCCGCCGACCACGAAGTAGATCGCGTCCTCGTCGTCGCTGAGGTTCTTGAAGCCTCGGACCACCGGGGCGTCCACCCAGGCGACCCCGCCTGGGCCCAGCTGGTGCTTCTCGCCGTCGAGCTCGATCTCGAGCCGGCCCTGGTGGACGAAGTAGAGCTCCTCCTGCACCTCATGCAGGTGGCGCCCCGACTCGTACCCGGGCGGCATCACGATGATGTTGGCGCCGAAGGCCTCCACGCCCAGCTCCTTGCGGACCTTGCGGAAGCCCCAGCCCTCGCCGAGGTCGTCGAGGCTGGAGACGGCCCAGCCCTCGCCTTTGACGACGCCGCTCATGACGCCGCCGGTGCCGCCGGCGGTGCGCCCGGGTCGGCGTCGGTTGGGCCGCCGGCCTTCTCCGCCCCGATCGGCGGGTACTCGTCGGTGAGG
>DASTAR010000015.1:0-14472 GCA_035712505.1 Solirubrobacterales bacterium
TTTGGTCGCATAGGGACCAAAAGTCGCCACGATCGACAGCGGTGCGCCTTTTGGACATATAGGGGCCATAAGGCGCAGTGATTCCTAGGCGGCGCCGCCTAGAGCAAGGCGACCGCCACCGTCCCCAGCGCGGGCGCCGGCAGGCCGCGGATCGCCCTGCGCAGGGGCCGGCCCTCACGGCCCGAGGCCTGCGGGGCCGGAAGCCCCGCCACCACGGCATCTGCCTGGCGGGCGACGGCGAGGGCCGGGCCGGGGTCCTCGGCCACCGGCGGCCCGGCGAGGACGACCAGCTCGTAGGCGCTGCGAAGCTTCGCGACCGCGTGGAGGAAGCTGCCGAGGCCCAGCAGCGTCTCCGGGTTCGCCGCCGGGCGCCCGGCGCAGACGCAGGCGAGCGGCTCCCCTACTCCCGCCGCCGCGGGCCCCGCCAGCAGCACCGGCTGGACGATCTCCTCGGGCTGCGCTTCCCAGCGCAGGTACTCGTGCAGCCCCGGCTCGGCGCGCAGGCCGAGGGCGGCGGCCAGGCGCGGCCGCACGACGTCGCACTCGACGAGGGCGGTGCGGCGGCCGGCGCTCGCCGCCGCCGAGGCGACCGCCACGGCAACGAGCGGCGCGACATCGCCATCGCCGGTGACCAGCACCGCCCGCTTTCGCTCCAGCCGCGGCAGCATCGCCGCGAGACTGGCGTGATCGGCGCGGCACAGGGACCAGACCCCGGGCCTCTCGTCGTGGTCGCCCGAGATTTCAGCCAGGACGGGCAGCCTCGCGCGCCGGAGGCGCATCACATCCGCTCGGGCGCGGAGATCCCCAGCAGCCCGAGCGCGGCGGCGATCGTCCGCTTGGTCGTCAGGCACAGCGCCAGCCGCGCCTGCTCGACCCCCTCGCCCTCGGCCCCCACCACCTGGCAATCGCGGTAGAAGGCGTGGAAGTCGGCGGCGACCGCGCTCGAGTAGGCGCAGATCCGGTGCGGCGCCCGCCGCTCGGCCGCCTCGCGCACCTGCTCGGGGAATTCCAGCAGCCGCTTGATCAGGCTCTTCTCCGCCGCCTCCAGCGGCGGGCGCTCGCCGGCCGCGGCGAATTCGCCGGAACCGCCCGGCGCGCCGGCTTTGCGGAGGATGCTGGCGATCCGCGCGTGCGCGTACTGGACGTAGTAGACGGGGTTCTCGCTCGACTGGCTGCGCGCCAGCTGCAGGTCGAGATCGACGGCGGTCTCGTGGCTGCGCCAGAGCATGAACCAGCGGGTCGCGTCGACGCCGATGTCGTCGAGCAGGTCGTCGAGGGTGACGAAGTCGCCGCTGCGCTTCGACATCTGCGCCCGCTGGCCGCCCTCGACCACGTGCACCAGGCTCATGATCAGCACCTCGAAGGCGGAGGAGTCGGCGCCCAGCGCCTCCAGCGACGCGCGGATCCGGGCCACGTAGCCGTGGTGGTCGGCGCCGAGGACGTCGATCAGCCGCTCGAAGCCCCGCTGCAGCTTGTCCCAGTGGTAGGCGATGTCCGGCGTGAGGTAGGTCGCCTCGCCGTTGGAGCGGATCAGCACCCGGTCCTTGTCGTCGCCGAAGTCGGTGGTCCGCAGCCAGAGCGCGTCCTCGCTGCGGTAGGTGTGGCCGCGGCGCTCCAGCTCGGCGAGCGCCTCGTCGACCTCGCCGCGAGCGAAGAGGCTGCGCTCGGAGAACCAGGTGTCGAAGCGCACTCCGAAGCGCTCCAGCGTGGCGCGGACCCCCTCCAGCACCAGCTCGATGCCCCGCAGCCCCAGCTCCTCGCGATCCTCGGCATCGACCCCCCGCTCGCGCAGCCGCTCGGCGATCTCGATCACGTACTCGCCGGCGTAGCCGTCCTCCGGGGGCTCCTCCCCCGCCATCCGCGCCGCCACCGAATCGGCGAAGCGCAGCACCTGACTGCCGCCGTCGTTGACGTAGAACTCGCGCTCGACCTGGTGGCCGACCGCCTCCAGCAGCCGCACCAGGGAGTCGCCGTAGGCGGCGTGGCGGGCGGTGCCGACGTGGACCGGGCCGGTCGGATTTGCCGAGACGAACTCGACGAGGACCCGCTCGGGGCGCTCGACCGGGGCGGGGCCGAGGCCCTCGCCGGCGTCGGCCAGGCGCTTCAGCGCGTCGAGGTACCAGGCATCGGCGAGGTAGAGGTTGACGAAGCCGGGGCCGGCGACGTCCACCTTCTCGATCCGCTCGGCGACGGCCGGGTCGGCGACGATCCTCTCCCGCAGCCGCTCGGCGACCGCGCGGGGGCTGTCGGCGAGGACGCCGGCCAGCAGCATCGCCGCATTCGAGCTGTAGTCGCCGAGCTCGGGCTTCGGCGGGCGGTCGAGCGTCGGCGCCGGGGCGACCGGCTCGCCGTCCCGCAGGGCCTGCGCGGCGCCTTCGACGGCGGCTCGCAGCTCGGCGATCGGGTCGCTTGCATTCACCGCCCCATCGTATGGACCGAGGGTGGGCCGGAGTACGCTGGCCGCTTGCGGATAGCCGTGCTCAGCGACATCCACGCCAACCGGCAGGCCCTGGAGGCGGTCCTCGCGACCGTGGAGGAAGCCGTCCCGGACGCGATCTGGTGCCTTGGCGACATCGTCGGCTACGGCGCCGACCCGGACGCCTGCACGACGCTGATGCGGGAGCGCTGCGACCTCTGCCTGGTCGGCAACCACGATCTCGCCGTGCTCGGCGCCCTCGACATCTCCACCTTCTCCGAGGGCGCCGCCGCCGCCGTGGCCTGGACGCGCGAGAACATCTCCGAGCCCTCGCTGGAGTTCATGCGGGGCCTCGAGCCCTCCGCCTCGCAACAGGGAATCGGCCTCTTCCACGCTTCGCCGCGGGACCCGGTCTGGGAGTACGTGCTCTCCTCCGAGCAGGCCGACGCCGGGATCGAGGCGCAGGAGGAGCGGATCGGGCTGATCGGCCACTCGCACGTGGCGCTCTTCTTCATGCGGCCGGAGGGGCCGCACGCGCCGCGCGCGGAGGGGGCCCAGGCCGGCGCCGGCGCCGTGCTCCCGGTCGCCGAGGGGCGCTGGCTTCTCAACCCCGGCAGCGTCGGCCAGCCGCGCGACGGCGACCCGCGGGCCGCCTGGCTCGAGCTCGACACCGAGGAGTGGACGGCGAGCTTCCACCGGGTCGGGTACGACATCGAGGCGGCGGCCGCGGCGATCCTCTCGGCCGGGCTCCCGGAGCCGCTCGCAGAGCGCCTGCAGGCCGGCCGCTGATGCTCGAAATGCAGGAAATTCCGGCTCCGAAGCCTTTCTCTAGACTCGAATCATGGGTCGCCTGAGCGCCATCTCGACCGCCCTTACCCTCGCCCTCGCGGCGGCCATCGGCCTCTCCGCCTGCGGCGGCGGCGGGGACGCCAACCTGCTGCCGGGCAGGACCGCCGCCGAGATCAACTCCAACCTCGACCAGGTGGAGCAGCGGGTGGCCGCGGGCGACTGCGTCGGCGCCGAAGACGCCGTCGCCTCCGTCCGCACCGAGATCGCGAACCTCGGCGGCGTCGACAAGAAGCTGAAAGCGACGCTGGCCGAAGGCGCCGACCGGCTCGAAGAAGTGGTCGTCGGCTGCGAGGAAGCCGAACCCGAAGAAACCGAAACCACGGTCGAACCGACGGTTGAACCAGAAGAAGCGGGAACCGAGAAGAAGCCGAAGAAGGAAAAGGGCGAGAAGGAAAAGCCGACGAAGGAACCAGAAGAAGCTGTGAAAGAACCCAGCGAAGAGCCCGAAGCCGCCCCCGAAGGCCCAACGCTGCCGCCGCAGGCCAATGGCAAAGGCGAAGAAAAAGGCGGCGGACCGCAGACCGAAGCCGAACCGCCCGCCACCTCCGGCGGGGTCAGCCCCAGCGTGGGGGTCGAATGATGGAGTCCGGAACCCTCTCTGGCCGCTATGAGCTCGGCGCAAGGCTCGGCTCCGGCGGGATGTCGAACGTCTACAAGGCGACCGACCGCATCCTCGAGCGGACCGTCGCGGTGAAGGTCCTCGCCGAGCATCTCTCCGACGACGAGCGCTTCGTCGCCCGCTTCCGCCGCGAGGCGCTGGCCGTGGCGCGCC
This sequence comes from Solirubrobacterales bacterium, assembly GCA_035712505.1. Lineage (GTDB taxonomy): Bacteria > Actinomycetota > Thermoleophilia > Solirubrobacterales > 70-9 > VAYN01. The sequence goes on from DASTAR010000015.1 coordinate 4,038, forward strand.
TGATCCATCCCAACATCGTCCAGGTCTACGACTCAGGCGTCGACGACGGCCGCCACTACATCGTCATGGAGTACGTGGCGGGACGCTCCGGCGCGCAGATCCTGCAGCGCCACGGGCCGGTCGACGCCGAGACGGCCGCGGAGATCGGCATCCAGGCCTGCGCCGGGCTCGATTACGCGCACCGCCGCGGGATCATCCACCGCGACGTCAAGCCGGGGAACCTGATGATCGTCGGCGGCCCGGTCGGCGGCGGCGAGATGATCGTCAAGCTGACCGACTTCGGGATCGCCCGGGCGGTCGAGCAGACGCGGATCACCCAGGTCGGCTCGGTCGTCGGCACCGCCGCCTACCTGGCCCCCGAGCAGGTGCGCGGGGAGGAGGCGACGCCGGCGACCGACGTCTACGCGCTCGGCGTCGTCCTCTACCAGTTCCTCACCGGCCGGCTGCCCTACGAGGGCTCCTCGCTGGCCGAGCTGGCGGTGCGCCAGCAGAACGAGAAGCCGCTGCCGCCGAGCGCCTACGACAGCGACGTTCCGGAGCCGCTCGGCGCGGCGGTGCTGCGCGCGCTCGAGGACGACCCGAACCGGCGCTACGCCAGCACCGAGGAGCTGGCGACCGGACTGCGGCTGGGACTGGAAGGAGAGGACGTGACGCTGCCGCTCGACGAGGGCACATCGGCGACCCGGGTGCTCGGCGGCGAGACGGCGGCGACGCGGCACATGGGCCGCGACACCGGTGCGACCGAGTACCGACCGGCGCGATCCGCCCCCCGCCCCGCTCCGCGTCCGGTCGCGCCGATTCCGGCCCCGGCGCCGGAGCCCCGCGCCGCGGAACCACGCCGCCGCGGCGCCTTCTCGCGCTTCGCCCGCTTCGTCCTCGCCCTGGTGGCCCTGGTGCTGGTCGCCGCCGCGGTGGCGACCGCCGTGATCGTCACCACCAACAAGGCGGCGGGGGTCAAGGTCAGCCGCGTCGCCGGCGACACCGTCGACAAGGTCGTCGAAGAACTGAAAGACCTCGTCAACAACAACAAGGAATAGGGCTTGGTCGCTTTTCCTAACCAGAGGTGAGGGAAAGCGCCCTCCAGGGCGGCGCTCCAGCCAGGACGGCCGCCCGGTAGGTGTCGAAGCTGCCGGCGGCGATGGCGGTCCGGGCGTGGGTGGTGAGCTCGCGCATGTAGGTGAGGTTGTGGAGGACGATCAGGCGGACCGCCGTCAGCTCCTCGGCGCGGGAGAGGTAGGAGACGTAGTCGCGGTCGTGGCGCCGGCAGGCGGGACAGGGGCAGCCCTCGACCAGCGGCTCGCGGTTGCCGACCCACTTGCCCTTGCGCATGTCGAGGCGCCAGCGGGTCTCCGGACTCGGCGCCAGGGCGACGCCGTGGCGGGCGAGGCGAGTCGGGACCGCGCAGTCGAAGACGTCGAGGCCGAGGGCGATACCGCCGAGCAGGTCGTCGACCTCGCCGATCCCCAGCAGGTGCTTCGGCGCCTCCCAGGGCAGCAGCGGCGCCGTCATCCCCAGCACCGCCGCCATCTCCTCCTTATCGCGGCCGAGGGTGCCGCCGATCGCCAGTCCGTCGACGCCCGCCTCGGAGACCGCCTGCGCCGATTCGCGCCGCAGGTCCTCGTGGGTGCCGCCCTGGACGATCCCGAAGACCGCCTGGCGCTCCCGGCCGTTCTCGGCGTGCCAGTCGAGGCAGCGGCCGAGCCAGCGGTGGGTGCGCTCGGTCGAGCGGGCGGTGTACTCGCGATCGGCGTGGAAGGGCGTGCACTCGTCGAAGACGAGGGCGAGGTCGGAGCCGAGCTGCGCCTGCACGCTCATCGAGACCTCGGGTGAGATGAAGAGCTCGGCGCCGTCGCGGGGCGAGCGGAAGCGGGCACCCTCCTCGCTGATCTCGACCTCCGAGCCGTGGTCACCGGAGCGGCCGCTCCCCTTGACCTCGTTGGCGACGCCGCCGTGGGCGAGCGAGAAGACCTGGAAGCCGCCGGAGTCGGTGACGATCGCCCGCTCCCAGCCCATGAAGCCGTGCAGGCCGCCGGCGGCGGCGATGCGCTCCGGCCCGGGTGAGACGAAGAGGTGGTAGGTGTTGCCGAGGATCAGCTGGTAGCCGAGGTCGGCGACCTCTGCGGACTCGAGCCCGCGTACCGTCCCCTTCGTCGCCAGCGGGATGAAGGCCGGCGTCTCGATCGGTCCGTGGGAGGTGTGGATGACGCCCGCGCGGGCGCTCCCGTCGCGGGCGCCGATCTCGAAGCTGAGGCGCTGCGGGTCGTTGCGCACGCCCGCAGCGTATGGATGTGTCGACTTCTGCGCCCATACGGACGCATAGGTCGACAGTCCTAGTGAGCGGGTCCGTTGGCAGCGAGCTCGCGGTCCTCGGACCGTTGCTCCTCCGCCTCGATCACCGGCTTCTCGTCGCCCGAGTTGATCTCGATCCGGGTCGGCTTGCGCTCCGCCGGCTTCGGCATCCGCACCTCGAGGACGCCTTTGTCGAAGTGGGCGCTGACGTTTTGCGGATCCACCCCCTTCGGCAATTCCAGCGCGCGGCTGAATCGACCGAAGGACCGCTCGACCCGGTGGAAGCCTTCGCGCTGGGTCTCGTGCTCGGACCTGCGCTCGCCCGAGACGGTCAGCACGCCGTCCTTGACCTCGATGTCGATGTCCTTCTCGTCCACCCCGGGCAGATCGGCCCGCAGAACCAGCTGGTCCTCCGTCTCGACCAGGTCCATCGGCGGAATCCACCGCCGCGAGGAATAAGCACCGCCCGCAGCGCCCTCACGACGCCCGAAGAAGGTGTCGAAGAGCCTGTTCATGTCGCCCTGGAGAGCATCCAGCTCCCGGGCCGGGTCCCATCTCACAAGTGCCATTTCCATACCTCCTGCTACCTCTGCCCCGCGCCCTCGCTGCGGGGGCAATTCAAGTGATCTTCCTATTGAGGAGTATAGAAATCTAAGTCCATGTGTGTCAACCCTTTAAACCTGGGTGGACCCCTTCTCCGAGCGCCTGCCGGTCGACGATCTGCTGGAGCATGGAGACGAGGAGGGCACGGTCGGTGGCGCTCATCCCCTTGGTCAGCTCTTCCTCGTGCTCGGCGGCGATCTTGCGGCCGCGGGCGAGGCAGCGCTTGCCCTTCGGGGTGAGGAAGAGGGCGCGGACCCGGCGGTCCTCGGGCTTGGGGCGGCGCTCGACCAGGCCGCGCTGCTCGAGCTCGTCGACCAGGGCGACCATGCGGCTGGGCGGGATTTCGATCGCCGCCGCGATCGCCTGCTGGGACCGGCCCTCGGCGGCGGCGACGAGGTTGAGGACGCGGAAGAGCGGCGGGTTGAGGTCGACCGCCGCAATCCGCTCGGCGAACCGGCGCGAGGCGTGGACGCCGACCTGCGAGAGCAGGAAGGCCAGCGTCTGCGGGGCGTGGTCGCCGTCGATGCTCGAGGTGCTCATGGCGTGGTGATCCTACCCGCTCGTTTGTGATAGAAATCGTTACAAGCTTAAATTGTTATTGCTGTAAAGAACTCTCGCGTAGGAAGGATCGGTCATGACCCGTCGTCTCGCCCGCCTCGCCGACATCGCCTATCGCCGCCGCGGCCGCATGGTCCTCGGCTGGATCGTCGCCACCGTCGTCATCATCGGCCTCGGCTCGTCACTCGCCGGCGAGTATCACGCCGACTACAACACGCCGGGCTCGGAGTCGAAGGCCGCCAGCGAACTGACCAAGCGCGAGTTCAGCGGCTACTCGGGGCAGGAAATCTACGTCGTCTGGAAAGACCCGGCCGGGGCCGACACCGCCGCCGCGAAGAAGCAGATGAGCGCCTTCTTCGCCGAAGCCGAAGAAGTCGAGCACGTCGGCAAGGCGGCGTCGGTCCGGGTCTCCGAAGACGGCAAGATCGCGACGACGACGCTGCCGCTGAACGTCCCCGGCTGGGAGGTCAAGAAGGAGCAGGGCGAAGCGCTGATCGACGCCGCCGAAGCCAACAGCGGCGGTGGCCTGGAGATCAAGCTCGGCGGCGAACCCATCTACCTCGCCCAGGAATCGACCAGCCCCGAGGGGATCGGCTTCCTCGGCGCGGCGATCGTCCTGCTGATCGCCTTCGGCTCGCTGGTCGCCGCGGGCCTGCCGCTGGCGATCGCGCTCGTCGGGCTCGGCATCTCCTCCGGCGGCCTGATCGTCCTGCTCGCCAACGTGATCGACGTTCCCAACTGGACCACCGCCGTCTCGGGACTGATCGGGATCGGCGTCGGCATCGACTACGCCCTGCTGGTCCTGACCCGCTTCCGCACCGCGCTGAAGGCGGGCAAGGACCGCCACGACGCCGTCGTCGAGGCGGTCAGCACCGCCGGGCGCAGCGTGCTGATCGCCGGGAGCACGGTGGTGATCGCGATCCTCGGGCTCTTCCTCACCGCCCTCCCCTACATGTACGGCGTCGCCATCGCTGCCTCGCTGGCGGTGCTGGTGGTGATGCTCGCTTCGATCACCCTGCTGCCGGCGCTGCTCGCCTTCCTCGGGCCGAAGGTGGACAGGCTGCGGATTCCGATCCTCGGGCGCCGTCTCGACCTCCCTCCCGAAGCGGACGGCCACTCCCCCGCCGCCCGCTGGAGCCACTGGGTGCAGCGGCGTCCCTGGCCGGCGGTGGTGATCGCCACGGCGATCCTGCTGGCGCTGGCCGCACCCGCGCTCGGGATGCGCCTCGGCTTCCCCGACGCCGGCAACGACAAGAAGGGGACGATGACGCGCGAAGCCTATGACCTGATCAGCGAGGGCTTCGGGCCCGGCGCCAACGGGCCGCTGGTGGTCGTCGCCGAACTGCCCGACGCCGAAGCGAAGGGCGACGTGCAGGCGCTGACGGCGGCGCTGCGGGACGATCCCGGCGTGGCCTACGTGGCACCGCATAGATTCAACGGCGACGGCACCGCGGCGATCCTCACCGTGATCCCCACCACCTCGCCGCAGGACGAGGCGACCTCGGAACTGGTGGACCGGATCCGCGGTGAGGTGATCCCGCAGACCTTCAGCGGCTCCGGCACGACGCCGCTGGTCGGCGGCGTCAACGCCGCCCTCGAGGACCAGAGCGAATACATCACCGGCCGCATGCCGATCTTCATCATCGGCGTCGTCGGCCTCTCGTTCCTGCTCCTGCTGATGGCCTTCCACTCGCCGCTGATCTCGCTGAAGGCGGGCGTGATGAACCTGCTCTCGGTCAGCGCCGCCTACGGCGTGATGACGCTGGTGGCGCAGGGCGGCGCAGTCGGCGAACTGATCGGGATCGACCACGAAGTCCCGATCGCCCCGTTCATGCCGGTGATGATGTTCGCGATCCTCTTCGGCCTCTCGATGGACTACGAGGTCTTCCTGATCTCGCGGATCCGCGAGGAGTACCTGAAGGACGGCGACACCCGGCGCGCCGTCGCCGACGGCCTCGCCAAGACGGCGCGGGTCATCACCGCCGCGGCGGCGATCATGGTCGTCGTCTTCCTCGCCTTCGTCGCCTCCCCCGAAGTCTTCCTCAAGCTCTTCGGGATCGGCCTCGCCTCCGCGATCTTCCTCGACGCCACGCTGGTCCGCATGGTCCTCGTCCCCGCGGTGATGCAGCTGCTCGGCGAGCGCAACTGGTGGATCCCCGACTGGCTGGAGCGAATCCTCCCCCGGATCGAGGTCGAGGCGCGCGAGCCCGAGCCCGCTCTCGACTAGCCCCTAGAGGCGGTATCGACTTAGTGGTCTATGTGGCCACTAAGTCGACACGCACGGCTCACTCAACCAGCGACCGTCCCGTCATCGCCTTCGGCTGCTCGATGCCGAGCAGGTCGAGGGCGGTTGGGGCTACGTCGGCGAGGATGCCGTGGTCGCGGAGGTGGAGGCCCTGCTCGGTGACTATGAGGGGGACCGGGTTCAGCGAGTGGGCGGTGTTGGGGGAGCCGTCGGGCTCGAGCATGTGGTCGCAGTTGCCGTGGTCGGCGGTGACGATGCAGGCGCCGCCCCTGGCGGCGACCGCCTCGACGACCTTGCCTAGCTGGGCGTCGACGGTCTCGACCGCCCTGACAGCGGCGGGGATGACGCCGGTGTGGCCGACCATGTCGGGGTTGGCGAAGTTGATGATCCCGAAGCGGTAATCGCCCTCGCTCCAGTGCGAGACGAAGGCCTCGGCGGCGCCTTCGGCGCTCATCTCCGGCTTGTGGTCGTAGGTGGGGACGTCACGCGGCGATTCGACCAGCGCCCGCTCTTCCCCCTCCACCTCCTGCTCCTTGCCGCCGTTGAAGAAGTAGGTGACGTGCGCGTACTTCTCGGTCTCGGCGACGTGGAGCTGGTTGCCGCCGGCCCTCGCGATCGTCTCCGCCAGCGTCGTCTGCGGCCGCTGCTCGGGGAAGGCGACCGGGTACGGCCAGCCCTTGCGGTACTCGGTCATCGTCGTCAGGTCGAGCGTGAACCCGTTGCGCGGGAACTCGTCGAACTCGGGGTCGGCGAGGGCGCGGCTCATCTGCCGGGCGCGATCGGGGCGGAAGTTGATGAAGAAGGCGACGTCGCCCGCCTCGGCGCCGTCGTAATCACCGATCACCGTCGGCTTGACGAACTCGTCGGTCTCCTCGCGCTCGTAGGACTCTGTGATCGCGGCGAGGGCGCTCGGCGCGTGCAGCCCGCGGCCGTGGACGATCGCGTCGTAGGCGAGCTTGGTCCGCTCCCAGCGCGTATCGCGGTCCATCGCGTAGTAGCGGCCGCTGACGGTGGCGACGCGGCCGGCGGCGCGCAGCCAGCGTTCCAGCTCTTCGAGGTAGCCCTTGCCGCCGTGCGGGAGCGTGTCGCGGCCGTCGGTGAAGGCGTGGAAGACGACGTCGGGGACGCCCTCCTGCGAGGCGAGCTCGATCGCCGCCTCGATGTGCTCCCAGCCGGAGTGGACGCCGCCGTCGGAGACGAGCCCGAGCAGGTGCAGGCGACCGCGGGGGCTGGTGCGGGCGCGCTCGCAGGCGGCGAGCAGCACCTCGTTGTCGAAGAAGCTGCCGTCGGCGACGGCGTCGTCGATCCGGGCCAGGTCCTGCTTGACGATCGCGCCGGCGCCGAGGTTGAGGTGGCCGACCTCGGAGTTGCCCATCTGCCCCTCCGGCAGGCCCACGTCGGGGCCCTGGGCGGAGAGCCGGGTGTGCGGGTACTCGCTCCAGAGGCGGTCGAAGACCGGCGTCTCGGCCAGCGAGATCGCGTTGCCGGGCCCCGGCTCCGCCAGCCCCCAGCCGTCGAGGATGATCAGGGCCAGGGACGGAACGTGCGGAGGCATCGGCCTAGCCCGCGGCTTCGACGATCGCGGCGAAATCGGTCGGGTCGAGAGAGGCGCCGCCGACCAGGGCGCCATCGACGTCCGGAAGCGAGAGCAGCTCGTCGGCGTTGCCGGGCTTGACCGAGCCGCCGTAGAGGATCCGCACGTTGTCGGCCGCCGCGCCGCGCATGCGGACGACGTCGCGGATGAAGGCGCAGGCCTCCTGGGCCTGGTCGGGGGTCGCGGTGCGGCCGGTGCCGATCGCCCAGATCGGCTCGTAGGCGATCACGACGTTCTCGATCTGCTCGGCCTCGAGGCCGCCGAAGTCGGCCTGCAGCTGGCGCTCCAGCACTTCCTCGGTCTCCCCCGCGTCGCGGGCGGCCTCGCTCTCGCCGACACAGAGGATCGGCTCGAGGCCGGCGGCCAGGGCCACCGGCACCTTGCGTGCTAACGCCTCATCGGTCTCGTTGAAGTGCTGGCGACGCTCGGAGTGGCCGAGGACGACCGCCTCGACGTCGAGCTCGACCAGCATCGGCGCCGAGACCTCGCCGGTGAAGGCACCCGACTCCTCCTCGTGCATGTTCTGGGCGGCGACTTTGACCGCGGTGCCGTATCGGCGCTCGACCACCGCGGTCAGAGCCGTGAACGGCGCGCAGATGACGACGTCCGACTGGGTGGCCGCGATCCGCGGCAGCAGCGCGTCGACGAACTCGGCCGCCTCGGCGACGGTCTTGTGCATCTTCCAGTTGGCGGCGATGTACGGCGTGCGATCAGGCATTGACCTTGTCCCCCTCCTCGGCGTCGAGCAGGGCCTCTACGCCCGGCAGCTTCTTTCCCTCCAGCAGCTCGAGTGAGGCCCCGCCCCCGGTCGAGACCCAGTCGACCTGGTCCTCCAAGCCGAACTGGTTCAGCGCCGCGACCGAGTCGCCGCCGCCGACCACGGTGGTCCCGGGCGCAGCGGCGACCGCTTCGGCGACCGCCTTGGTGCCGCCGGCGAACGGCTCCATCTCGAAGGCGCCCATCGGCCCGTTCCAGAGGACGGTGCCGGCGCCGGCGATCGCCTCCGCGTAGTTCTCGGCCGAGCGGGGGCCGATGTCGAGGCCCATCCAGCCGTCCGGCACCTCCACCCCCTCGCTCTCCCTGCGCTCGGTGTCGGCAGCGAACTCGCGGCCGAGGACGAGATCGACCGGAAGCTGCAGTTCGCAGTCGGACCCCTCGGCCCGCTCCAGCGCCTCTTTCGCCTCGTCCTCCCCCTCGGCAAGCGAGTCGCCGACGGGGATGCCCTGCGCCTTGAAGAAGCCGAAGCACATCGCGCCCCCGATCAGGATCCGGTCGGCGACTTCGAGGAAGCGGTCGATCACGCCGACCTTGTCGGAGACCTTGGCGCCGCCGAGGACGACGACCAGCGGCCGCTGCGGGTCCTCGACGACCCTGGTCAGTTCGGTCACCTCGCGCTCCAGCAGCAGCCCGGCGTAGGCGGGCAGGTAGTCGGCGACGCCCGCGGTGCTGGCGTGGGCTCGGTGGGCGGCGCCGAAGGCGTCGTTGACGTAGACGCTCGCCAGCTGGGCGAGGTTTTCCGCCAGGTGCGGGTCGTTCTTCGTCTCCCCCGGCTCGAAGCGGATGTTCTCCAGCACCAGCACGTCGCCCGGGCCGAGGGCGCCGCAGGTGAGGTCGACGTCGCCCTCGATCACGCCGGGCGCCAGCTTCACCTCGGTCTCCAGCAGCTCGCCGAGGCGCTTCGCCACGGGCGCCATCGAGAGCGCCGGGTCGTGGCCCCCCTTCGGCCGGCCCAGGTGGGACATCAGGACCAGCGCCGCCCCCCGCTCGCGCAGCAGCTCGATCGTCGGCAGGGCGGCGCGGATGCGGGTGTCGTCGGCGACGACCCGCTCTCCCCCCTCGTCCTTCAGCGGGACGTTGAAGTCGACCCGGACGAGGACGCGGCGGCCCTTCACCGGGGCGTCGCGGACGCTTGCCTTCTCGAAGCCCATCTCAGGAGCGACGGGCGGCTACGGCAGGACCTTGCCGGCCAGCTCGACGCAGCGGTTGGAGTAGCCCCACTCGTTGTCGTACCAGGAGACCGCCTTCACCAGCTTGCCGTCGCCGATCACCATCGTCTGGGCGGCGTCGAAGATCGAGGAGTGCGGGTCGCCGACGATGTCGGTGGAGACGATCGGGTCCTCGGTGTAGGAGAGGATCCCCTGCAGCGGACCCTCGGCCGCCGCCTTGACCGCGGCGTTGACCTCCTCCGGGTTCGTCGCTTTTTCGGCGTCGAAGGTGAGGTCGACGACCGAGCCGGTCGGGACCGGGGCGCGCATCGCGAACCCGTTCAGCTTGCCGTTCAGCTCCGGCAGCACCAGGCCGACCGCCTTGGCGGCGCCGGTCGTGGTCGGGATCAGGTTGAGGGCCGCGGCGCGCGCCCGGCGCAGGTCCTTGTGCGGCATGTCCTGCAGGCGCTGGTCGGCGGTGTAGGCGTGGATCGTCGTCATCAGGCCCTGTTCGATCCCGAAGGCCTCGTGCAGGACTTTGGCCAGCGGCGCCAGGCAGTTGGTCGTGCAGGAGGCGTTGGAGATGACGTCGTGCTGCTCGGGGTCGTAGTCGGAGTCGAAGTTGACGCCGAGGGCGACGGTCACGTCGGGTTCGGTCGCCGGGGCGGAGATGATCACCTTCTTGGCGCCGGCCTCGAGGTGCTTGGCGGCGTCGGCGCGCTTGGTGAAGAAGCCGGTCGACTCGATCACGACGTCGACGCCGAGGTCGCCCCAGGGCAGGTCGGCGGGGTCGCGCTCGGAGAGGACCTTGACCTCGTCGCCGCCGGCGACGATCGTGTCGCCTTCGACCTCCACCCCGCCGGGGTAGCGCCCGAGGATCGAGTCGTACTTGAGCAGGTGGGCCATCGTGGCCGTGTCGACGAGGTCGTTGACCGCGACGAAGTCGATGTCCGCGTTCGACTCCTTGGCGGCCCGGAAGACGTTGCGCCCGATGCGGCCGAAACCGTTGATGCCGACCTTCACAGCCATGAACCAATTCCTCCTGAATTCGTTGGTGAAGCCGATCCTATGGGGTCGGCCCTTCCGGCTCGCGACTAGTTGACCCGCCCACACACGTTGTGAACGCCTGAAAGGCCATCCGGGCCCTCCAAGACGCTTGCGGTTCTGACGCCCAAGCGAAGGAGGACCCGGATGAAGGTTCACGGTAACGCCGCTCTCGGA
>DASTAR010000016.1:0-2118 GCA_035712505.1 Solirubrobacterales bacterium
GCGTCGCCTGGCCGCGGGCCTGGGCTTCCAGGTCCTCGAGCCGGGCGGTGATCGCGTCGAGCGAGGCGATGCTGCGGTCGTGGCACTCGTTGGCCTCGCGCAGGCGCTCGCCGAGGACCCGGATCTCGCGCTCGCGCTCGAGGACCATCCCGGCCAGCGTCGCGCTCTCCGCTTCCAGCTCGGCAATCGCCGCCCGCTCGCGCTCGCTGCGCAGCTCCAGCCCGAGGATGCGGGCGTCCCGCTCGGAGAGGGCGACGTCTACGGCCTCGCGGCGGTAACCCAACAGCGACCGCTTGAAACTCCTCATGCGCGGCACCGTAAGGGGGCCTTCGGACGGTATTTCGTCACACGGGGCGCGAGCCACCTCGGCCGGAGCTCAGGCGCTGGCCGCGGAGGGAGCTTCGGGAGCGTCGAGGTCGAGCTCGAGCCGCGGCGCGTCGCGCCACAGGTCCTCGAGCTGGTAGCGGTCGCGCGCCTCCGAGGTGAAGACATGGAGGACGCAGTCGAGGTAGTCGAGGATCGTCCAGCCGGCCTCGCCGCCGCCGTCGACCCCGCCCGGGAGCACCCCGGACTCGCGCTTCACCCGCAGCCTCACCTCGTCGACGATCGCCGCCGCCTGACGATCGTTGCGAGCCGTGCAGATGACCAGGAAATCGGTGTAGGCGACGAGCTTCCTCATGTCGAGCGCGACCACGTCCTCGGCTTTTTTCGAGTCGGCGATCGCCGCCAGGCGGCGCGCCAACCCTTCCGAGGGCACCTCGTTCACCGGTAGAGCCCCTTCTCCTCGATGTATGCGGCGACCCCCCGCGGCACCAGGTAGCGCAGCGGCTTGCCGTCCTTCGCCCGCTGCCGGACGGCGGAAGAGGAGACGCCGAACTGCGGCATCTCCAGCATCGTCGCCCGCCCCTCGGCCCCGAGGTTGCGGATCACCTCGGCGACGTCGGCGGCCGCGACGCCGGGCCGCTGCGCCACCGCCAGCCGCGCCAGCTCGACCACCCGCTCGGGGTGCCGCCAGCTCTCCAGCCCGACCGCGGCGTCCGCGCCCATCACGAACACCAGCTCGGTGTCAGGTCGCTCTTCGGCAAGCAGCTGCAAGGTCTCATACGTGTAGGACGGCCCCTCGCGATCGACCTCCAGGCGGGAGACCGAGAAGCGGTCGTCCTCGGAGGCCGCCAGCCCCGTCATCTCCAGCCTGCACTCGCGGCCGGGGTCCTCGGCGATCCGCTTGTGGGGCGGCTGGCCGGTCGGGACCATGACCACCTCGTCCAGGTTGAACCGGCAGAGCGCCTCCTGAGCCAGCGCCAGGTGACCGAGGTGGGGCGGGTTGAAGGCGGAGCCGAGGACGCCGGTCGCGCCGCGCGAAGGGCTACTCACGTACCTGGCCGTCGCCGCGCGCCACGTACTTGAAGGTGGTCAGCTCCCGCATGCCGATCGGGCCGCGCGCGTGCAGCTTCTGGGTCGAGTTGCCGATCTCCGCCCCCATCCCGTACTCGAAGCCGTCGGTGAAGCGGGTGGAGGCGTTGACGTAGACGGCGGCGGCGTCGACGCCCTCGACGAATTCCTGCGCCGCGTCCTCGGAGCTGGTGACGATCGCCTCCGAATGGCCGGTGCCGTGGGCGTTCACGTGCTCCACCGCCTCCTCGACCGAGTCGACCACGGCGACCGCCATCTTCAGCCCCAGGTACTCGGCGGCCCAGTCCTCCTCGGTCGCGGGCCCCACCGCCACGTCGGCGGCCAGCTCCCGCACCCGGTCGTCGCCGACGAGCTCGACGCCGGCGGCGGCGAGGTCGGAGAGGACGGCTGGCAGGAAGCGGGGGGCGATCGCCGCGTCCACCAGCAGCGTCTCGGCCGCGTTGCAGACGCCCGGCCGCTGGACCTTGGCGTTGAAGGCGATCCGGCGGCCCATCTCGGGATCGGCGTCGGCGTGGACGTAGACGTGGCAGTTGCCCGCCGCGGCGTACATCACCGGCACCGTCGCGGTCGCCTTGATCGCGGCCTTCAGCCCCTCGCCGCCACGCGGGATCAGCAGGTCGACGAGGCCTTCCTGGCTGGCCAGCTCGTTCAGCTCCTCGCGGCCGCCGCCGGAGACCAGCGTCACCGCGTCCTCGGCCAGCCCGG
>DASTAR010000017.1:0-7867 GCA_035712505.1 Solirubrobacterales bacterium
AGCGGACCTTGCCGGTGCGCTTCACCTTCCGCTTCCCCTTGCCGCACCGGCGCGACTTGACGTTGTCGCCAGGGCCTCGAACGGGAGTGTCACCCGTCGGCAGGAGGGGCGGGGGCGCGAGGTGCGGTCGGCACCCTTCGCCCTCGCATTCGGCTCGCGCCGGTTCGGCGAAGCCCCCGCCGACCCGGGCGTCGTAGATCGAGGGCGTTTCGTCGGCATCGACGCCGACCAGCAGGTCGGAGCTGAGGAAGAAGACGTCGTCGCCGCTGCCGCTCACCGCCCACAGGTACTCGTTGCGTCGACTCTGCGGCGAGGAGACCAGGTAAAGACAACCACCCGGCCGAGTGCAGCTCCCCACCCCCTGGTCCTCCCACTCATAGACGTCCTGCAGGCCGTCGACGTCCTCCGCCACCAGCGGTTCGCTGGACTCGAAGAAGGCCCGGCGACCGTCCGCCCGTAGGTTCGCCGGCCAGGCGATCGCCGAGAACAGCTCCGAGCCTTCCCTGTCTTCCGACTGCAGATTCGCGTCCGACTGCGCGGCTGCGCCGGTCGGATTGCACGAGAGGCACTGCAGCACGTCTCCTGCGGAGTCGTAGCGATAGACCTCGGCGTGGCCTTGGGAGTCGTAGCCCGTGAGCGGCGCCCGGGATTTGAACAGGAAGACGCCGCCGTCCGGGGTGCTGCGAGCGGGGACGATGCCGAGGAAACCAGGGGTTACAGCTGGGCCGATCGCGCGCACCCAGAGGCCGAGGCCGTCGGTTTTACCGTTGGTTTCGCCGATGGTGCCGACGACGTCCCGTTCGGTGACGGTCCCGACGAAGGCGATCTGGCCTTCCCTCGAGCGGTAGAGGTTCTCTTCGCCCGGCTGCGGTTCTGCGCCCGTGGGATTGGTGCCCGCAGCGGGGATCACGCTTTCGGAGACGAAGTAGGCGGTCGAGCCGTCGGCCGAGATCGTGGCCGGCACCACCGCGGCGGCGGTATCGGCGAACTCGATCACCGATCGGGTGGCCACGTCGAAAGCATCGAGGTTGCCGTCTTCGACGTAGAAGATGCGACCGCCACCTTCTGCGACGCCGGCGAATTCCACGCCTTCGCCGATCTCGAAGGTCTCCTTGTCGTCGTAGCGCAGGTAGAGGGCGTTCTTGGCTTCGAAGGCAATTCCCAAGCCGTCGAACGGTGCCCCCACATAGCGGGCGTCTTCGCCAGACCCGAAGGGTACGTCGCCGGGTTTGAGTGAGATGACGTGGGTCGTCCCGTCCGCAGTGCGGTCGTAGACGGCCTGGGTTCCGTTCGGAGCCGCATCAGGCTCGATCTGGATCGCGGTGGCGGACGAGGCGAAGGTGCCGGTGGTGAAGACGATGTGCCCGCCGCCTTCGCTGATCAGTTTCCCACTCACTTCGGGATCGACACCGAGGGTCCCCCGGCCCACCAGCTCGGAATGGCCATCGGGGTAGCGCACGTAGGTGGTGATGTTCGACAGAGAGGCCGAGCCTTCCGCTGCCGCCTCCCAGAAGGAATAGCCCTGGTCGGGCGACGTGGTGCCTGGGGAGATCGCGACCGCTTCGGCCGCAGACGGACCGGTGTAGGCGGTGGACCATCCCGTGGGCGTGCGGGTGGCGAGGTAGGGGTCGCCTTTCAGGCCTCCGGTGCCACCGAGACCGGGAAGCGTGCCGCCCTCGACCCGGAACGGCACCTTGTCCCCCGCGGGCGAGACCTGGGGACTGGTGAAGCCGCCGCCTTCGTATTCGGCGCCGAGCGGAGCGCGGGCGTTGGTGTCGGGCGGCGTCACCAGCTCATAGGCGCGGCAGTCCGGTAGCAGAGCCGAAAGCCCCGTGCGCAACAGGGCGTTGGGGCAGGGACTTGGTTCCAGGGGCAGGTCAGGATAGGTGGCGAAGCTTCCTTCCTCTTCGTCGGATCCTTTTTGGTTGGTCGCCAGTACGCGGAAGCGGTAGTGCGTGTCCGGCGACAGCGCCCTGGCCGCCGCCGAGACTTTGGCATCGAGGTTCCCCGCCGGGAGCGTCCCTTCTGAGATGACGCTCCAGTTGGCCGTCCCGTCGACTTTGATATCGAAGGTGTAGGTGGTCTGGAGGTTGTTCGGGTCGATCTGCGCATGCAGCCCGGCTTCATCGACGCTGATGTTGGCGGCGGAGATCGTTTTCACTTCCGGCGGACTGGTTTTAGACACGAAGAAGGCGAAGGAATGCCCGATTTCCTTGGGGTAAGAGGGCACGTAGAGGTACCGTCCCCTCCCTTCTTCTTCGCTCAGCTTTCCGTTGGGGCTGGCGGGGCCGTTGTCGACAGCGATCTGTGCGATGAAGCCGGTGCCGGCTTGCAGTGGAAATTCGACCGTGGCGAGGTAATTGCCGTGCTCGCCGAGTTCCCAGAGGTGGGAGTCGTCCGTGTCATAGACGAAGAGGTTGCCCGTGCCTTCATCGACCGCGAGCGTCGGGAAGGCGCCGAAGTGCCTTCCCGGCACCCCCGAGGCTCCGGCTTCGATGGTCTCTATCTTCGCGTATTCCTCCTGAGCCGGCAGCCCTGCGGCGAGTTCGTAGACGCCGAACTTGTCGGTTCCTTCTTGGACGTAGAGCCGGCGGCGGGCACTGTCTAATCCCAATCCGGACACGAAGCCGGTGGTCGTGCCTTCAGGTCCGAGATCGGTTCTGATTTCTTCGTTTTCTTCTGCGGCGGAGCCGTACTCGACAAAAAAACCACCGAAATTGATGAAGGGGTGGCCATCAGCGCGATCAATAGCCAGGCCCACGATTATGGACCGTCTGTTGCAGAATTCCGGGCATTCCGGCCCAGCCGAAGGCACCGACACAGGGGCGCAGTATTCGATCTGGCCCGCCGCGGGGTCATAGGATCCGCATGGTTCGAAGCGGAGCAATTCCCTCGCACTGGCGGACCAGACATAGAGCACGCCGGTGCTGTCGATCGCCAGGGCCTGGGGGCCGCTGACCGCGGTCTCCGAGAGGTAGGAGCCTTCGGGGCTGAAGATGTCGATCCGCCCTTCGCTTCCGTCCGAGTTCTTCCCCTTGCTGGCTACGAAGATGTCGCCGTTGACATTGGTCGCGACCGCAGACGGGTTGGAGAAAAACCCGGCGGGCGGATGTTCCGCGGCGGGCGGCGTGGTCGGGCAGCCGGGATCTTCGACGGGGTCGAGCGTTTCTTCATGACAGCCCCCGATCAGCGAGAGACGGGGGTCGAGCACGCGTTCGCCTTCTGCCGCTCTCACGAGCGGCGCGACAAGACCAGCCAAGGCCAGCGCCACGGCGACGGCTATCAAGAAGCGACTGCCGGTACAAAAGATGCTCACTATCTCTCCTCCTGCCTTTACCAGCCATTGCCGTACCAGAGGACGGCTGGCTGGTTCCCTGAAGCTTGACGGTAGTGATCCGAAGCTTGGCTGTCAAGGACGGCAAAAGCCGCCCCCGCAACGCGGGGGCGGCTTTTGATACCTGGGTCAGACGACCCGATGCCCCCTGGTCAGGAAGTGACGCCGAGGCCTGTCGGACTTGTGACCGTGTAGGTCCCTTTCCATTTCGCGGTGATGGCGCCGCAGTTAAGGCCGGCGTTGATGTCCATCGTCGCGTGTTCGGTGGTGGATGCGACCCCTGTGAGGGTGCCGATGTCGGTGCCTTCCCCTTCAGCGGTTCGGCATTCGAGCAGACCGAACGGCGAGGGAGATGTAACGAAAGCGCCGATCGAACGCACTGTGCCGTTTGTCGTGCCGGCGATGTGTTCGACGGTCAGGGTACCCGCGTTGTGAACCACTACCGGTTCTTCCGTGCACGAGCTGAAGGTCAGGGAGCTGATCGGGCCGCTCACCCTGCTACCGCTCTTCGCGGTCGCGGTCGTTGCTCCGTTGACGGTCGAACTGGTGCATGTATTGGCGAAGAAGCCGGCTGTGTCGGTCAGCAGGGCCGAGGTGCCTGATTTGATCGTCGATTCGATCGTGACCGAGTTCAGCGTCGGACTGCCGCCGATCTCGAGTGTGGTTGCCGAGGCGGTGCTGGCGAAAGCCATCAGGGCCAGCGCTGCGACGGCAGCCATCCCGAGGATCTTGGTGAACTTCATGTATTCCTCCTTGTATCCGGCAAGGGATCTGCCGGAGTTGTTTCCGCCGCCATTCCTAACTACTTCCGCAGAACAGTCAAGGAAGTTGGAGTACGAGTCACCGCGCGGGCGTCGGCACCGGATCCACTGGGAATGGATTTCCCTGCAAAACGGCGTGTGCGGATTTCTGCGGGGCACCGTTCTGCGCGGTGCACCGGGCAGCGGCGCCGCTGCCATGGCGCTCGAGCAGGACTACGCCGCCTTGAGCCGGGGTGCGGGGAAGAGGCCGTGGCGCAGGGCTTCGAGCAGGGCTCGGGCGACCGCTCCGTCGCCACCGAGCTCCAGCGGCCGGTCGCCTGTCCCGCTCAGCCAGTCCAGCCAGCTGCCTGCGGTTCCGACGACCCAGGCGTCGGCATCGCCCTCGGGCCGGGCGAGCAGGTGACGCGGCCTCCCCGCCTGCCAGGTCACCGTTGCTCCCGCGTATTCCGGCTGGCGACGCGGTCCCACTTCGACGGCCAGGCGGCAGCGACCCGAGAACTCCTCCGGCAGTTCCACCAGGGGAAGGGCGAGCAGGAAGAAGGCCTCGATGTCGATCCGGTTCAAGCCTTTGGTCTGCGCCGCCGCGCACTCGCGCTCCCACGCCACCGCCGCGACCAGCGGCGCCACCGCCTGGCGGAGCCAGGGCGTGACCTCGTAGGGAGTTCCGCGGGAGGTGCTGTCCTTGCGCCGCGCCTGCAGCTGCCCGGTCCGGCGCATGGCCGCCAGCCGGCGCTCCAGCGTGGGGTAGCTGATGCTGGCGATCAGTTTCGCCAGCTCGGTTAGTGCCAGGGGCCTCGCCGCCAGCACCCTGATGATCGTCGCGTTCCAGCCCTCGACGAGAGCTTTGATCGCGCTTTTCGCAGACGGGTCCCCGAGCCCGACCGGCCCGTGGGGAGCCTCCTCCAGCCATCCCTGCAGCGCCGAGGCAACTGCAAGGAATCGTTCCCCGGCGGGGCCGAGCGAATAGGCGACCGCCCCCGGAAAGCCGCCCTCCTGCCGCCGCTCCAGGATTCCCAGGTCGGCCAGAGCCTTGAGGTAGGAGCGCATGGTGGTCGCGGGAGGGTGCCCGACCGCCCGGCTCAGGTCCGTCAGTGCCAACTCCTCGTCCCTCAACGCATCGAGAACGTGGACGTTGAGAGGCACCGAAAGCAGCGACAACGCAGTCGCCCCAGCGCGCAAGTCACCGCCCCCCTTTCCCCTGTTCGCCGCGGATGCCGCTGGTCGTGCAGCAGGCCGACATTACCACAAAGAAACCCGAGTATTAGTGCGGCGCTACGCCTTCCGCGCCGCCGCGAAGATCTCGAACTGCGAGTCGGTCGGCTCCTTCGGGCGGCCGTTGCCGTGGAAGACGCGGTCGAGGGTCATCCCGACCGAGGCGTAGATCTCGCGCAGCTCGTCGACGGTATAGAGGCGCTGGCGGAATTCGATCCGCTTGTCGAGGTTCTCGAGGACCTCGCCGAACTTGACCGGGATCATCGCGCCTTCCATGTAGCGGTCCTTCTTGTTCCAGCGGTGCTCGACGAGTTCGACCATCGTCGAGCTGGGGATCCAGGAGCGCTGCGGCAGGTGGGCGCGCGCGTAGAGGACGTTGGGGACCTGGATCAGGTTCTGGCCGTCCCGCTTCAGCGCCCGGGAGATGACCTCGAAGGTGCGGTGGTTCTCCTCGTCGGTCTCGAAGTAGCCGACGGCGCCGTCGTTGAGGTTGAGGACGATGTCGAAGTCGCCGTCGAAGTCCAGCTCGCGCAGGTCGCCCTGGATGAACTCGGCCTCGAGCCCCTGCTCCTCGGCATCCTTGCGGGCGATCTCCACCAGTTCGGCGCCGATCTCGACGCCGACGACGGAGAAGCCCTGGCGCACCAGCTCGAGCGTGTGTCGGCCGGTGCCGCAGGCGAGGTCGAGGATGCGCTCGCCCCCCTGCGGGCGCAGCATCGTCAGCGCCCGCTTGATTTCCGACTCGGTGCGCTCGGTCCAGGCCATCTCGGCGCTCATCCCGGTGAACGCCGTCTCGTACCAGTCCTGCGGAATCTCGTCCTGAAGAACCGTCATCTCCCTCTCCCTCGCCGTGCTTCCCCCATTGCACAGGGAAGCTTAAAAGATCAGGAGTTGTGATGCCTCTCCTCGCGGCGATGGCGCCACACGAGCGGCGCGATGTAGCCGATCAGGACGCCGATCGCCGTCGCCAGGAGGATCACCACGATCAGCGGCGCGTTGAAGCTGGCGAAGAGGACTTCGAAGCTGACTTCCTGCGAGTTCTGCAGCGCGACGACGAGGACGAGGGCGCTGAGGACGGCGACGAGCCAGGCGCGCCAGTTGACCGGCTTCTTCTCCCGGGGCATCTGCCGATCCTAGTCAGACGGCCGCCGGCTGCGGGTGCTTGCGCTTCAGCATCCGCTCGTCGGCGGCGCGGATCAGGCTCTCGAAGTCGCGACCGTCCTCGGGGAAGACCGCCCAGCCGACCGAGGCGGAGGGGGACGGGGTACCCGCGTCGGAATACTGGATGCTGACGGCGTCGCAGACGGATTGGGCGAAGTTGCGGACCGCCTCGCCCTGGACCCCGGGCGCCACGATCGCGAACTCGTCGCCGCCGATGCGGGCCAGGGTGTCGCCGGAGCGCAGCATCGACTGGGCGCGTTCGGCGACTTGGCGGAGGGTGGCGTCGCCGACCGGGTGGCCGTGGTTGTCGTTGATCTGCTTGAAGTCGTCGAGGTCGAGGACCAGCAGGGCGAGCGGGTCCTCCTCCCCCCGCCTGCCGACGCCGGCGGGGTGTGAGCGGGCGGCGATCTCCCGCTGCAGCACGGTGTCGAACTGGCGGCGGTTGGCGACCCCGGTGAGGGGATCGCGGTGGGCGATGTCGCGGTGGTGGAGCTCGGCCTCGAGCAGCCGCTTCCGCAGCCCTACGAGGACCCAGGTGGCTGAGAGGAAGGCGGCGATCAGGGCGATGTAGTTCGAGAGGAAGGCCTCTTCGATCGCGTTGCCGTCGTAGAGAAGGGGAGTGCCGGCGACGAGGATCAGCTCGATCGAGAGCGGCCAGGCCCACGGCGCCGGGAAGAAGAAAGCGGCATAGAGCAGGGTGGTGACGAGCATCGGCTGCACGAAGCTCATCGCGCCGCCGGTGAAGAAGATCCCGAGACCGATCACCGGGACCGTGAGGACCATCCCGATCCCCAGCGTCTTCATCGAGGCGCGGTCCCAGCGCAGCCACCCGAGGGCCGCGGCCAGGCCGTAGAGGAAGAGCGCGGCGCTGAGGCCGAAGACCCAGCCCATCGGGACGTGCTGGGCGCCGGGCAGATAGCAGTTGGCGACGGCGATGAAGGAGGCGAGGATCCAGAGGACCCCGGAGATCCTCCCCATCCGCGCCCGCTCGTCGGGGGCTTCGGCGAAGGCCGGCATCGCGACCGACGAGAAGGGTGCGGGTGGCGCCATACCTCCCTCATCGGCCGCCCGGAGGGAGGGATTTAAATACCGACGAGTAGGCGGCTCAGCCGGCCTCTGAGAGCACGGGCTCCGGCTCCTCCCGAGGCGCCGCCGGCATCGCCTGGGGCCGGGGGGCCCGCAGGACGAAGACCGCGATCGCCACCGCGATCGCCGCCAGCACGGCGCCGACCAGGTAGGCCACGTGGTAGCCGGAGGTCAGCGCCTGGGCGAGGCTTTCGCCGTCGCCGAGCAGGGACTTCGTCCGCTCGCCCGAGAGGGTCGCCAGGATCGCCAGGCCGATCGCGCCTCCTACCTGCATGCTGGTGTTGACGAAGCCCGAGGCGAGCCCGGCGTCCTC
>DASTAR010000018.1:0-17372 GCA_035712505.1 Solirubrobacterales bacterium
GACAGTCACTGGGACCCGGTGATGATCGGCGTCGCCGCGCGCAAGCGGCGGATGATCCGGGCGCTCGCCAAATCGACCCTCTGGGACGTGAGGGGCCTGGCGCCGGTGCTCGACGGCATGGGCCAGATCCCGATCGTCCGCGGCGCGGGCGACGCCCAGGCGCTCGCCAACGCGATCGAGGCGCTGCGCGGCGGCTCCTGCGTCGGCGTCTTTCCCGAGGGCACCCGCTCGAGGGGCAAGGTGATGAGGGCGCGCAGCGGCGTCGGCCGCCTCGCCCTCGAGGTCCCCGAGGCCCACGTCAGCCTCGTCGCGATCGAGGGGACGAGCGACCTCACCGGCTTCCCCCGCCGCCCCCGCATCCGCATCCGCTTCTTCGACCCGGTCGGCGGCCAGCCCCGCCCCGACGAGGATCCGAGCGAGCTCTCCGCCCGCCTCCTCTCCGAGATCCGCCAGCTCGTCCCCCCGTCCCTGAGCTACCGCAAGCGCGCCAAGCTCAGCGGCGTCGCCGAAGACTGAGCGTCAAAGTCGCGGTTCCTTTGTCCGGCAGGGCCGGACAAAGGAACCGCGGGATCAGCGTTTCGGAGTGAGGGCGCGGCTTATGCGCTCGAGCACGCCTGCGGTGTCGCCGTGGATCTGGTTCCAGGTGACGCGCAGTACGCGATAGCCGGCGGCGGCGAGGAACTGGTCGCGACGGCGGTCATCCTGGAAGGCGGTGGGCGTCTCGTGGGTCTCCCGCCCGTCGGTTTCGACGATCACCCGCTCCCGCTCCCAGAGGAAGTCGACGAGAAAGCGTTCGCCCTCGATGTGGATTGGAGCATTCGTGTTCGGCCGCGGCAGCTCCCTGTCGAGCAGCTGCGGGAGCATGAGCGTCTCGAAGTCGCTGCGGACGTCGGGCACCTTCCCGTCCTTGGTTCGGTAGGGAACGAGCGCAAGCTCGAGTTTCTTCAGGCCCCGTCTTCCCTTCGCGTTGTAAATCGCGATGTCAACCGCTCGAGGGTCGAGCTTCCTGAGAGTTGCGGTCCGTCCCACGACCTTCCGGAGATCAGGCAAGCGGAGAATTCCGGCCAGGTCGACCAGCGTCCGAGCCACCGTCGTCACCGCGATCCCATCGCGAACTTCAACCTCCTCCGGCTCTGGGTAGCGGCAGCGTCGACAGCGGACGCCGGCGATCTTCCGCCCCGCCTCCACGGGCACGGTCACATCGATGAAATGCGGCCACTCGTCGAAGAGCCGATGGAACGCGGCCGCGGTGGCATGGGAGACGACGGCCCCCTCTCCACAAGCCAGCAGTCCAGCGCGGAGGTGCGTGTGTCGCGAGATCGACCGATGCCCCACCGTGTAGATCCCCCGGTGTACGCGATGGAGCTTTCCTGCCTCGGCGCGTTCTGCTGCCCGACGGCGCGAGACCCCCTCCTCCCTGAGTTGATCGAGGGAGACGACGCCACCCTGCGATGTTGCGGTCTCTGCGATTCGGCCATATGACCCAGCTCTATTCGTTGTGTGGTTCTTTTGTCCTGACATGCAGGACTAAGGAACCGGGACACCTAAGTTCTCCCCCCGCTAAGAGTTTTGTGGTTCCTTTGTCCGCCTATTCAGGACAAGGGAACCACGGGATCGACGCCGATCCCTTCTAGTCCGTCACGTCCTTGCCGCTGCGGCGCAGGGCGTGCCACTTCGCGCCGAAGGCCTCGACGCCGTTGCCCTTGGATTCGCCCTGGCGTTCGCCGCTGTGGGTGTAGAGCGGGTGGCCGGCATAGGTGAGCTGGATCGTCCCGTCCTTGCGCTTCGTGGTGCCGACCAGCCTGCGCGGGACGCCCACCGCCCGGATCTTGCCTTCGCTCAGCGCTGGGGGCCAGGCTTCGGCGCAGGTCCCATAGCAGGAGGAGATTGGGCCCTGGTCTCCGTCGAAGCGGTAGAGGGCGTGGCCGGAGAGATCGAAGAGCATGATCCCCGATTCGCTTTCCGCTCCGAACACCGCTCCCCAGCTGCCTTTTTTCGGCTTCTGTGGAACTTCAGAAGTGGTAGGGGAGGTGCTGCTCCGGGCGGGTGCTTCGTTCGCGGTCTTTCCGGTGGCGCCGCCGGAATCTCCTCCGCAGCCGATGACGCCAACCGCCACGCCCACCAGTAGGCAAAAGACCGCGAAAGCTCGCCTCACCTCAGAACTCCCCCTTCAAGTCCCTGCGCTGATCTGCGCAGGGACTTTACTCGAATACTAAGGTTCTTTTGGCCGAGCGAGGGGGGGTCTCAGCCCCCCGCCTCCTCGCCGCTGCCCCTGAGGGCGTACCACTGGCCGCCGAAGGCGCTGACGTCGTTGCCGTTGGCTTCGCCGGGCTTTTTGTCCTCGACGAAGGTGTAGAGCGGGTGGCCGGCATAGGTGACCTGCATCGTCCCGTCTTTGCGTTCGGTCGTGCCCAGCTTCGAGGCCGAGGCTCCGTTGCCCACCGTCGGTTCGCCTTCGGTCAGCATCGGCGGCCAGCCTTCCGCGCAGGGGCCGTAGCAGGAGGACGTCGTCCCCTTGTCTTTGTGGAAGTCGTAGAGGGTCATGCCGTTGGAGTCGACGAGGACCATCCCGAGCTTCTGGGCGTTGCCGAGGGAGACGACGCCGGCGCCGCTTTCGGCCCCCGCTTCGGAGCCGGCGCCCTTGGTTTCGCCTTCGCCTTCGCCTTCGTTTTCAGCGCCGTAGCGATTGCCGTAGCCGTTCGAGCTTTCGCTCGAGGCGTTTTCCTTCGAGCTGGCGTTGCTGCTTTCGCTCGTCGAGCTGCCGCCACCGCCGCAGCCGGCGACCGCAAGCGCGATCGCGCCCACCACCGCCAGCAGCGCGAATGAGTAGGTCTTGTTCTTGTTGGTCATGGCGGTCAGGTCGATTCCTCCTCGAGTCGGGTGTTTGCCGTTACCGACGCCCTCCCCAGAGGAGCGACGAAAACTCGTTTCCCGGCGTGGACGACGACCGCCCGCGTCCGCGAGAGATCGAGGGCCGAGCTCAGCACCGCTTCGGAGTCCTCGCCCCAGCGGTAGCGGAAGGTCCCGGCCGGGTAGGACACGCCGCCGGGCCCCTTCAGCGAAACCGTGCAGAGCGTGCCGGATGCGATCCCGTGGACGTACATGCGGATCTCGGTTCCGTAGGTGTGGGGTTCCAGGGTCGCGTCGATCGCCACCCCCTGCGGCAGGGATGCGAAGCGGACGTGCTGCTGGGGCTCGCCGCTGCCGCCGCCGAGGACGAAGATCGCCAGCACGGCCGCGGCGAGCGCCGCCGTCGCCCCGCCCAGTGCCAGTCCTCCGAACACCCGACGGCGACGCCGCCTCTCGATCTGCCGCCGTTCGCCCGCGATCGTCGCCGCGATCCGCGCGCCCAGATCGGCCGGTGGCTGCGGCACCGACTCGAAATGCTCGGGGTCGGCGTGCGGGAGCATCTGTGCCACCGGTTTCAGCAGCGCCAGCTCGGCGCGGCACTGGGCGCACCCCTCGAGGTGCGCCTCCAGGCCGACGAGCTCGGCACCCTGCAGGTGCCCCAGCGCATAGGCGCCGAGCAGCTCACGCCAGTCACGGCAGTTGTTCCTAGTCTTCATAGCCCATCTCCTCGAGCACGACCCGCAGCGCTCGCAGCCCGTAGTAGACGCGGCTCTTGATCGTCCCCTCCGGGACGCCGAGCTCCTCGGCGACCTCGGCGTAGGGGCGGCCGCGGTAGTAGGTCTCGACGATCACCCGCCGGTGCTCGGACCCGATCCGCCGCATCGCCTCCTCCACCTGCCAGGAGAGCAGCGCGTCCTCGAGCGGCTCGACGCTCGGCTCGACGCCGCCCTCGGCGACGCCGGGCCGCACCGCCCGCGCCCGGCCGAGATCGATGACGACGTTGCGGAGGATCGCGAACAGCCAGGTCCGCAGCGAGCCGATCCTAGGGTCGAAGCGCTCGCCCGCCCGCCAGGCGCGGACGAAGGTCTCCTGCACCGCCTCTTCGGCGAGGCCGGCATCGCCGAGCGAGCGGACCGCGAAGCCGTACAGCTCGCCGGAGTGGGCGGCGTAGGCCTCGCGGACGTCGCGTTCGCGGCTGAGCGCGCCCCGGGTCGAATTTCCCCTCTTCAGGGTCTCAGGGATCATCCGACCCGGCATACGCTCCCCGGCAGCGCCGGGTTCAAATTCCTCTCAGGGGGCTCCTATTCGAGTTTCCCGATCTTGAAGATCTTCGTCCCGCAGTCCGGGCAGACGCCCTGGATCGCCGGGCGACCGTTCTTCATCGTCACCTGCTTGGCGTCTTTGATCTCGACCTTCTTGCGCTCCTTGACGCAGTAACCCTCAGGCATCTAGGAACCCTCCTTTCGTCGCCGCCGGGCGGCAGAGCTCGCGGTACCCGCGAGGTGGATTGAGGCGAATGTAACGCAGGTCCATGACGCTGCCGCAGAACCTCGTAACAAACCGCACGAGACGCCCGCGGTCCTCGTCAACTACCCTCCTGCCGCAGTCGCAAGCCCTTCCCACGCCCCAGAGGAGATAACGGAATGCCCGAAGCAGTGATCGTCGACACCATCCGCACGCCGATCGGCCGCGCCTTCAAGGGCTCGCTGGCCCAGCTGCGCCCCGACGAGATGGGCGCCTACGTGGTCGACCAGCTGCTCGAGCGCAACCCCGAGGTCGACCCGGCCCTGATCGAAGACGTCTTCTGCGGCGTCGGCATGCCGCAGGGCCTGCAGGCCTTCAACCTCGCCCGCATCGTCTCCCTGCTCAGCGCGAAGCTGCCGCAGGAGGTCAACGGGGTCACCGTCTCCCGCTACTGCTCCTCCAGCCTCGACGCGATCCGCCATGCCGGCAACGCGATCAAGGCCGGCGAGGGGGACGCCTACCTCGCCGTCGGCGTCGAGTGGGTGAGCCGCTACAACGAGCGCACCGAGGCCGCCGGCGGCGACGACCAGAACGACAACCTCAAAGGCAACGACGGCCAGCCCAACGCCTACATCGCGATGGGCGAGACCGCCGTCAACGTCGCCAAGAAGTACGAGGTCAGCCGCGCCGACATGGACAAGTTCGCCCAGCGCTCCCAGGAACTGGCGGTCAAGTCCCAGGAGGACGGCTTCTTCGACCGCGAGATCGTCCCGGTGAAGCTGCCCGACGGCAACGAGGTCAGCAAGGACGACGGCCCGCGCGCCTCCTCGACCCTGGAGAAGCTCTCCGAACTGCCGGAGGCCTTCGGCGGCGGCGGCGTCACCGCCGGCAACTCCTGCCCGCTGAACGACGGCGCCGCCGCGGTGCTGCTGATGAGCGCCGAGAAAGCCAAGGAGCTCGGCCTGAAGCCGCGGGCCCGGATCATCACCGCCGCCACCCATGGCAACGAGCCGGAGCTGATGGGCGTCGCTCCGATCGGCGCGATCAAGAAGGTCCTCGACCGCGCCGGGATGACGATCGCCGACGTCGACCGGGTCGAGCTGAACGAGGCCTTCGCCGCCCAGGTGATCCCGATCATGGCCGAATGCGGGATCGACGAAGACAAGCTCAACACCCACGGCGGCGCGATCGCCCTCGGCCACCCCTTCGGGATGACCGGCGCCCGGATCATGGGCACGCTCCTCAACGTCCTCGAGACCGACGACAAGCAGGTCGGCCTGGAGACGATGTGCGTAGCCGGCGGTCAGGGCAAGGCAATGCTCGTCGAACGCCTCAACTAAGCGGCAACTGGAGAGTTGATCTCCCTATAGCGAGATCAACTCTCCACTACCGGCTAGGGTCGGCTCGTGGAGACGCTTCTCTATGAGGTCGACGGGCGCGTCGCGCGCATCACCCTGAACCGGCCCGAGCGGGGGAACGGGATCACCGCACGGATGCCGGTCGAGCTGGCCGAGTGCGTGGAGCGGGCGAACCTCGACCCCGAGGTGCACGCGATCGCCCTCGCCGGCAACGGCACCGGGTTCTGCGGCGGCTACGACCTGGTCGCCTCGGCCGAGGGCGATATGAGCGAGCTGGGGGAGGGCACGGCACCGCCGCCCGGCTCACCGCTCGACCCGGCGGTGATCGGCGCCAACCACGCCCCGGACACCAACTGGGACCCGGTCACCGACTACCAGTTCATGAGCCGCAACGTGCGCGGCTTCATGAGCCTCTTCCACTCCGAGAAGCCGGTCCTCTGCAAGGTGCACGGCTACTGCGTCGCCGGCGGCACCGACATGGCGCTCTGCTCGGACCTGCTGGTGATCGCCTCCGACGCCAAGATCGGCTACCCGCCGGCGCGGGTCTGGGGCTCTCCGACGACGGCGATGTGGGCGAGCCGGCTGGGGCCGATGCGGGCCAAGCGGCTGCTGCTGACCGGCGACTCGCTGACGGGCGCCGAGGCGGCGGAGTGGGGGCTCGCGACCGAGGCCGCACCGCCGGACCGGCTCGACGAGCGCTTCGAGCGCCTGCTGGAGCGGGTCGCGCGGATGCCGATCAACCAGCTGGTGATGATGAAGCTGCTGGTCAACCAGACCGTGCACGCCCAGGGCCTCGCCCAGACGCAGGTCCTCGGCACCTTCTTCGACGGCATCGCCCGCCACACCGAGGAGGGCCACGCCTTCGTGCGCCGCGCCGCCGAGTCCGGGTTCCGCGAGGCGGTGCGTGAGCGCGACGAGCCCTACGGCGACCACGGGCTCGAAGGCTTCGGCCTCGACCCGTAGAGCTCGTTCTTTATGAATAGGCTGCCGCCCGGATGAACGACCAGCCGCACCCCAGCTCGATGATCACGGCGGAGACGGTCCGGAGCTTCCTGCCGGGGAGTTTCCCCGGCGACCTGGCGATCGAGCCGCTCGAGGTCGAGGACTCGCACGCCCGCGGTCAGATCGTCGTCGACAAGCGCCACCTGCACCCGGGCGGCTTCGTCCACGGTGGCGTCTGGACGGCGCTCGGCGACACCGTGGCCGCCTGGGCCACCTTTCGCAGCATCCCGCCCGGCCACAACTTCACGACGATCGAGCTGAAGCTGAACGTCTTCGCCGCCGGCATCCTCGGCGACGAGATCGAGGCCCGCGCCGAGCCACTGCACGTCGGCAAGAGCACGGTCGTGATCGAGGTGCGGATCGAGCGCCGCCGCAAGGGCGCCGAGCCGAAGCTGGCGGCGAACTTGATCGTGTCGCAGTTCGTGCTTCCGCCTGTGGCGCCCTGACCGGCGCATTTCGGCGTCCTCAGTCGCTTGCGTGCAGAGCACGCGGCGCTCCCTGCGTCCTTGAACTGCTTGGTCAGGCCACCACAGGACTGAAACGACGGGCCTCGACGAAGTGCCTGAACAACGCCGCCTCGTAGGGGCGGTGCACCAGCGTCTCCGCGTGCCACTGGACGCCGATCGTGAACGGGTGCTCCGGGTCCTCGACCGCCTCGATCGTCCCGTCGGGCGCCCGCGCGACCACCTCCAGCCCCTCGCCGAGCCGGTCGATCGCCTGGTGGTGGAAGGAGTTGACGTCGAGCTTGTCGGCCACCTCGACCTCGTCGTCTTCGAGCGCCGCCGCCAGCCGGCTCCCCGGCTCGATCTCGATCGGGTGGCTCGTCTCGGTCCCCGGCGCCTGCTGCCTGTGGACAACCGCCTGCGTGACGTCCGGCAGGTGCTGGTGGAGGGAGCCGCCGCGGGCGACGTTGAGGGCCTGGGTGCCGCGGCAGATCGAGAGGACCGGGAGCTCGCGCGCATCTGCGCAGCGCGCCGCGGTCAGCTCGAAGCGGTCGAGGTCGGGCTCGGTCGGGCCGAGGTGCGGGTGCGGCTCGGCCCCGTAGGCGAGCGGGTCGATGTCGGGACCGCCGGAGAGGCAGATGCCGTCGAGGCGATCGAGCAGCGGTTCGATCATCTCCTCGGGCAGCGGGGGGATCACCATCGGCATCCCCCCGGCGGCCTCGATCGCGCGCAGGTAGGTGAGCCCGAGGACCATCTCGCGGACCTTCGGCTCGCTTTCGGGCGTCTGCTGGATCCGTTTCGGCTCCCGCACCTCCGAGGTGGTGACCCCGATCAGGGGCCTGCCATGTCGGGCTCGCTTCATGCCGCTGCATTCTCCAGGACCCAGGTGTCCTTGCAGCCGCCGCCCTGGGAGCTGTTGACGACCATCTCGCCGGCCCCCTTCGCGAAGCGCGTCAACCCGCCGACCATCACCGCCGCTCCGCTCGGGCCGCTGACCACGAAGGGCCGCAGGTCGATCCGCCGCGGCCGCAGGCCCGCGCCGCGGACGGTCGGGTGGCTGGAGAGCTCCACCGGCTCCTGGGCGATGAACCGATCGGGGCGCCGCCGCACGACCGCCACCGCCCGCTTGCGCTCGGGCTCGCTCGCCCGCGGCATGATCGTCACCCCGTGGCCGCCGAAGCCGCCGCGCGGCTTGATCACCAGTTCGTCCAGTCGCTCCATCGCCTGCCGCCGATCTTCCTCGTTGCTGAGGTCGTAGCTGGGGACCGAGTGCAGCAGCGGCTCCTCGCCGAGGTAGAAACCGACCATCCGCTCGACGTAGGCTTGGGTCAGCTTGTCGTCGCCGAGTCCGGTGCCGAGGGCGTTGGCGCAGCGCACGCGGCCGGAGCGCAGCGCCGGCAGCAACAGCTCGCCAAGGTCGGTGAGGCCGCCGTCCGGCTCGGTCAGGCGGTCCGCGTCCTGGCGGCGGTAGATGACGTCGACCTGCGTCCGGCGCCGGCGCGAGAGGCGGGCGAAGATCCGTTCCCGGCTCAGCTCCAGCTGCCCTGGCGTGACGATCGGGAACCCGAGCTCCCGCCCGATCCGCTCGTGCTCGTACCAGGCGCCGTTCTCGGGCCCGTCGGAGAGGATCGCGACGACCGGCTCGTCCCGCCCCTCGGGCGCGGCCGCCCGCAGCGCGGCGCCGAGCTGCGCGAGGTAGTCGCCGTGCCCGCGCGGGCGCAGCGGGCAGTCGACCTCCGCGGCGACGATCTCCCGTATGGCGAATGCGTAGATGGCGCCGGACGGCATCCGCAGGTTGTCCTCGAGCACCCGCAGCTTCCCGTCCTCACCGCGGACGAGGTCGAGGCCTGCCACGGTCGCCGGCGGCACCTCCGGGTCGAGCAGGCCGAGCATCGCCGGCGCGTACCCTTCCGAGGTCTCGAGCAGCCGCCGCGGCACCACCCCCGCGTCGAAGATCCGCTGTGGCCCGTAGGCGTCGAGCAGGAAGGCGTTGAGCGCCCGCGCCCGCTGCCGCAGGCCCGCCTGGAGGCGCTCCCACTCCTCGGCCTCGACCAGCCGCGGCACCGGATCGACGGCGATCGGCTCGTCCTCGCCGAAGGTGAGCCCGCCGGCGGCGACGCCCCGCTCGACCCGCTCGCGCAGCTCCTTCAGGTCCAGCGCCTCCAGCGCATCGACGAGCGGCGCGTAGTGCGTCCGCGGCGCCCCGTCGCAGTCGAACGCCTCGTCGTAGCAGTCGGGTTCCAGAGCGTAGGAATCGAGGCTCACGCCTCGGCTTCTACCCGCTCCCCCGGAACTTCCAGCCTTTCGATCTGCGGCACTTTCCACAGGACGCTGGCGATGGTCAGGCCGATCGCGACGGAGAGGAAGACCAGGAACCATTCGCCCGGCCCGAGCAGGACGAGTTCGAAGAAGTCGCGCAGGAAGGGGAGCGCGAGGATGCCGGCGTAGGCGCCGCCCAGGGCCAGCACCATCGCCAGCATGTTGCTCTGGATCGCGATGTGCTCGCGGCCGGGGCCGCGCTCGAGCAGGAGGATGAAGGCGAGGCCGAGGGCGATCAGCGTCGAGGTCGCCGCGGTCCGGCCCTCGGCCAGCGTCCCGCCGGCGAGCGTGTCGACGAGGAAGAAGGAGAGGATCGAGGCGAGCGCGGTGGAGACCCCGGCCGGGACGGCGAAGGCGGCCAGCGCGCGCAGCAGCCGGCCGCGGTAGAGCGGCCCCTCCGAGGGCAGCAGGGCGAGGGCGAAGGAGGGGACGCCGATCGTCAGGAAGGCCGCGACGGTGAGGTGGCGGGGCAGGAAGGGGAAGACGAACCCCGGCACCGCCACCAGCAGGATCAGGGTCGCCGCGTAGACGGTCTTGGTCAGGTAGAGGCGGCCGAGGCGGTGGATGTTGCGGGCGATCCGTTTTCCTTCGCCGACCGCCTCCGGCAGCCGCGAGAACTGGTCCTCGAGCAGGACGACGTCGGCGACGCCTTTGGTCACCTGCGTGCCCGAGCCCATCGAGACCGCCATCCGCGCCCGCTTCAGCGCCGGGACGTCGTTGACGCCGTCGCCGATCATCGCCACGTACCGGCCCGCCCCGACAAGCGCCCCCACCAACGATTTCTTCTGCTCGGGCTTGATCCGGCAGAAGATCGTGTTCTCCAGCGCCGCCCTCTTCAGGCCCTCCTCGTCCTCGGGCAGGTTCGGGCCCTCGATCACGCCGGCCTCGCGCGGCACCCCGACGCCGTAGGCGACGGCGGTGACGGTGGCGGCGGCGTCGCCGGAGATCAGCTTCAGGTCGACTTCGGCCTCGCGCATCGTCGCGATCGTCTCCGCCGCGTCGGGCCGCAGCGTCTCCTCGAGGACGACCAGCGCCAGCGGCGTCAGCCGCGGCGCCCCGCCCGCCGCGGGGTCGTCCGGAAGCGCCTCGCTCGTCTGGCCGAAGGCGACGACCCGCCGCCCCGCCGCGGTCTCGGCTTCGAGCTTTGCCGCGAGCCGCGCGGGCAGGGTCAGCGCCCCGGACCCGGTGAGGACGTCGGGCGCCCCCATCACGTAGGTCGCGCCGCCGGAGCCGCCGTCCAGCGAGACGCCGCTCCACTTGTACTCCGAGGAGAAGGGGACCTCGCCGGTCACCCGCCCCGCCTGCCCGGGGAACCTCTGCGCGATCGTCTCCAGGGTCTTGTTGCGGTCGCCGGCGCTGGCCGCGAAGCGGCCGAGCGCCTGCGCCCCCGCGTCCGGATCGACCCCGTCGACGTACTCGACCCCCGCCAGCCGCAGCTCCCCCGCGGTCAGGGTCCCGGTCTTGTCGACGCAGATCGTGTCGACCGCGGCGAGGCTCTCGGTCGCGCTCATCTGCTGGACCAGGGTCGCGCGTCTCGCCAGCCGGACGGCAGCCACCGCGAAGGTGACGCTCATCAGCAGCACCAGGCCCTCCGGGATCAGCGTCACCAGGCCGGCGGTCGCCGTCTGCGCGGCGCTGTGCAGCCCCACGGAGCGCAGCTTCAGGCTGAGGATCAGCAGTACCGCCAGCGGCAGCATCACGTAGGTGGAGGCGATGATCACCCGGTTGACCTCCTCCTGCAGCGGCGAGGGCGGGTGGCGGAAGGTCTTCGCCTCCCCCGCGATCCGGCCGGCGTAGCTCTCCTCGCGCACCGCGTCGACCACGTAGTGCCCCGAGCCGGAGACGCAGAAGGAGCCGGAGAGGACGCGGTCGCCGCCGCCCTTCCTGATCCCGTCGCTCTCGCCCGTCAGCAGGGACTCGTCCATCGTCATCCCGCGCGAGGCGATCACCTCGCCGTCGGCGATCAGCTGGTCCCCGGGCCCGACCTGGACGACGTCGCCCGGAACGATCTCGGTGGATAGGAGCTCGGCCACCGTCCCGTCGCGGACGACCCGGGCGTGCGGCGCCACGAGGACGGCCAGCTCGTCCAGCGTCGCCTTCGCCTTCAGCTCCTGGCGGATCCCGATGTAGGAGTTGATCACCGCGATCAGGCCGAAGATCGAGTCCGCGTACAGGCCGAGCGCGAGGTCGAGGACGAAGAAGGCGCCGATGATCGCGTTGAAGAGGGTGAAGACGTTGCCGGCGACGATGCTCGCGGTCGAGCGCGAGGAGGTTTCGGGCGGCGGCCCGAGCTTGCGCAGCCGCGCCTGCGCCTCGCCGCTGGAAAGCCCCTGCGCGGGTGATGCGGCGGAAGAAGCTGGGCCGGCCATCGCCCTATTCAATAGGGTGGGCGCACTGTGGGCCTGAAGCTCGGACTCAACCTCGGTTACTGGGGAATCGGACCGGCCGGCGAGGAGGCCGCGGAGCTGGTTCTGGCGGCCGAGGGGATGGGCTACGAGTCGGTGTGGGCCGCGGAGTCCTACGGCTCCGACGTGGTCAGCGTGCTCGCCTGGCTGGCGGCGCGGACCGAGAGGATCAACCTCGGCGCGGCGATCATGCAGGTGCCGGCGCGCCCGCCGGCCGCGGCGGCGATGGCGGGGGCGACGATCGACAAGCTCTCCGGCGGCCGCTTCCTCTTCGGCTTCGGGCCATCGGGCCCGCAGGTCTCCGAGGGCTGGTACGGCGTGCCCTACGCGAAGCCCTGGGGGCGCACCCGCGAGTACATCGAAGTCGTGCGCGAGATCATCGCCCGCGAGGGCCCGGTCGACCACCAGGGCGAGCACTACACGCTGCCGCTGCCGGGCGGCGAGGGCAAGCCGCTGAAGCTGAACTTCCACCCGCTGCGCAACCAGATCCCCGTCTTCGTCGGCGCGATCGGGCGCAAATCGGTGGAGATGGCGGCGGAGATCTGCGACGGCTGGATCCCGATCTTCTTCAGCGTCGACGCCTTCGAGCAGACCTGGGGCGAGCACCTGGAGGCCGGCTTCGCCAAGGGCGGCCGGCAGCGCTCCGACCTCGAGGTCAGCCCCTCGCTGCAGGTGGCGATCGACGGCGACCTGGAGGCGGCGAAGAACGTCGTCAAGGCCGGCCTGGTCCTCTACTTCGGCGGCATGGGCAGCCGCAAGACCAACTTCTACGTCGACCTCGCCCACCGCTTCGGCTTCGGCGAGGTCGCCGACGAGGTCCAGCGGCGCTTCCAGGACGGCGACCGCGGCGGCGCCTTCGAGGCGATGCCCGACGAGATCGTCGAGGCGACCTCGCTGGTCGGGACCGAGGCCGAGGTCGCCGAGCGGGTCGAGCGCTTCCGCGGCGCCGGCATCGACCGCCTGATCGTCTCGCCGGTCCACGTCGACCGCGCCGAGCAGCAGTACACGCTGGCGCGCCTCGCCGCGCTGGCTGGCGTTTCTGCCTGAGCGGAGGGGACGAGACGGTCCCCTGAGCGTTTCGCATATCCTCCCGCGCCGCGCCATGAAGATCGGAGTGCCGAAAGAGACCGCCGAGGGGGAGCGCCGGGTCGCGCTCATCCCTGACGTCGTCAAATCGCTGAAGAAGAACGAGCACGTCGACGTCGTCGTCGAGTCGGGGGCCGGCGTGGCCGCCGGGCACACCGACCAGGCCTACGAGGAGGCCGGCGCCGAGGTCGGCTCGGCCGAGCAGGCCTGGGGCGCCGAAGTCGTCCTCCACGTGGCCGTCCCGACCGCCGCTGACGTCGCGAAGCTGAACGGCAACCAGCTCTTCGTCTCGCACCTCAACCCCTGGGTCGCCGCCGAGACCAACAAGGCCCTGGCCGCCGCCGGCGTCACCGCCTTCGCGATGGAGGCGATCCCGCGCACGACGCGCGCCCAGGCGATGGACGCGCTCTCCTCGCAGGCCGCCGCCGCCGGCTACGCGGCGACGCTGATCGGCGCTCGCGAGTCCGGCCGCTTCTTCGGGATGATGACCACCGCCGCCGGCACCGTGCCGCCCGCCAAGGTCCTCGTCCTCGGCGCCGGCGTCGCCGGGCTGCAGGCGGTCGCCACCGCCAAGCGCCTCGGCGCGATCGTCACCGGCTTCGACATCCGTCGCGCCGCCTGGGAGCAGATCGCCTCGCTCGGCGGCCGGCCGCTGGAACTGGACTTCATCCCCGATGCCGAGGGGGAGGGCGGTTACGCCCGGCCGCTGACCGACGAGGAGAACGCGCAGGTGCGCGACGCCCTGGCCGAGAACGCGGCGAAACAGGACATCATCGTCACCACCGCCGCGATCCCGGGTCGCCCGGCGCCGCTGCTGATCACCGCCGCGGGCGTCCGCAACATGGCACCGGGGTCGGTGATCGTCGACCTCGCCGCCGAGACCGGCGGCAACTGCGAGCTGACCCAGCCCGGGCAGACCGTGGTCGAGAACGGCGTCAAAGTGATCGGGCCGCGCAACCTCCCCTCGGAGATGCCGGCGCCGGCCTCCCAGCTCTACGCGAAGAACCTCGAGAACCTGCTCGGCCTGATCGTCGGCGAGGACGGGGCCGTGAAGGTGGACACCGAGGACGACATCATCGCCGCCGCGCTGATCACCCAGAGCGGCGAGATCAAGAACGAGAGGGCAGCGAAGTAGCCATGGACCTGTTTGCCGAGTTGACCATCTTCGTGCTCGCGATCTTCGTCGGCTTCGAGGTGATCTCGAAGGTGCCGACCACCCTGCACACGCCGCTGATGTCGCAGACCAACGCGATCCACGGCATCGTCATGCTCGGCGGCCTGATCGTCGTCGGCGAGGCCAACGACGGGATCGAGTACGTGATCGGGACGATCGCGATCGCCTTCGGCGCGATCAACATCGTCGGCGGCTTCATGGTCACCGACCGGATGCTCGGCATGTTCAGCCGCAAACCGAAGCCCCAGACCAAGCCCACCTCCTCCGCTTCGCGTCCGGGGGCGGGCAGCTCTGACGGAGGCGGATCGTGAGTCTGGCCGTGCTCGCGAGAGGCGGAGACGCCTCCACCGCCCTCTACATCGTCGCCTTCTCGCTGTTCATCATCGGGATCAAACAGGGCACCCACCCGACCACTGCCAAACGCGGCAACCTGATCGCCGCCGTCGGCATGGCGGTCGCGGTCGTCACCACGCTGCTGCTCGACGGGATCGGCAACTGGGGCCTGATCATCCTCGGCCTCGCGATCGGCTCGGGCGTGGGCGCCTACGCCTCGATCCGCGTGCAGATGACCGAGATGCCGCAGATGGTCGCCCTCTACAACGGCGTCGGCGGCGGCGCGGTTGCCCTGATCGCCTGGTCCGAGCTCCGCCATGGCCTCAACGGCATGGAGCTGGAAGTGCTGATCCCCGTCCTCTTGGCCGGTGTGATCGGCTCGGTCTCCTTCTGGGGCTCGAACATCGCCTTCGCCAAGCTCCAGGACCTGATCCCCACCCGGCCGATCGCGGCGCCCGGGCAACAGGTGATCAACGCCGTCCTGCTGATCGCGATAGTCGTCATCTGCGTCGTCCTCGCGGTCGATCACGAATCGCCCTCCCAGGGCCTCTTCATCCTCCTGCTCGTCCTCGCGGCGATCCTCGGCAACCTCGTCGTCCTGCCGATCGGCGGCGCCGACATGCCGGTCGTCATCTCGCTTCTCAATGCCTTCACCGGCCTCTCCGCCGCGGCCGCCGGCTTCGCTCTCGACAACGTCGCCCTGATCGTCGCCGGCACCCTGGTCGGCTCCTCGGGAACGATCCTCACCCTGGAGATGGCGACGGCGATGAACCGCTCGGTCTCCAACATCCTCTTCTCCGGCTTCGGCGGCGCCCCCTCGGGTGGCGGCGGTGGTGGGGGCGAGGAACGGCCCCACGTCTCGATCGGCGCCCAGGACGCGGCAATCAAGCTCGCCTACGCCGACTCGGTCGTGATCGTCCCCGGCTACGGCCTCGCCGTTGCCCAGGCGCAGCACGCGATCAAGGAGGTCGCCGACGAGCTCGAGAAGCGAGGGGTCACCGTCAACTACGCGATCCACCCGGTTGCCGGGCGCATGCCGGGCCACATGAACGTCCTCCTCGCCGAGGCCGACGTGCCTTACGAGAACCTCAAGGAGATGGAGGAGATCAACCCGGAACTGCCGCGCACCGACGTGGCGGTGGTCGTCGGCGCCAACGACGTCACCAACCCGGCGGCGAAAAACGACCCCGACTCTCCGATCGCCGGGATGCCGATCATCGAGGTCAACGAGGCCCAGCAGGTGATCGTGATCAAGCGCTCGCTCAGCCCCGGCTTCGCCGGCATCGACAACGACCTCTTCTACGAACCGAACACGTCGATGCTTTTCGCCGACGCCAAAGCCGCGGCGGCCGAAATCGCCGCCGAGATCGCCAACCTCTGAGCCGCCCAGCGGGGCGTCACGAAGTTCTGACAGTGCCGCGCGCCGATCGGCGCCTTTGACACCCACTTGTATGCCGGCGCCTCTTAGCGTCGGACCATGGGTTCGGAGCGGGGGCAGGGGACGGTCGAGTGGGTCGGGACGCTGTGCGTCGTCTCGCTGCTGCTGCTCGGGCTCGTGGCAGCCGGGGTGCGGGTGCCGGGAGCTCCGTTGGCGCAGGCGGTGGCCGATCGGATCCTCTGTGCGGCCTCCTTGGCGGACGGGTGCGGTGACGAGCCGACGCTGATCGCCGCCTACGGGGACGAAGTCGGCAGGCTGGTCCGGTGGCACATGCCGACGCTCGTATTCGAGGACGGCTCGCGGGCGGTGCCGATCGACTTCCGCCGCTGCCGGAGCACGGGGTGCGGCGACAGCTCCGAAGAGGGGCTGGTCCACCGGACCGACGCGGACCTGCCGGTCACCGTCTTCGTCCACGTCGTCGATTGCCGCGAGGGGGGCGCGGAGCGCTCGCAAGCCGAAGGCGCCGACTGCGCGGGCCCTCGCGCCGGCAATCTCTACGTCCAGTACTGGACCTACTACGCCGACTCCGCGACGCTGCGGGGGATGCCGGTGGTGGGCGCGAAGGGCTACCACCATGATGATTGGGAGGGAGTCCAGCTTCGGTTCGGGTCCGACGGGCGCGTCGACGAGAGGGCCTCGTCGCACAATGGCTACAACTCCGGCATGACCAGCTCCGCCAACTGGGGCTCGGACGCCGGCATCGGCCCGCTCGAGGACTTCGCCGAAGCGGTGGGGGCCCGCGGCATCGACGGCTGGGGGCCGGAGACCGGCTATCTCTTCGTCTCCGGCGGCAGCCACGCCGGCAACACGCTCGACATCGCCGACGGCGAGCGCTACACCCCCGGCCGCCGCGTCCACCTTGTCCCGCTCGAGGAAATCGGCGCCGGCACCACCGCGCGCTTCGCGATCTCGCCGCCCTGGCTGAAGGACGTCTGGCTCGACCCCGAGGCGGAGGGCACCGGTTAGGGTTTTTCCATCGCGACCGATGTCTCCTCCCAGTCGAAGGCGGTGATCGCCGACGCGCTTCGCGAGGCGCGGGAGCGGACGCTGGCGCTGGTCGAGCCGCTGGACGACGAGCAGCTGAACCGGGTCTGGTCGCCGATCCTCAGCCCGCTTGCCTGGGACCTCGGGCACATCGCCAACTTCGAGGAGCTGTGGCTGGTGCAGCGCGTCGGCGGGCGGGAGCCCCTGCGGGGGGAGCTTGGGCGCTTCTACGACGCGATCGAGAACCCGCGCAAGGTCCGCGGCGAGCTGCCGATCTTGCGGGACGAGGAGCTGCGCGCCTACATGGCGGACGTCCGGGAGCGGACGCTCGACGTACTGGAGGGCGTGGAGATCGATTCCGGGGTCGAGGACCCGCTGCTGCGGGACGGCTTCGTCTACGAGATGCTGCTGGCCCACGAGCTGCAGCACAACGAGACGATGCTGCAGCTGCTGCAGCTGGTGGATGGCTACGAGCCGGGTCGGGGTGTCGGGCATCTCTCGCCCGGACAAGCGTCG
>DASTAR010000019.1:0-10446 GCA_035712505.1 Solirubrobacterales bacterium
GGAGGGGACGCCGAGCGCCCGGGGATCGTCCACCGCCTCGACAAGGGGACCAGCGGCCTGCTCGTCGTCGCGCGGGATGACGAGAGCCATGCGGCGCTGCAGGAGGCGGTGCGCCGGCGCGAGATCGAGCGGATCTACCTGGGGCTGGCGGGGGGGAGGCTGGCCTCGCGGACCGGCACGATCGATGCCCCGATCGGCCGCGCCGCCCGCCGGCGCCACCGGATGGCCGTCTCCGGGGCCGCCTCCCGCCAGGCACGGACCCACTTCGAGGTCCTGGAGCTGCTGCCCCGCGAGACCTACCTGGAGGCGCGGCTGGAGACCGGCCGCACCCACCAGATCCGCGCCCACTTCGCCGCGATCGGCCACCCGCTGACCGGCGACGCCACCTACGGCGGCGCCGAGCGCTACGGCCTGCCGCGGCAGTTCCTCCATGCCCACCGGCTCACCTTCGCCCATCCGCGCACCGGCGAGCGCCTCGGCTTCACCTCCCAGCTGCCGCCGGACCTCGCCGCCGCCCTCGAGGCGGCCCACGCCGAGTAGGGCTGCCGCTCTACAATCCTGACCGCAATGTGACCACTCCCCTCGGGGTGCGGACCGGATCCTGCCTGGCCACCACCAGGTCCCGGCGAGCGCTACGGGGTGCTGCAACAACCCAAAGGAGATCAACAGATGGCTCAGGCAGAACTCAGAGATCTGCTCGAGGCCGGAGTCCACTTCGGCCATCAGACGCGCCGCTGGAACCCGAACATGCGCCGCTTCATCTTCGGCGAGATGGACGGGATCCACATCATCGACCTGCTGCAGACCGAGGCGCTGCTGGAGAACGCGCGCAAATTCGCCGGCGAGCTGGCGACCGGGGGCGGCATCGTCCTCTTCGTCGGCACGAAGAAGCAGGCCGCCGACACGATCCAGGAATGGGCCGAACGCTGCCAGATGCCCTACGTCAACAAGCGCTGGCTCGGCGGCCTTCTCACCAACTTCAACACGATGTCGGGCCGGATCGCCCGCCTCCACGAGCTCAGCGGCTGGAAAGAGGAGGGCAAACTCGACCTCCTGCCGACCAAGGAGCGGATGGGGATGGAGGCCGAACTCGCCAAACTCGAGTTCAACCTCGGCGGCGTCCGCGACATGGACCGCCTGCCCGACGCGGTCTTCGTCGCCGACCTGAAGACGGAGGAGATCGCCGTCAACGAGGCCGCGCGCCTGCGGATCCCGATCATCGGCCTGGTCGACACCAACTGCGACCCGACCCCGGTCGACTACGTGATCCCCGGCAACGACGACGCGATCCGCTCATGCGAGCTGGTGATCGGGACGATCGGCGGCGCGATCGAGGAGGGCGCCTCCTCCTGGCGCGTGCAGGAGGAGAAGCGGATCGCCGAGGAGATGGAGCGGCGCAAACGCGAGGAGGAAGAGCGGCGCAAACGCGAGGAGGAGGAGAAAGCGCGGCGGGAAGCAGAGGAGGCCAAGCAGCACGAAGAAGAGACCGCTCGGAAACAGAAAGAGAAAGCCGAGGCTGAGGCGAAAAAAGCCGCTGAGGCTCAGGCCGCTCCTGCGGCGGGCCCTGTCTCCGATACGACCCCGTCGCAAACCGGCGACGGTCCTGCATCGTCGCCACCCACGGCACCAGCCGCAGAGGCTGAGGGTCAGGCCGCTGCGGAGGAGAAGCCGTCCGAGGGGCAGGCCGCCGAGCCAACTGGAGATGAGAAAGCCGAGGAGTCGAAATGAGCGTTACCGCTGCTGACGTGAAAGCGCTTCGGGATCGGACCGGGGCGGCGATGATGGACGCCAAATCGGCGCTGGTCGAGGCCGACGGCGACGTCGAGCGGGCGGTCGAGCTGCTGCGGGTCAAGGGGCAGGCCTCCGCCGCCAAGCGCGAAGGGCGCGGCACCAGCGAGGGCGTCGTCGCCTCCTACATCCACGCCAACGACAAGGTCGGGGCGATGGTCGAAGTCCAGTGCGAGACCGATTTCGTCGCCCGCAACGAGGAGTTCCGGGTCTTCGCCTATCAGGTCGCCCTGCATGCCGCCGCAACCGCGCCGCAGTACGTGTCGACGACCGAAATCGACGAGTCCGAGCGCGAGGCCGAAAGGAAGGTCTTCGAAGAGAAGGCGCGCGAAGAAGGCAAGCCCGACAACGTCGTCGAGAAGATCGTCGAGGGGCAGCTCGGCAAGTGGGCGAGCGAAGTCGCCCTGCTCGACCAGACCCACGTCAATGCCGAGAAGCACGAAGGCAAGACGATCGAGGAGCTGCGCCAGGAGCTGGCGGCGAAAACCGGCGAGAACATCCAGATCTCCCGGTTCTCCTACTTCCGCGTCGGCGAATAAGCTCTCCCCCGGTGACCGATTCTCCCGAGCCGCGCTTCGGGCGCATCATGCTGAAGCTCTCCGGCGAGGCCCTGATGGGCGGCCAGAGCTTCGGCACCGATGCCGCCGAGGTCGACCGGATCGCCAAGCAGGTGGCGGCGATCCGCAATCGCGGCGTCGAGGTCGCGATCGTGGTCGGCGCGGGCAACATCTACCGCGGCCTCGACGGCGCGGCGAGCGGGATGGACCGGGCCACCGGCGATTACATGGGGATGCTGGCGACGGTGCTGAACGCGCTTACCCTGCAGGACGCGCTGGAGCGCCAGGGGCAGCACACGCGGGTGATGTCGGCGATCGAAGTCCAGGAGGTCGCCGAGCCCTACATCCGCCGCCGCGCCATGCGCCACCTCGAGAAGGACCGGGTCGTCATCTTCGCCGCGGGCACCGGCAACCCGTTCTTCACCACGGACACGGCCGCGGCCCTGCGGGCGCTGGAGATCCACGCCGAGGCGATCCTGATGGCGAAGAACGGGGTGGAGGGGGTCTATGACTCCGACCCCGCGACCAACAGCGCCGCGAAGTTCATCCCCGCGATCACCCACAGGGAAGCGATCGAGCGGGGCCTGCGGGTGATGGACTCGACCGCGCTCTCGCTCTGCATGGACAACGACCTGCCCATCTACGTCTTCAACATGGGCGACGAGACCAACATAGATAGGATCGTCTCCGGCGAAAAGGTGGGGACGCTGGTCTCCGGCGAGCCCGCTTCCTAGAGAGGGACGCAGAACCGGTGGAGCTGATCGACGAACTGCTTGCGGACGCGAAGGAGCGGATGGCCAAATCCGTCGAATCGACGCGCGGCGAGTTCATCACCGTCCGCACCGGCCGCGCCTCGCCGCAGCTGCTCGACCGGATCAACGTCGACTACTACGGCAACCCGACGCCGCTGAAGCAGCTCGCCAACGTCGGCGCCGGCGACGCCCGGCTGCTGACCGTGACCCCGTTCGACAAGAGCGCGATCGCGGCGATCGAGAAAGCGATCCAGGAGTCCGACGTCGGCCTGACCCCGAACAACGACGGCAACGTGATCCGCCTGCAGATCCCGGAGATGACCGAGGAGCGGCGCCGCGAGATGGTCAAGGTCGCCCACGGGGTCGCTGAGGAGGGGCGGGTGGCGGTTCGCAACATCCGCCGCGACATCATGAGCGACCTCCGCGATCTCAAGAAGGAAGGCGAAGCGGGCGAGGACGACGAGCGCCGGGCCGAGGCCGATCTGCAGAAAGCGACCGACGCCGCCGTCGCCGAGATCGACAGCCTGCTCAAGGGCAAGGAAGAGGAGATCCTCGAAGTCTGAGGATCGCGGCCTCGCGTGACCGCGGCGAAATACGTAGCGATCATCACCGACGGCAACGGCCGCTGGGCGAAGCAGCGCGACCTGCCGGTGGTCGAGGGGCACCGGGCCGGCGCCGACACGCTGAAGGCGCGGCTGCGCGACGCCGCCGAGCTGGGGATCGAGGAGCTGACCGTCTACTCGTTCTCGACCGAGAACTGGACCCGCCCCGAGGAGGAGGTTCGCGGTTTGATGGGGATGATGGGCGAACGGATCGGGACCGAAACGCCGGAGCTGAGGGAAGAAGGGGTGCGGATGCGCTACATCGGCCGGCGCGAGGGGCTCGACCCGGCGCTGGTCGAGCGGATGGAGTGGTCGGAAGCAGAGACCGCCGGGAACGCGCGGATCACCCTCTTCGTCGCCTTCAACTACGGCGGCCGGGCGGAGATCCTCGACGCCGCCGAGCGCTTCGATGGCGGCTCCGACGAGGATTTCGCCCGCCTCCTCTACGCGCCGGAGATGCACGACCCCGACCTGCTGATCCGCACCAGCGGCGAGCAAAGGCTCTCGAACTACCTGCTCTGGCAGTGCGCCTACTCCGAGCTCGTCTTCCGCGACGAGCTCTGGCCGGACTTCGGGAGGGCCGCGCTCGAGGAGTGCCTGCGCGAGTACGAGACGCGGCAGCGCCGCTTCGGGAGCCGTACGTGAGCGCCGCGGGGGAGGAGCCGCGGGTGACGGTGGACCTCTTCGACGACGAGATGTTCGAGGAGGGGCCGGGGCCCGCGCGGCGGCCGCCCCGAGAGCCGCGGGAGCGGCGGCGGCGCAGCAGCGGCGAGACCGCGAAGCGGGTCCTCGTGGCGCTGCCGTGGATCGTCTTCGCGATCGCGATCACCGCCGCCGGGGGGATCGTCTTCATGCTGGCGATGATCGCGATCGGGGTGGTGGCGATGCGCGAGTTCGACGCGATCGCCGCGCGTTACCGGCCGCTCGCGATCCCGGCGTACGTCACCGTCGCGGGGCTGGTGGTAGCCGCCCACTTCGGCTCCGCCTTCGACGTCCTCTACGTCCTCGCGGCGTCGTTCCCGCTGATCTTCGCCTTCGCAGCCCGGCCACGGCACCAGAACGGGGCGACGGTCTCGATCGGAGTGACGCTGCTGGCCGTCCTCTGGATCGGCATCCCGCTCGCCCACGCGGTGCTGCTGCGGGACCTGCCCTCCCACGGGGCGGCGCTGCTGATCGACGTCCTCGTC
Organism: Solirubrobacterales bacterium; assembly: GCA_035712505.1. Classification (GTDB taxonomy): domain Bacteria; phylum Actinomycetota; class Thermoleophilia; order Solirubrobacterales; family 70-9; genus VAYN01. The sequence continues at coordinate 4,887 of DASTAR010000019.1, forward strand.
GGCACCTTCGTCGCCGACACCGCCGCCTACGCGACCGGCCGCATGTTCGGCAGCCACAAGCTCACCCCGAATCTCTCCCCGAACAAGACCGTCGAGGGCCTCGTCGGCGGCATCGTGATCGGGACGATGGGCTTCTGGTTCGCCGGCCTCTACCAGGACTGGCTCTCCGGAGTGGACGCCCTGCTGATCGGCGCCGCCGTAGCCGCCGTCGCCCCGGTCGGCGACCTCTTCGAGTCGATGCTCAAGCGCGATCTCGGCACCAAGGACACCGGCACCCTCTTCGGCCCCCACGGCGGCCTCCTCGACCGCCTCGACGCCGTCTTCTTCACGGTCGTGATCGGCTACTACCTCGCGGTGGCGCTGGTTTACTGAGGCGCAAGCCCGCCTCCGTATCCTCTGTATGGCATGAAGAAGGTCCTCGTACTCGGGTCGACCGGGTCCATCGGAACGCAGGCGCTGGAGGTGATCGGGCGCTCGGACGAGCTGCAGGCGGTCGGCCTGGCGGCCGGCTCGGGCTGGGAGACGGTGGTCGAGCAGGCACGCGAGCATGGGGTGCCGACGATCGCGCTCGCCGACGGCGAGGCGGCAGAGCAGGCGTGCGCGAGCTGGAGCGGCCGGGTCCTCTCCGGCGAGGCAGGGGTACAGGAGCTGATCGCTTCCTCCGGAGCCGATCTGGTCCTCAACGCGATCGTCGGCGCCGCCGGCCTCGGCTCGACGATCGTCGCCCTCACCGAGGGGATCGACGTCGCCCTCGCCAACAAGGAGAGCCTCGTCCTCGGCGGCGAGCTGGTGATGGCGCTCGCCGAGGCGACGGGGGCGCGGCTGCTGCCGGTCGACTCCGAGCACTCGGCGCTTTTTCAGCTGATCGGGGCCGAGGCGCCCGGGACGGTCGAGCGGCTGGTCCTCACCGCTTCGGGCGGCCCCTTCCGCGGCCGCGACGACCTCTCCGACGTCAGCGTCGCCGATGCGCTCGCCCATCCCACCTGGCGGATGGGGGGGCGGATCACGATCGACTCGGCGACCCTGATGAACAAGGGCTTCGAGGCGATCGAGGCGCACCACCTCTTCGCCGTCCCCTACGAGCGGATCGAGGTCGTCGTCCACCCGCAGTCGCTCGTCCATTCGCTGATCCACCTCAACGACGGCTCCTCGCTCGCCCACCTCGGCCATCCCGACATGCGGGTGCCGATCTCCTACGCGCTGCACTACCCCGAGCGCGCCGACGTCGATGTGCCGCGGCTCGACCTCGCCGCCGCCGGCTCACTGACCTTCGAGGAGCCGGACCTCGGGACCTTCGCCTGCCTCCGCCTGGCGCTGGAGGCCGGGCGCGCCGGCGGCACCGCGCCGACCGTCCTCAACGCCGCCGACGAGATCGCGGTGGCGGCCTTCCTCGAAGAGCGGATCCCGTTCACGGCGATCCCGGCGGTGATCGAGCGTGTTCTCGAAGCGATGCCCGCCGCAGGCGTAAGCCACTTCGACGACCTCTTCGCCGCCGACGCCGAGGCGCGTGAACGCAGCCGGGAGCAGGTCAGGGAGCTGGCGCCCGCATGAGCTGGCTCCTCGTATTCCTCGGCTTCTGCTTCCTGATCATGGTTCACGAGGCGGGTCACTTCTTCGCCGCCAAGGCGACGGGGATGCGGGTCGAGCGCTTCTTCCTCTTCTTCGGGCCGACGGTCTGGTCGTTCAGGCGGGGCGAGACCGAGTACGGGGTCAAAGCGATCCCGCTCGGCGGCTATGTGAAGATCACCGGCATGAACCCGGAGGAGGACGTCCCTCCGGAGCACGCCGAGAACGCCTACTTCCGCAAGCCGGCCTGGAAGCGGATCGTCGTCGTCGCGGCGGGGCCCCTGGTGAACATCGTGCTGGCGTTCCTGATCCTCGTCGGGGTCTACACCTTCGCGACGCTCGAAGAAGGCACCCAGTCGATCGGGCGGGTGCTGCCGAAGACGGCCGCGTCGGGAGTGCTGAAGCCCGGGGACGAGATCGTCGCGGTTGACGGGAGTCGTTACCGGAACCTGAGCACCGAAGATCGGCTGACGAAATTCCGCGAAGAAATCGGTTCGCATGAATGCGCCGGAGAACAGAGGAAGGGCTGCGTGGCGGAAACGCCTGTGCGCCTGACGATCGAACGCGGCGGCAGGACCCTGACGCTGCCGGTGAGGCCCCGCTACGACCCCGCTGCAGGACAGACGCTCGTCGGCTTCGGCTTCGCCGGGCGTCCCTACACCATGACCCCGGGCGAAGCCGTCAGCCGGGCATCCGGCGCGATCTGGGAAGTCACCTCGCGCACGGGCCATCTGATCACCCATATCTTCGAATCGAAGCAGCGGAAGCAGGTGTCCGGGGTGGTGGGGATCAGCGATGTCGGGCACGAAGTGGTCGAAACGGGACTGCAGCAGTCCCTGCTCCTGCTCGCCTTCGTCAGCCTCTCCCTCGGCCTGATCAACCTCCTGCCGATCCTGCCGCTCGACGGCGGTCATATCCTCTGGGCGCTGGTGGAGAAACTGCGCGGCGGACCCGTCTCACTGCGCGTGATCGAGCGGGCGACGGTGGTCGGCTTTGCGCTGGTCCTGGTGCTGATGTTCATCGGCCTCTCCAACGACATCGGCCGGATCACGGGCGAAGGCTTCAACGTCCGCTGACGTCACCGCTTCCTCGCAACGACCTTGAAGCTCCAGCCGGCGGGCGTCGGGTCGGCCAACCCGCCCGCCACCGCGGCGACCCGGAACGTATGCCTGCCGAGCTTCAGCGAAGGCGTCGTGTAGGGCGAGCGGCATGCCTTGAAGGCTTTTCCGTCGATGCTGCACCGAAAGGCTGCGCCGGCGACCGTAGCCGTGAACTTGAAGGTCGGCGTACGGTCTTTCGTCCTGGATCCGGGCTTCAGCGTGATTCGCGTATCGGCGGGCGCCGGTGCGGCGGCGGGCGGGGCGGGGGACGACGGCGAGCCGGAAGGCGGCGGCGTCAGCGTTGCCGGGGGTAGGACGGGCGGGACGGCCGTCGTGGTGAAGGCCATGTCGGCCCCGCTCGTCGTTCCCGCTGGGCTTTCCGCCATGAGCTGGAAGTGGTAGGTGGTCTCGGGGGAGAGGCCCGCCAGGGGAGCGGACACGAAGCTGTCACCAGTTCCGTTACCAGCTGCGGACGGCGCCGTTTTCAAGCCGTACGCGGTGGTCCTTCCATAGTTGAAGAAATAGGTGGTCTGGAAGCCGTTCGGGTCGATCGTTCCGTTGAGCGTCGCTCCCACGTCGCTCACCGCCGTCGCCGGGTTGGTCGTCGCGCTCGGCGGCCCTGTCGTCGAAAAGGTGCGGTCGGACCCGAACGTGGTGCCGATGGCGTTTTCGGCGACCAGCCGGAAGTGGTAGGTGGTCGCCGGAGACAGGCCGCTCACCGTCGCCGATTTCGGGACCGGAGCGGTACCGCTGCCGGCGGATGCCGGGGCGGTTTTCTGCCCGTAGGCCGCCGTCGGGCCGTATTCGAAGAAGTAGCTCGTTTCCTGTTCGGAAGGGTTCACGGTGCCGTTGAGCGTCGCTTCGGTTTCGCTCACGGCGGTCGCCGAGCCGGTGCTGACGACGGGGGCGGCGGGGCCGGTGACCGTCACGGTCCCCTTCATGATCGTCGGGTGGACGGGGCAGTAGAACTTGTAGGTGCCTCCCTGGGCGAAAGTGCAGGAGCCGCTCCAGTTCGCCTGCCCGACGCTGGGGGTCCCGGTGCAGCTGGGGGTTTCCGGGCCGCTTTCCCAGACCAGGCCGTGGAGGTTGGCGGTCGCGTTCTTGAAGGCGACCGAGCCGCCGCCGCCCACTTCGGCGGTCGACGGCGTCCAGGCGTAGGTGGCAAGCGAGTTGCCGGTGACTTCGATCGTCGGTTCGGCGGCCAAGCCGCCCTGCGCGGTCACTCCGAGCGCCAGCACACCCAGGAGCACGCTCGTCAGGAGCTTTGCCCGTCGGCGCCGCCCTCCGCCCGGTTGCGATCGCGATCTAGTCATGCAGCACTACCCCTTTCTCGACCGTCGTCGCCGGACCGTCGGGCGGCGTGACGACGATCTGCGCGGTGACGAACAGGCGGCTGCGGCGCCGTAGCGCATGGCGCCCGGATGGCGTCAGCGGCACGGCCAAGGCGAGCGGACCGGCCGCGGCGAGGTAACGGTCCACGCCGCCGACCCGAACCATCCCCGCGCCCGCACCGCCGAGCAGGGCACGCCTGGCAGTGAGCTCGACGGCGAGATGCCCGCCGACGGCCGTCGAGGAGACGGAGATCGAGGCGCGGAGCACACTCCCGTGCTGCCTCCGCGGTACTCGCAAGCTTTCGACGGGCGCGGCTTCCGTCGGCGCGGGCGGCTGCTGGGGGCCAGGGGAGGGAGGAGGCGGCGACGCTTCGCCGGCGGCGACGGTGATCGTCCCCCTCATTTCTTCGGGATGGACGGTGCAGACGAAGGTGTAGGTGCCGGGCTGCACGAAGGTGCAGGTCCCGCTCCAGGAGGTGCCCGAGCTGTCGACCGGGACGCCGCTGCAGCCCGGCCTTTCGGGCCCGCCGGTCCAATGGACCCCATGGGGCACGACGTAGCCCGGATTGCGGAAGGCGACCATGCCACCTGCCGCCAAGCTCACCGCCGAGGGCTTCCACGAATAACCGGACGCCGTTTCGGCTGGTTCGACGGTGGGCTCGTCCGCCATGCCGACCGCCGCGAACTGGAAGGCACCGAAGCCTACGAAGGCGAGCAGGGGCAGCAGCAGGGCGCGCCGTCGCCTCCCCTCTCCATGCCTGGACGGTGACATTCGCCTCGCCATACGGCTCCCGGCGTCCCCAGGTTCAACCGGGCCGCCATCGCGGCCCAATAAGCTTCGGACATGGCTTTTGAGAACCCCTTCACCAACTCCCCGCGCACGCCTGGCGGCGGCGGACACTGCGCGGATGCGGCGTCCTCAGTCGGTCGAATTGCGCTGCTATTCGACCTCCCTGCGTCCTTGCCCCGCTTGGTCCGGCGCTCGCCAGTCGCACACACGGAGTTGCCGAATGGCTTCTAAACGGCAGATCTGGGTCGGCGACGTGCCGATCGGCGGCGGCGCTCCGGTCGCCGTGCAGACGATGACCAAGACCGAGACCGCCAACCTGGCGGCGACGATGGAGCAGATCCGCAAGGTCGCCGACGCCGGTGCGGACCTGGTCCGCTGCGCGGTGCCGCGCGAGCAGGATGCCGAGGCGCTGAAGACGATCGTCCGCGAATCGCCGATTCCGGTGATCGCCGACATCCACTTCAATCACACCCTGGCGCTGAAGGCGATCGACGCCGGCGCCCACTGCATCCGCCTCAACCCGGGCAACATCGGCGGGCGGGAGAAAGTCGCCGAGGTGGCCGAGAAGGCGAACGCCAAGGGCGTGCCGATGCGGATCGGCGTCAACTCCGGCTCGCTGCCCAAGCACCTGCACGCGCTGGAGCGCGAGAACCCGGTCGAGGCGCTGGTCGCCGCCGCGGTCGAGTTCGTGGGGCTGATGGAGCGGCTGCGCTTCGAGGACTTCAAGGTCTCCATCAAGTCGACCTCGGTGCCGAACACGATCGCCGCCAACC
>DASTAR010000020.1:0-3889 GCA_035712505.1 Solirubrobacterales bacterium
GACGAGATGTGGAACGCCGTCGAGATTCCCTCCGGCGACCGCTATACCTGGCCCGCCTCGACCTACGTCCGCCGCCCCAGCTTCTTCGAGGAGATGCCCGCGCAGGCGCCCGGCGTCGAGCCGATCGCCGGCGCCCGGGCGCTGGCCGTGCTCGGCGACTCGATCACCACCGACCACATCTCCCCGGCCGGGGCGATCAAGCGCGACAGCCCCGCCGGCCGCTGGCTGACCGAGCAGGGCGTCGAGGTCAGGGACTTCAACTCCTACGGCGCCCGCCGCGGCAACCACGAGGTGATGGTCCGCGGCACCTTCGCCAACATCCGCCTCCGCAACCAGCTGGTCGAGAAGGCCGGCGGCTATACCCGCCACTTCCCCGGAGGCGAGGAGACGACGATCTATGACGCCGCGATGCAGTACGCAGGCGAAGACGTGCCGCTCGTCGTATTGGCCGGCAAGGAGTACGGCTCGGGCTCCTCGCGCGACTGGGCCGCCAAGGGGACCAAGCTGCTCGGCGTCCGCGCGGTGATCGCCGAGAGCTACGAGCGCATCCACCGTTCCAACCTGATCGGGATGGGGGTGCTGCCGCTGCAGTTCGGCGAGGGCGAGAGCGTCGCCTCGCTCGGCCTCACCGGCGCCGAGACCTTCGACGTCGGCGACCTCGAAGACGGCCAGGCCAAGGAGGTGACCGTCACCGCCCGCGCCGACGACGGCGCCGAGAGGCAGTTCACCGCGACGGTTCGCCTGGACACGCCGAACGAGGTCGGCTACTTCCGCAACGGCGGCATCCTCCAGACGGTTCTGCGCAACCTAAAAGGGTAGGCGCAGCGGGGGCCGCGGGAGGCAGGGGGGTCCGCGCGACCCTCACTGCACCTAGCGCGTCGGTAGCCAGGGAGGGATGCCGACGCGGCCGTTCCCCCTGGCGGGACTGCCCTGAGGAACAGTCAGGGTTTAGCTATAGCGGCTCAACCACCCACGGTCAAGCTCAGTCGAGCGTTTTAGGGGCGCTCGGCCGCGGTTTGCGTCACCCGGTTCCGTGAAACGGGCTGTTTCTCGATTCCCCAGCCCTTCCGCTCGATCAGCTCGATGCCGATAACGCTGCCCACCGGGCCCACGGGCGTGAGGGTTGCGGCGAGCAGGGTGTAGGGGGTCTCGCGGCGGATGCAGGCGGTCCAGATCAGCACGCAGAGGCCGACGAAGCCGAGACCGTGCGCCCAGCCGAAGAGCATCGTCTCGGTTTCGAACCCCGGCAGCAGCCAGAACGCGATCAGCCCGCTGAAGATCGCCAGCTCGATCCAGGAAACGCGCTTTACCCAGACGAACAGCTCACCCGGGACGGGCTTTTCGAACGGCCGGCGCGCCATGGTTCAGGCGCCGGTGGTGAGCGCGGTGAGGACGATCCGCTCCTGCTCGCGCGCGTGGGCGCCGGAGTAGCCCTCGCCTGGGCTGGCACGGCCCTGACGGCCGATGTAGGTGAGGGCGACGCCCTCGGGCATGACGCTGGGCATGCGACGGGACATCACCTTCCAGGCGCCCATGTTGCGCGGCTCCTCCTGGACCCAGGCGATCTCCTTCAGGTTCGGGTAGGAGGCGATCAGCCGCTCCAGCTGTTCCTTGGCGAAGGGGTAGAGGACCTCCACCCGGGCGATCGCGACGTTCTCGGCCTCGGCGCGGCGCGGCGAGGCGTCCATGTCGTAGTAGACCTTGCCGGTGCAGAGGACGAGGCGCTCCACCTCGTCCCTGCGCTCGGCTGCGGTCGGGTCGTCGAGGATGAACTGCAGTTCGCCGTCGGTCAGCTCCTCGAGGCGGGCGGTTGCGCGGTCGAGGCGCAGCAGCCCCTTCGGCGTGAAGACGATCAGCGGCCGCGGCTTCTTGATCAGCGCCTGGCGGCGCAGCAGGTGGAAGTACTGGGCCGCCGTGGTCGGATTGGCGATGCGGATGTTGCCCTCGGCGCCGAGGGCGAGGAAACGCTCGATGCGGGCGCTCGAGTGCTCCGGGCCCGAGCCCTCGTAGCCGTGTGGCAGGAGCAGCGTCAGCCGCGTCTGCTGGCCCCACTTCGACTCGCCCGAGACGATGAAGCTGTCGACGATCACCTGGCCGGCGTTGGCGAAGTCGCCGAACTGAGCCTCCCAGAGGACCAGCGCGCTCGGGCTCGCCGCCGAGTAGCCGTACTCGAAACCGAGGCAGGCGGTCTCCGAAAGCGGGCTGTTGTAGAGCTCGAACGGCGCCGAGGCGTCCTCGAGGTTCTGGATCGGCGTGTACTCGAGGCCGGTGTTCTCGTCGTGGAGGACGAGGTGGCGGTGCGAGAAGGTGCCGCGCTCGGTGTCCTGACCGGTGAGGCGGATGTGGACGCCCTCGGTCAGCAGGGTGCCGAAGGCGAGCGCCTCGGCCTGGCCGAAGTCGATCGCGCCGCCCTCGAGCGCCTCGGTCCGCCGCGAGAGCGGCCGCCGCAGCTTGCGGTGGACGTTGAAGCCCTCGGGCGTCTTCAGCAGCGCCTCGTTGATCGCCCGCAGCTTCTCGGCTTCCACCGCGGTGTGGACGGGCGGGCTGGCGGTTCGGTCGAGCAGTTCGCCGGTCTGGGTGGTGGCGCCGGTGACGGTCGGGTCCTCGTACTCGCCCGCCTCCATCCGCTCGCGCAGCTTCTTCAGCGCCGCCGACATCTCCGCATGGCGCTCGTCGGAGGCCTTGCCGACCTGCTCGGCGGAGACGGTCCCGTCTTCGATCAGCTTCTCGGCGTAGAGCTCGGAGACCGGCGGGTGCGACTTGATCTTCGCCGCCATCGCCGGCTGGGTGTAGGCGGGCTCGTCGGTCTCGTTGTGGCCGAAGCGGCGGTAGCCGATCACGTCGATGACGATGTCGCGGCACCAGCGGTCGCGGTAGGCCATCGCCAGCCGGACGGCGGCGATGCAGGCCTCGACGTCGTCGGCGTTGACGTGGATGATCGGGACGTTGAACCCCTTCGCCATGTCGGCGGCGTAGGGGGTCGAGCGGGCCTCGCTCGGGTCGGTGGTGAAGCCGACCTGGTTGTTCTGGATCAGGTGGATCGTGCCGCCGGTCGTGTAGCCCTCCAGCCCCTGCAGGTTGAGCGTCTCGGCTACCACGCCCTGGGCGGGGAAGGCGGCGTCGCCGTGCAGCAGCACCGGCACCGCCCGCTTCGGGTCGCGGGTGAGGTTGGGGCCCTCGAAGTCCTGCTGCAGGTAGCGGGCGCCGCCGGTGACGACCGGGTCGACGAACTCCAGGTGGCTGGGGTTGGGGTAGAGCCGGACCGAGATCTTCTTACCGTCGACGGTCTCGTAGGTGCCGCGGTGGCCGTAGTGGTACTTGACGTCGCCGGTGCCGCCGTGGGGGATCGCGGCGACCGCCTTGACCGCCTCGATCCGCTTCGAGCCCTCGAACTCGGCGAGGATCGACTCGACCGGGCGGCCGAGGTTGTGGGCGAGGACGCTGAGCCTCCCCCGGTGGGCCATCCCGAAGACGACCTCCTCGGCGCCGGCCCGCTCCGAGAGCGTCACCGCCTCGTCGAGCATCGGCACGATCACGTCGAGCCCCTCGATCGAGAACATCTTCTGGCCCAAATACGCTTTCTCGAGGAAGCGCTCGAACTGGAAGACGTCGATCAGCCGGTCGAGCAGGCGCTGCTTCTCCTCGTCGGTGAGCGGCTGGCGGTGCGCCCCGGTCTCGATCATCTCCCGCAGCCAGAGCCGCTGCTGGTGGGAGGAGAGGTGCTCGAACTGGTAGCCGATCGTGTCGCAGTAGGCGGTCCGCATCCGCGGCAGCGCCTCGAGCAGGTTTTCGCCGGGGACGCCGATGCGGAGGATCGAGGCCGGGATCCGTTCCATCAGCTCCGGCGTCAGGTTGAGGTTCTCCGGCTCCAGGCCGGGGTCGCCTTTCG
>DASTAR010000021.1:0-16648 GCA_035712505.1 Solirubrobacterales bacterium
GGAGGACACCGGCACCCCCGCCCGTTCGGCGATGTCCGCCTCGGTCATCTGCGCGTAGCCGACCGTCGAGCAGAGCTCGGCGGTCGCCCGGATGATCCTGCTCCGCTCGCCGTCGGCGAGGAACCGGCCTTCGCTCACAGCTCAGGTCGCGGCGGCGGCGCTGCGCATCTCGTCGGCGGCACGGTCCGGACCCATGAACGGAACGAGGATCGAGAAGAGGATCTCGGGCAGCATCTGCGGCAATCGCTCCGCTCGCCCCGCGTCCACCTCGCCGAAGATGATCGCCTCGGCCGCGCCGACGGCGAGCAGCTCGACCTCACCGGGCAGCTCCTCGTCGACTTCGGAGTACTCGCGCCCCTCGTTCATGAGGGGTACGAAGCGCGAGAGCAGTGCCACGTAGCGCTGATAGGCGGCCGGCCTGATCGCCGGGAAAGATCGCGTCAGCGCCACCGCCAGCTGCGGATGCGCTGCCAGCGCGCCCAGCAAGATCTCCAGCCCGGCCCGAACCCTGGCCGGCCAGGGTTCGGAGTACTCGCAGTTGGCGCTCGCCTTTGCCACCACCACCTCTGTCAGCTGGTCGTAGGCGGCGAAGAGGCAGCTGTCCTTGTCCCCGAACTCCGCCTCGAACTCCGCCGCCGACACGCCCGCCTGGGCTCGTGCCCGCTCCACAGAGGCGTTCCTGTAGCCGTTCCCCGCGAGCTCGACCAGCATCGCCCGCAGCAACTTTCCCCGTCGTTGCTCGTCCATCTCAACCCTCCTCCGCGGCCACCCTCGCCGCCAGCTTCGCTTGTCGGAGCGCCTCCCTCTGGCCCACGAACGGGACCAGCGCCGCGTACACGAAGTCAGGTAGGAGCCCCGGGAGCGTCGCGGCGCGCCCCGTCGCCAGCTCGCGACGCACGACCGCCTCGGCCCCGCCGAGGATCGCCCGCGCCGTCGTGCTCGGCCGTCCCCCGGCGCCCCCTGCGCGCTCCATCATCAGCGCCAGCACCCGCGCCGCCGACTCGTAGGAATCGTGCATCCTCGCCGTCCCGCCCTGGCGCGCCTCGACATAGGCGAGCCAGGCGAAAGCAGGGCGCGCCGCCATCAGCTCGAGGATCGCCCTGACCTCGAACTTGCGGCGCTCGATCACGTCGCCGGCCCGCGGCGCCGCCATCGAGATCCGCGCCAGCGTCTCGGAGACGATCTTGTTCAGGGCCGCGAGGGCGCAGTCCTCCTTGCCGGCGAAATGGCTTTCGAAGCTCTCCGGCTCGACTCCCGCTCGATCCAGGACCTCGCCGATCCGCGTCTCACCGTAACCCGCCTCGGCACAGCATTCCGCCATTGCCTGCAGGATCCGATCGCGATCGGAAATCGAGAGCACATCAGTCCCTGTAGTAACGATCCCCAAGGGACGCATGGTATCGCCTGGTCAAGTGAAAAGTTCACTCAATAACAAACGACGTTTCCGTCTAGGACGGGATATGGTTCCACCGATCGGGGTAACAATCGACGCGTGAGCGGGGGGCTCATACCTTGGAACCAAGGCGTTCCCATAGACGACTACGTACTTTTCCTCATGCGCAAGACCCCTTCCCTTGTTTATCCTCCGTCTATGGCGGGAGCTTCGGGACGGAAACAGCGCGCGAAACCCGCGGGCCATCCACTGCGAGCCGAGGTCGTCGCCCATCATCAGCGGCAGCGCATCCTCGCCGGCGCCAAAGAGGTGATCGCCAAACGCGGCTACCGGCAGGTGGCGGTGGCGGACATCGTCAAGAGCGCCGCAATCGCCCGCCGGTTCTTCTATCAGCACTTCGCCTCGAAAGAGGACTGCTTCTTCGCCCTCTACGACGAAGCCGCCGACACCGCGCTTGCAGCGGTGAGCGACGCCTGTGGCCGCGCCGGCGAGGACTTCCCGCAGCTGGTCACCGCCGGCATCACCGCCCTGATTCAGCAGATCGAAGCCGATCGGGCACTTGCCTGCGCCTGTGTCATCGAGGGCCCGGCCGTCGGTCAGGCGATCAACCCGCGCTTCGAGAAGCTGATCGGCGATTTCGCCGCCCTGTTGCGATCGGGCCGCGGCACGGCCGGGACCGGCGAGCTGCCGGAGACCGTCGAGGAGACGGTGGTGGGAGGGCTCTACTGGCTCCTCTATTACGCCCTGCTCGAAGAACGGCCCAAGCGCCTGGCCCGCCTGCGTCCGCAGCTCGTCGAATTCTCGCTGATCCCCTTCGTCGGGGCCGAGGCCGCCCAGCTCGCCGCCGGCTGACCTTCGCACCCCCGGGGGGGCGGTGGTGAGCGACACGCTCGCCTACATCACCGAGCTCGCCGAGCGCGGCTACAGGGAGGACGACGCCCCCCGCTTCGTCGCCGCCTGGGAACGGCTCGAGACCGCTTACTTCGATCGCCTCTCCGAGGTCTGCGCCGCCGCCTCGGAGTGGCGGGAGTGCTTCCGGGCCGCGGCGGGGGAGACCGCGCGCCTGGTCGAGGAATACCAGCCCCAGACCCGGTTCCTCGTCGTCGACGCCCTGCGGGCCGGCTCCCTCGGCCAGGAACGCCAGCAGGCCTTGACCCGCCGCCTCGGCCTGAAGATCGATGCCGCCCGCACCGAGCTCCTTCAGCCCGAGTCGGTTCCCTCCTCGACCGCGCCCTGGGTGGTGGCCATGTTCTTCGACCGCATCTACCGCCGCTGCACCGCCGAGGATGCAGCGGATCTGCCTTCGCAGGTCCCGGAGCTCCTCTTCCTCGGGATCAGCGCCTACTTCGGCACCGAGGCGGGCCTGCGCGAGCTGCTGCCGCCGTTCTGAACCGGCCCGGCGCCTAGAATGCTGGTCTCGTGTCCAGCAATCCGCCCGCGGAGGACCCGCACCTGCCCGATGAGCTTGCGCAGCTGCCGCATGGCCGCCACGGGCTGCCGCCGGAGTTCGTCGACCGCAACCACCGAGAACGGCTGATCGCCTCCTTCACCGCCCTGGTCGGCGAGGTCGGCTATGGCGGCGCCACGATCACCGGCGTGCTCGAGGGCGCGAGCGTCTCCAGTCGCACCTTCTACAAGTTCTTCGACACGATCGAAGACTGCTGCGTCGCCGCCGTCGAGAAAGGCCTCGACGATCTGCGGCCGTTGCTGACCGAGGCCTACGACTCCGAGCTGGAGTGGCCGCTGCGGATCCGCGCCGCGATCGCGGCGCTGCTCGCCGAGTTCGCCGATTGGCCCGACCTCGCCCGCCTTCTCACGGTCGAGCCCTTCGTCGCCGGCCCCGAGATCGCCAAACGCCACAAAGCGGCGCTGGAAGGGCTGGTGCCGTATCTGCGCGAGGGGCGCGACCTGCACAGCGGCGAGCCTCTCCCGGACACCGCCGAGCGCGGCATCCTCGGCGCCCTCAACTCGATGGTCGGCCGGCAGGTGATGGCCGGGCGCGGCGACGACCTGACGATGCTGTCGCCGGACCTCACCCAGTTCGTGCTGACGCCATACCTCGGGGCCGCCGAGGCGCGCCGGATCGCCGCGGGCTGATTCGGTGAAGGATCGGCCCCCGGCTCCCGGAACCGTGAGCCATCCTTGAAAAGGCCATTCTGACTTCGTAGGGTCCGTCGCCGATGGCCCAGGCTGAAACCCTCGTCACGGCAGGAGCATTCGAGGCGCTGATGGACGCGCTCGAGCACGGACAAATCGCAGAGTTGCGGCGGCGGCTGTGCCGGGACGTCTGCTTCCTGACCCAGGACCGCACGCCGATCCGCGGCCGGGACCGGGTCGATTCGCTGCTGGGTCAGCTGGTCGAGGCCGGTCTCGTCGTTTCCACCGCCGAGACCTCCTGCCTCGAGCTCGGCCAGTTGGCCCTGGTCTCCGCCCGCCTGGAGATGCGTCTGCCGGCCCGGCCCAAAGTCCTCGAGCTCGCAGGCGACGCCCTTTTCGCGCTTGCCCACCGCGAAGGCGAGTGGAAGTTGCTTTTGGTTGCGCCGTGGGGGCTGCCTTGAGGCTTCCAGTTCGGAACCGCTCGCTTTCCGTGCGGTAACCACTATCTTGCAATTCGTGAAGCGCTGCCGACTTCCCTCGCTCATGGTCCTTGGACTGCTGTGCCTCGGCATCGCCGCCTGCGGATCCTCTTCCTCTTCGTCTATATCGACGGACCGGTCCCAATCGACCACGTCCGCAGCTGCCGAAAACCAAGCTGCCGAATCGGGTAGCTCCGGCTCCGCCGGGAGCAACTCCGGCTCCGCCGGCAGAGGAGACGGCAAGAGCGTTTCGAAGCAACCGGTCTTCAAGCCGCAGCCCCACCATGATTCGGGCGGGGGGAGCGGCCAGTTCGAAGCCAAGGGGGGCGACAACTCGATCGAGGAATTCGGCGAAGAGACTTCCGGATCTGAATTCGAAGAAGCTGCCGCGGCGCTGCACGACTATCTCGACGCCCGCGCGCAGCGCGCCTGGGCCGCCGCCTGCAGGTACCTCGCCGCCGGAGTCACCAAGGAGCTGATCGCACAGCTGGCCCAAGGCCGTGGCAGCCCGGCGCCGACTTGCGCCGGGCTGCTCGCCGGCTTCTCCACTGGCCTGCCGCAGGCTGTTCTGCGGGAAGCGGCCGTCGCCGACGTCGGCTCGCTGCGGGTAGAAGGCGACCGTGGATTCCTCCTCTACCACGGCGCTGGCCGGGCCCCCTACTTCATCTCCATGGCCCGCGAAGAGGGGCACTGGAAGGTCGCCGCGATCGGGCCATCGCCAGCGCCGTAGCGGGAACCACAGCCCGTCCTTGACATCACCACGTGTAACACGCTACGGTACCGAGGCTTGTCAATACCGCGAGGGCCGATAGGCCATCGGGCAGGGGGGGTCGACGGGACTCGACCCCAAACAACGTAAGGGCCACCAGGGGGCCCGAGGGAACAAGGAGACAGATAAGTGAAGGCATGGGACTCGTTGGCCGCTGCGTTCGGCAATCGCAAGCTTCTGATCATGGTCGCGGCGATCGTCGCTGTCGCCCTTGCTCTCGGCGCAGGCCCGGCGGCCGCCGTCGCTCCTGTCGTCACCGTCGAAAACGCCACCAACGTCGAGTACACCACCGCCGACGTCGAAGGGACCGTCAACCCCGAAGGGCAGTTCACCGGCTGGCGCTTCCAGTACGCGACCCAGGCCGACTTCTCCGACGCCCAGGAAGGTCCCTCGGGGTACACCGAAACCTCCGAAACCGTCTCCGGGCAGCTGGGCGCACTGCAGCCGAGCACGACCTACCACCTTCGCCTCCTCGCCGAAAACGGTGACGGTCAGAGCGAAGCCGTCGCCGCCTCCACCTTTACCACCAAAGTGGTAACCAAGCCGACCCCGAGTGAACCACAGGTGAGCTCCATCACCGCGCACACCGCTAAATTTGAAGCCACGGTCGATCCGAACGCCCCTGAACCCAACGCATCTCTGTCCCAAGCGGCCAAAGACGCCTACAAGACTCACTGGTGGTTCACTTGCGAACCGGGCTGCAGCTTCAACGGCCCGAGCGAAGGCTACCTCGAAGCGGACGCCGATCCGTTGAATGCGGCAGACAGCGTTTCTGCTGAAGCAGCTGGTCTCGCCGCCGATACGCCCTACAAGGTCGTACTTCACGCGCAGAACGCTGCCGGAGAAGAAACGGATGAAACGCCGTTCTCGACTTCGGTAAGCGCCCCTGGGGTTGCACTCAACCCAGACTTCAGCGCCTACGAGGTGGACTGGCACAGTGCCCTGATCAAAGGCTCGGTCAACCCCGAGAACTCGAAAGTCAGCGACTGCCACTTCGTCTACGGCATCGGCACCGCATCGGGCAACACGATCCCCTGCAACCCGCCTCACCCAGCGGTTAACGAGACCCAACGGATCACCGTCAATGCGACCTCGGGCCAATTCAAGCTGTCATTCGAATCGGAAACCACCGGGAACCTCGCCTTCAACGCCAGCGCCGCCGAAGTGCAGGCAGCACTGGAAGGTCTCGCCGCGGTCGGAGCGGGCAACGTGGAAGTCAGCGGTGGGCCGGGCGGGCCGGGAGGTGTCAAGCCGTATGTGGTCGTCTTCGTCGAAGACCTCTCGGGCCAGAACCTGCCGCAGATCGTCGCCGAAGACGGTACGACTCCGTTGGCCGGTGATGCGGGGGTCAGAACCATCGAACAAGGCGGCGGCGGCTTCGACGAGAAGCAGCGGATCACCATTCGCGCCACCGCGGGGCAGTTCAAACTCACTTTCGGATCGGAAACCACCCCCGATCTTTCCGTCCCCTCTGGCGCAGCAGAAGTGCAGGCGGCGCTCGAAGGCCTGGCCGCGATCGGAGCCGGAAACGTGCGAGTCAACGATCGGACTGAGAACGTCGGCGGCTACCTTCAGGGCTACTACCTGGTCACCTTCCAGGGCGTACTCGCTGGTCAGGATGTTCCCCAGCTCACGGCTACTTCCGGCACCGAACCGCTGAAGGGCTCGGTGGGGGTGGGAACTGTGCGCGACGGTAGCCTCACTTCCCCCGCTGACGTGAGCGCTCTCCTCACCGGGCTCTCACCGGAAACCGAATACCGCTACAAGCTTGTCGCCACCAACGGAGTTGGGACCGAAGAAAGCGACGAACAGTCCTTTCGGACGCTGGCCCAACCGCAGCCTGAAGGCGCATGCGGCAACGAAGCGCGCCGCCAGGAACAGCACCTGTTCCCGGCTGAATGCCGGGCCTTCGAGATGGTTTCCCCGACGGAGAAGAGCAACGCACCGGTCGCCGGCGAGGGCACCAACGTTGCCGTGGCGCTTGATGGCAACCGTGCATACTTCGTGAGTCGCGGCGGCTTTGCAGGCACGACGGGCTCGGGCATCCAGGGGTTCTCGCATTACCTCTCACGCCGTTCCGCCACGGGTTGGGAAACGCAGGCGCTGACGCCCACCCCTGCGGGCGCGGCATTCCAGACCTTCGGTTCCCCCACTGATTTCGCGCTTCTCGATGAAAACCTGCACGGTGGCTCTCTCTGGGCCCTCGACCTGCCGCAGCGCAGCGATGACATCAGCAACGCGCTGAACATATACCGGATGGACTTCGACACCAAGGCGCTGGAAACTGTGACCAAGTCTGATGGCATGGAAGGCCCACTCGCCTTTGCCGACTTCTCGAATGCCATCGGGACTTGGGGCGCCTCGCCGGACGCCGGCGTCATCTCATTCCGGAGCGAAACGAAGCTGTTGCCTAACCCGGAAATACCCGATGAAGTAGAAAACGGGCACGGAACCCCCAGTACCTATGAATGGGACCACGGAACCCTGCGCTTGGCCGGGATCCTGCCCGACGGCCACGTCCCGGCCGGGGGATCGACGCCGCCCGTTTGCGCCGAATGCCTGCTCGGGAAGGGCTATAGGGCAACCGTGTCCCGTGACGGTTCGCGGCTGTTGTTCGCCTCTCCCGCATCTGGCAACCAGCAGCTTTACATGCGCATCAACCATTCGAAAACGGTCTGGATATCCGAACCCGAGGCGAGCGGATTCAGCGGAGAACCCGAAGAAGTGCTACTGCAATGGGTCTCGCCGGACGCCCGGAAGATCCTTTTCACGACGACCTCCGGCTTGGTCAACGAAGACACCGATGGGGAAGCTGACCTATACCTGTATAGCGACGGTCCGAACCCGACCGCTGAAGACAACCTCCAGCTGATCACGCATGGCGGCGAATCGGTATACGAACGCAGAAACATGGCCTCAGTCCTCGGAGCGAGCGATGACGCGAGTCGCATCTATTACCCGACGCAGTCTGGCCAGTTCATGCTGTGGGAAGGCGGCGCTGCGCACCAGATCTTCCTCGATCCGTTGCC
Source organism: Solirubrobacterales bacterium (assembly GCA_035712505.1). Classification (GTDB taxonomy): domain Bacteria; phylum Actinomycetota; class Thermoleophilia; order Solirubrobacterales; family 70-9; genus VAYN01. The sequence continues at coordinate 7,768 of DASTAR010000021.1, forward strand.
CGACCGCGTCGGCGGCGGTCCTGCCAATTCGCCCGGCATCGCGAGAGTGACTTCAGACGGTCGCATCTTCGCCTATTTCGCCGAAGGCCAGATGTACGTTTACGATGCCGAGCGAAACACCCTGACTTGCGCTTCCTGTGCCGCCCACGGTCCCACTGTGGGATCTGTCCCGGCTGAACCGGATGTCAACGGCGCCAGGCCGGGTTACGATCTTTCTCAGTTACGGCCGCGATTCCTGTCGGCCGACGGGAGCAAGGTCTTCTTCTCGACTACCAGCGCGCTCGTGCCCGAGGACACCAACGGCGTCTTGGACGTCTATGTCTACAACACGGTGACCGGCCAGCGACAGTTGTTGTCCTCCGGCAAAGGGGATCAGGGGGAGTGGTTCGTCAACGCCAGCCCGTCCGGCAACGATGTGTTCTTCATCACCAACCAGGCGCTGATCGGCCGCGATGTCGACGTACTCGCGGATCTCTACGACGCCCGGGTCGAAGGAGGCTTCCCCGAACCGCCACCGCCGCCGGCCCCGTGCTCCGGGGACGGCTGCCGCGGCCCGCTCTCGAGTGGCCAGGGTGCGTCCAGTCCAGCAACCGCCTCGTTTTCGGGACCCGGCAACCGTCACCACAAAAAGGGCCATAAACACAGGAAGCGGCACCACAGAAAACACCACCGCCACCATCATGCCCGGCACCATCACCACAAGAAGGGGACGGGTCGATGAGGGCTACGGAAGATCAGCGAAGGCAACTGACGATGGGTAAGGACGAAAGGGAAGCGATGGGTGAGGCAGGCGGACGGTCGAAGGGTCTAAGGATGCTCGTCGGCTTGGCGACGACGCTGGTGGCGCTGATGTGCCTGGTGGCGACGGCAGAGGCCGCCGCTCCGGCGATCGAGCTGCGCACCGAAATAGCCGACACGGCCGAACCCGGCGACGAACTCTTCGCCAAAATTTTCGTCGAAAACAGCGGCAACGCCCCGATGAGCGGGACTCTCATGGTGACGGTCACCCTCCCGGCCGAGCTCACGGTGGCGGAAAACGCGCTTCCACCAGGTGCCCAGCTAAGGGGGGAGCCGTCAGGATCGTGTACCAATACCGAACATTCGGTTACCTGTGAAGTGGTCGGATCGACGATGCGGCCCGATGCTAAGGAGAACGTCTTCCTGCCGCTGCGCGTCGCAGATGACGCAACCGGCGAACTCGTGCCGACGATCGAAGTCTCGGGAGGAGGTGCCGCCGATCCTGTAATGCGCCAGGAACCGATCGTGCTCGGGCCCCCCGAGCCCTTCGAGGTGAGGTCCTTTACCGCGGCCGTCGAAGATGCCAACGGCGTCGACGATCTGCAGGCCGGCGCCGCGCCCGGTACCGCGGCCAACGTTTTCCAACTGCCGACCCACGCCGCCGAAGTCTTCCCGGGGCGCTTCTTTGGCTACAAAATATGGGAATTCCAGCTGGTGAATGCGGTCACCGAGCACCCCCGCAACGTGATCGTCCATACGCCTGCGGGGATGACCGCCAACTTCGGGGCGACGCCAGTGCGTTGTACCTCCATCCAGCTGGCCACCCAGAGCGAAAACGGCCAGCTGCCGAAATGCCCGGCCGAGAGTCAGATCGGCGTCGCCAAGGTCGGTTCATTCGTGGAGCCGGTTTATTCGATGGTTCCGCCCCCGGGAGTACCGGCAGAGTTCGGCTTTTCCGTCGCCGCTGTCCCGATCTTGATCGACGCGCGGCTGCGCCCAGACGATTTCGGTGTCGACCTGGTCGCCCGTAACACCAGCACCTCCATTCCGGTCTCGGAAGTCGACGTGGCCCTCTGGGGCGTCCCCGCCGATCCCTCGCACGATTCGAGCCGGGACGTTTGCATCCAGGCGGAAAACGGAAACTCGATCGCCGTAGAACCGGACGGAACCTGTGCCTCCCGGGCGCCGAGGAAGGCGTTCCTGCGCCTGCCGACGTCCTGCACGGGGCCGTTGCACTGGAGGTTCGAAGTAGACAGCTACGAGCACCCCGGGGTGTACAAGTCGAGCGAAACGACCACCCCAGCCCAGGTCGGCTGCAACCAGCTCGAATTCACGCCGAGCTTCGAAGCGAAGCCGTCGACCAACCTCGGCGCCTCGCCCTCGGGCCTGGAAGTGAACCTGCACCTGCCGCAGAACGAAGACCCGGACGGTACGGCCGAGGCGCAGTTGAAAAATCTCCGGATGGAACTGCCCCCGGGCCTGGTCGTCAACTCCGCCGGCGCCGACGGCCTCGGCGCCTGCAGCCCCACGCAGATCGGGCTGCTGACCCCCGTGGGGCAGGTGCCGGCCCACTTCAACGGCGATGCGCCGGCCTGCCCGGACGCCTCGAAGATCGGGTCGGTTCTGGTCAACACTCCGGCCATCGACCATCCGCTGCCGGGAACTGTCTACCTCGCCCAGCAGGACCAGAACCCATTTGGTTCGCTGGTGGCGCTCTACCTCGTCGTCGACGACCCGCAATCGGGGGTCATCGTCAAGGTGCCGGTGAAGACCGAGCTGAACCAGGTCACCGGCCAGATCACCACCTTCGTGGAGGAAAGCCCGCAGCTGCCCTTCGAAGACTTCTCGGTCGAACTCGACAAGGGGGCGCACGCACCGCTGCGGACCCCGGTCTCCTGCGGGCAGTTCACCGCCAAGAGCGACTGGACCCCCTGGACTTCACCCGAAGGCCAGGACGCCCACCCCACTGCCTCGTTCGGGATCGAAAAGGGCGCCGGGGGAGGGGGCTGCGTCTCCACTGAATCAGCCGCGCCCGCTCAGACCTCGTTCGAAGCGGGCACGCTGGACCCGAAGGCGGGTGCCTACAGCCCCTTCGTCCTCAAGCTCACCCGTCAGGACGGAAGCCAGAACATCACCGGAATCGACACCACGCTGCCGAAGGGCCTCGTCGGTCGTCTCGTCGGTACGAGCTACTGCCCGGAGGCTGCGCTCCAGCAGGCCGCCCATAAGAGCGGCAGGGCCGAGCAGGCCTCTCCGTCCTGCCCGGCCTTGTCCGAGCTCGGGCCGGTCAACGTCGCCGCCGGGGTCGGTCCGGCGCCGCTGCACGTGCAGGGCCACGCCTACCTGACCGGGCCCTACAAGGGTGCTCCGCTCGGCCTCGCTGTGGTGATGCCGGCCGCCGCCGGCCCCTTCGACCTCGGCACCGTCGTGGTCAGGAGCCAGCTGCAGGTCAACCCGGTCACCGCGCAGGTGCGGGCGGTCTCCGACCCGATCCCGCACATCCTGCAAGGCGTACCGCTCGAAGTCCGGCAGGTCGAAGTGCGTCTCGACCGTCCTCAGTTCACCCTCAATCCGACCAGCTGCGACCCGATGCAGGTCACCGGTGTCGCGGCGTTGCTCAACGGGCAAAGCACTCTCAGCAATCACTTCCAGGTCGGCGGCTGCGCGAACCTTTCGTTCAAGCCGAAGCTGGGGCTGAGGCTAAAGGGCAAGCAGAACCGCGGCGGCAACCCGGCGATCACCGCCACCGTGATGATGCCGAGCGGGGCCGCCAACATCGCCTTCGCCTCGGTCGCCCTGCCGCACTCGGAGTTCCTCGACCAGGGGCACATCGGCACGATCTGCACCAGGGTGCAGTACGCGGAAGGCGGCGGGGGCGGCGAACGGTGCCCGGCCGCCTCGGTCTACGGCCACGCCACCGCATACAGCCCGCTGCTCGACCAGCCCCTGAGCGGCCCTGTGTACCTGCGCTCCTCTGACAACAAGCTGCCGGACCTGGTGGCTTCCCTGTCGGGGCAGATCCACATCGATCTCGACGGGCGGATCGACTCGATCCACGGGGGGATTCGGACGACGTTCGAATCGGTCCCCGACGCTCCCGTGTCGAAGTTCGTCCTGCAGATGCCGGGCGGCCATAAGGGCCTCCTGGAAAACAGCACCAACATCTGCCGGGGCACGCACAGGGCGACCGCGAGGTTCGAAGGACAGAACGGAGCGATCGCCGCCTCGAGGCCGAAGCTCCGGGTCTCCTGCCGCAAGGGCCGCAAAGGCCACAGGGGCCACCACGGACACCGGAAGCACGGGCGCTGAGTTGTGGGTTCGCCGGCAGCTGAACGGCGTCGCGGCGGCAGGCCGCGGCGCCCTTTTGGCGACCGCCGCTGTGGCGGCCTGCCTGCTGATACCTGACTCGGCCGTTGCGGCACCGCCCGTGATCAAAGCCACGTGGGCGACTGAAGTCACCGCCTCGTCCTTCCGGGCCAGGGCGATCCTGGCCACCGAAGGCCTCACCTCGACCTATCGCTTCGACTACCTGCCGCTGAGCGCATACGAAGCGAATCTCCGGGCGGGGCACGAAGGTTTTCTCGGCGCTCTCCACAGTCCGATCGGAGTGGAAGCGAAAGTCCTGGGGTCGCCGAGCGATGAAGAAGTGGCTCAGCGCGTTGCCGGCCTCTCGTCTGAAGTCGCTTATCGCTACCGGATCGTCGCCAGGAACGCTTCGGGCGAAACCGTGGGACCGGACCGCACCGTCACGACCCAGGAAGAGGCCCCGACCTTCGAACTCGCGGAGGGCAGGGGCTGGGAGATGGTCTCGCCGGTGGACAAGAACGGGGGGCAGATCGCGAGGCCAGAATCGCTCTTCGGGGGCGGGGACTTTCAGGCCGCCGAACAGGGGGGCTCTGTCACCTACGGCTCCGCATTTTCCTTCGCCGGCGCCAGAGGTGCGCCCGGGGCTTCTCAGTACGTCTCTGTCAGGACCCCGTCCGGCTGGACGACGCAAAACGTGACGCTGCCGACCGAAGCCGGTGCCTTCGGCGCCGAACCGGATGGCTCGCCCTATCGGATCTTCTCCTCTGATCTCTCGAAGGCGCTCGCGCTGACCCGTCTCAATGCGTTTGCCCTCCTTGCGATGCCGGCTGCGACGCCGCTGGATTCGATGTCAGGCCCCGCCCTCACCTTCGCCGGCGCCACCGGGGACCTCTCGCAGACGGTCTTTTCCGAAGGCGGCAACCTCTACCGGCGGTCTGCGGGCGCCTGGGTGGCGATCAACATCGAGCCGGGGGACACCGCGCCGACCCCCAGCGCCGAACTGGCCAGCCAGGGCGCCAATGCGATCTCCGCGGACGGCACACGCATCTACTGGGTCGACCACGAAGGGGCCCTGATGCTGCGGGATTCGAATCGCACTGTCGAAGTCGATCCGGAAGGTGCCTTCCAGGTCGCCTCGTCCGACGGTTCCATCGCCTACTTCACCAAGGGCGGGCACCTGTACCGCTTTGCGCTGGCGACCGAAGCCTCTACTGACCTGACGCCGAGCGGCGGCGTGGCAGGCGTCCTGGGGGCCTCGGCCGACGGCTCCTACCTCTACTTCCAGGATGGCTCCGGAGTCGAGCTATGGCACCAGGGTGCGATCACCCCGGTGGCTCCCGGTGCTTCAGCGGCCGCCCCGTCCGACTATCCGCCTGCCGCGGGAACGACCCGAGTCAGCGCCGATGGTCAGAGCCTCGCCTTCTTATCCCAAGAAGATCTGACCGGGTATGAAGGCCTCGGCGCCAGCGAGCTCTACCTCTACCAGGCGGACTCGAGCCGGTTGCTCTGCGTCTCCTGCAACCCAACGGGCTCGAGGCCACTGGGTCCGACCACCATTCCGGGTGCGGTGGCCAACGGCGAAGAAGTTGTTGCCTACAGGCCGCGGGTGATGATCGGCGAAGGCACGCGCCTCTTCTTCGACTCCGGCGATGCTCTGATCGCGAAGGACACCAACGGGAAACCCGACGTTTACGAGTGGCGGGCACAGGGGGTCGGCGGTTGCCAGCGGCAGCTCGGTTGCCAGGGCATCATTTCCTCCGGCAAGGCGGCGGATGCCTCGACCTTCGTGGACGCCTCCGCCGACGGGACCGACGCCTTCTTCCTGGCGAGCGACTCTCTGGTGGAATCGGACCCTGGAGGCCTCGACCTCTACGACGCCCGGATCGGGGGCGGCTTCCCGGTGCCTCCCAAGCCGATCCCGTGCATCGGCGACGCCTGTCAGCCCCTGCCCCCCGAACCGGAAGACCCGACGCCGGGGACGATGTTCATCGGCTCGGAAGGCAACCCGGAACTCCATTTGCCCGGCCGGACCAAAAAGAAAAAGCACCGGCGGCACCACAGGCACCACCACCGGACCCGTCACCACAAGCACGCTGGCGCGGGAAATGGGAGGACGGGAAGATGATCAAGCGAGCCTTCCTCCTCGCATTGATGGCCGTGTGTCTCACCGCCCCTGCAAGCGCACAGGCCGCTTTCGGGTTCCTGCCCGGGGGCGAAGGCTTCTCAGTGAGCGCGACCGAAGAAGACGGCTCGGTCGACCTCGTCGCCGGCTCTCATCCATATGAGCTGAGGACCAGGATTTCGCTGGACCCCAGCGACCATGGCGATCTTCGTGAACTGCACGTCGCGATGCCGCCTGGCCTGATCGAAAACCCGAGCTCGGTCGAAAAGTGCTCCGCCGTCCAGTTTTCGACGCCGCGGACTTCGCCCTTTCAGGAAAGCCTTTCGGGAGAGGACTGCCCGAATCGCTCGCAAATCGGGACGATCACCGTCACCGCTTCCTATGGCGGCGGGGTGACCCGCACCTTCGGCCTGTTCAACCTCGTGCCGTCCCCGGGCGTACCCTCCGCATTTGGCGCCTCTCCCTTTCGCGTGCCCGTCGTGTTCAGCCCGCATATACGCGAAGAAAGCGGCACCTACGGACTTACCGTCGACCTCGAGGACCTTTCGCAGCTCTACAGCTTCGAAAGCTTCGAACTGACCCTTTGGGGTTCGCCTTGGGCGGCGCCCGAACCGGGGTACCTTCCCTGGAATGCGGTGCCAAACGGTGCCCCCACTTGGACTTTCCCACACGACGACCAACGAGGCGACTGCCTGAACGAGATCGATCCCGAAGCCCCCTTCGGCAGCCCGTCGTTCTTCGAACCCACCGAAAACGGTCCCATTTACAGGGAAGGTACCTGTGGGGCCGGAAACCCCTACATCTATCTGCCGCATCCGTACCTGACCCTGCCATCCTCCTGCGACGCGCCCCTCGCCTTCACGGCGACGGCGACCTCGTGGCAGGGAGCGACGAGCCAGGCGACGGCTGAGAGTCGCGACGGCGGGGGCCAGCCTGCTCCGCTGGAAGGCTGCCAGACGCTGCAGTTCGAACCCAACGCGGTGGCGAGGCTCACCACGGGAAGGACCACCTCGTCGACCGGCTTCGACTTCACCCTCGACGGCAATGCCTCGGGTTTGCTGAACCCGGCTCTGCGCGCCGGCTCGCAGGTTGCCGAAGCACAGCTCGACCTCGCCGACGGGATCACGATCAACCCCTCGCTGGGGGCCGGGCTCGGCACCTGCCCGCTGTCGACCTTCGAAGCGATCCGAAACAACGGTGGAGCCGAATGCCCGAACGACTCGAAGATCGGCGAGCTGACGGTCGAAAGCCCTCTCTTCGAAGGCCAGATGCAAGGCGGTGTCTTCCTTGCCACTCCGGACGATCCCGCGGCACCGGGCAGGGAGAATCCGTTCGACTCCCTGATCGCGCTCTACCTCGTCGCCCGTTCGCCGGAACGCGGTTTGGCGGTGAAGGTGCCCGGCAAGCTCGAGCCCGATCTCGCCACCGGAAATCTCCACGCCACCTTCACCGACCTGCCGGAGCTGCCCTACTCGCACTTCAACGTCCACTTCAGGGACGGGCAGAGGAGCCCGCTGGCCTCTCCGCCGGCGTGCGGCACCTACTCGAGCCGGATCGACCTCGTCCCCCACAACGATCCGTCCCACCACGAGGTTCGCGATTCGAGGTTCGAACTGAGCACCGGGATCGGCGGCGGGCCCTGCCCGAGTGGGCTGCAGCCCTTCGCCCCCTCCGCCAAAGGAGGCATGGCCAACCGCAACGCGGGTTCCTACACGCCTTTCTACCTGCGGCTGACCCGCACCGACGCCGACCAGGAGATCACTTCGTATTCCATCAAGCTGCCGCCCGGGCTGCTGGGCAAGATCGCCGGGATCCCCTACTGCTCGGAGGCGGACATCGCCCATGCGGCCCACAACTCGGGCTTCGCCGAGGCTGCGCATCCCTCCTGTCCGGAGGCGAGCAAGATCGGGCACACCGTTTCCGGCTACGGCCTCGGGTCGACCCTCACCTATGCCCCCGGCGGCCTCTACCTCGCCGGTCCCTACCATGGGCTCCCCTTCTCGGTGGTGGCGATCGACTCGGCGACGGTCGGGCCGTTCGATCTCGGTGTGGTGATCGTCCGTTCGGCGATCAGGGTCAATCCGCGCACCTCCCAGGTCTCGATCGACTCCGCCGGCTCAGACCCGATCCCGCACATCATCGGCGGCATCCCGATCCACCTGCGCGACATCCGGGTCTACATGGACCGTCCGGGCTTCATGATCAATCCGACCAACTGCAGCCCGTTCTCGCTCGATTCGGTCCTGACCGGCGCCGGCGCGGACCTCGGTACCTCCGCCGACGATCCGACCGCGACGGCCAGCGCGCCGTTCCAGGTCTCCAACTGCTCGGCCCTCGGGTTCAAACCGAGCCTTACCTTCCGGCTGAAGGGCAAGGCGAAGCGCGGCGACTACCCGGCCCTGACCGCTGTCTACACGCCGCGCCCCGGAGACGCCAACGTCTCGAAGGTGACGGCGACCCTCTCGCCGAAGATCTTCCTCGCCCAGGGCCACATCGACACCGTTTGCACGCGAAAACAGTTCGCTGCCGGCCAGTGCCCGAAGAGCTCGATCTACGGCTATGCCACGGCCGAATCGCCTCTGCTCGGGGAGCCGCTCAGCGGGCCCGTCTACCTGCGTTCGTCTGAAAACACCCTGCCGGACATGGTCGCGTCCATCTCCGGCAACGGCCTCTCCTTCGAAGTCGTCGGCCGCGTCTCCTCCTACAAAGGCAGCC
>DASTAR010000022.1:0-36166 GCA_035712505.1 Solirubrobacterales bacterium
CCCGGCCCTACCGCATGGTCCCGTGCGTCCCAAGGGATGTATTGGAGCGAGGCGAACCCACCCCCATGGCGGTAGCGATCAAGCCTCAAGCGCCCGCTGTTGGGGCAAGACCCGGCGCCGACAAACGCTTCGAGTCCCTCGTCCTAGATTTCCTCTCCTACCTCGAGCTGGAGCGAGGCCTCTCCCGCAACACCCTCAACGCGTACCGCACCGACCTGCTGCAGTACGGCGAATACCTGTCTGCCCATGACCGCGACGCGCTGCAAGCCTCCGCCGCCGACGTAGCCGATTTCCTCGCCGAGCTGGCAACGGGGGAGGGGCGGCCGGCCTGCTCGGCGGCGACGATCCACCGCAAGGCCGCCTGCCTGCGCTCCTTCTACAAGCACCTCCGCCGCGACGAGCTGATCGGCGACGACCCGACGGCCGCTCTGAGCGCGCCGCGCCGCTCCAAGAAACTGCCGCACGTCCTCAACTACTCCGAGGTGCAGAAGCTGCTCGCCGCGCCGAGGGGAAGCGAGCCGACGGTCCTGCGCGACCGCGCCCTGCTCGAGGTGATGTATGCCTGCGGCCTGCGCGCCTCGGAGACGATCGGCCTGGAGCTCGGCGACGTCGACCTCCGCGAGGGTTTCCTCCGCGCCCGCGGCAAGGGATCGAAGGAGCGGCTGGTCCCGCTCGGCCGGCAGGCGATCGCGGCGATCAACGGCTACCTGCGCGGGGGCCGCTCGAAGCTGGTCGGCCAGCGCCACGAGGCTCGTCTCTTCGTCAACTTCCGCGGCGGCCCGCTGACCCGCCAGGGCCTATACAAGATCGTCCAGCGCCATGCTCGCGAGGCCGGCCTGGCGGGGAAGATGAGCCCGCACACGCTGCGCCACAGCTTCGCCACCCACCTGCTCGCCGGCGGCTGCGACCTGCGCGCCGTCCAGGAGATGCTCGGCCACGCCGACATCTCGACGACGCAGATGTACACGCACCTCTCGGGCGACCGCCTCAAGGAGGTCTACTTCAGCGCCCACCCCCGCGCCACCGATTGATCCACCGGGGTGTCTGACTTCATGCCCCCCAGAGGGGGGCTCAGGTCAGACACGTCATCCGATAGAACGGTGACATGCCCGAGCTGCCGGAGGTGGAGACCGTCGTGAGGCAGCTGGAGCCGGAGGTCGAGGGGCACCGGATCGAGCGGTTGGAGGTGCTGGATCCGCGCTGGTCGCGACCGGTGCCGCCCGAGCAGTTGGGCGATGCGGTGAGCGGGGGCACGATCGAGCGGCTCGGCCGGCGCGGCAAGTACATACTCATGCACCTCGACGGGGAGCGGACGCTGGTCATGCATTTGCGGATGACCGGCAACCTCGTCCTCCGCGACGGCGAAGCGGTGCTCGATCCCTCGGAGGGCCGCCGCCTCTACGAGAACGAGCGCTCGATCGAGGTGCGGCACCTGCGGGCCCGCTTCGGCCTCGACGACGGCCGCGAGCTCTGGTTCACCGATCCGCGCCGCTTCGGCGAGGCCTTCCTGATCGCGGACGCCAAGCTGGAGGAGCGGTTCGCCAAGCTCGGCGTAGAGCCGTTCTCGCCCGAGTTCACGCCCCAGGCGCTGGGTGAGATGGCGGCCTGGCGCCAGGTCCCGCTCAAGTCCTTCCTGCTCGACCAGTCCGGCGTGGCGGGGATCGGCAACATCTACGCGGACGAGGCGCTGTTCCGGGCCGAGCTGCACCCCCTTTCGCCCGCCGGCTCGATGAAGCCGGAGCACCTGGAGGCGCTGCGCGACGCCGTCGTGGCGGCGCTGGAGGCCGGAATCGACGCGGGCGGCTCCTCGATCGACGACTATCGAGACGCCCGCGGCGAGAAGGGGACGATGCAGGAGGAGTTCCTCGTCCACACCCGGGAGGGGGAGGACTGCCCGCGCTGCGGCAGCACGATCGCCCGCATCGTCGTCGGCGGCCGTTCGACCTACTTCTGCCCCGCCTGCCAGGTGAAGCTGCGAAGACGTCCGAGGCGCCGAGCAAGATGAAAACGTGGCCGGGATTACGGTCAAGACCGAGGCAGTTGTCTTGCGCAGCATTCGCTACGGGGAGGCTGACCGCATCGTCCACCTCTATTCGAAGACCCGCGGGCGGATCGGGGCCATCGCCAAGGGGGCGCGCAAACCCCGGTCTCGCTTCGGCGGGCGCTTGGAGCCGTTCTTCCGGCTCGACCTCGTCCTCCACGAAGGCCGTAGCGACCTGCTGACGGTCACCAGCGCGACCACCGTCGACGGCTATCCGCGCCTGCGGGGCTCAGGCGCCGCCCTAACCGCCGGCGCCCGCGCCTGCGATGCCGTCCTGCGCCTGCTCGACTCGGCCGAACCGAACCCGCCGGCCTACAACCTCCTCTGCCGCTATCTGTCCCTTCTCGACGACCCAGCCGAGCCGCGCGCGGCCACCCTAGAAACCGCTCTTTCCTTTCGCCTCAAGCTGGCGCTAGTAGCCGGCTTCGCCCCCGAGCTCGCCTCTTGCGCCCGGTGCGGAGAGGCCGAACACCTCGTTGGGTTTTCAGGAGCTGCTGGGGGCGTCATCTGCGGAAGCTGCGAAGCAGGCTCCTTCCCATTGGACGAAGGTGCTCATCGGTTCATGGTGGAGGCGTTGGCGCAGCCGCTAGATCAAGCTCCCGAGGCTGAAGCGCGCGCCTTACGTCAAGTCGAGCGCGCCATCGGTGAAACCCTGGAGCACCACGCCCACGTACAACTTCGCGCTGCCGCGTAAGGCGCCGGGGAGGGGTTCGCCGGACCCTCCCCAGTTTGTCCGCCGAACCCCTCCCCGGCGCCTCCCGGCGCCCCCAGCGCCACCGTATGATCGCTGCGTGCCGGCCACCGCGACCTTCGAGGACCGCATCAGCGCGATGGAGGAGGAGTTCCTCGCGCCGCAGGCGACCCGGTCGTACCCTGCGCACCGTCAGCGCGTGGAGCCTGATAGCCCGCTGCGGACGCCATTCCAGCGTGACCGCGACCGGATCGTCCACTCCAAGTCCTTCCGGCGGCTGAAGCACAAGACCCAGGTCTTCGTCGCGCCGGAGGGAGACCACTACCGCACCCGCCTCACCCATACGCTCGAGGCCTGCGGGATCGCTCGCACCGTTGCCCGGGCGCTGCATCTCAACGAGGACCTGACGGAGGCGATCGGGCTCGGACACGACCTCGGCCACCCGCCCTTCGGCCACGCCGGCGAGGAGACGCTCGATCGGGCGCTCCGCGACAACTGCGACGGCGGCTTCCGCCACAACGAGCATTCGCTGCGCGTCGTCGACGTGCTCGAGCGCGACGGCCAGGGCCTCAATCTCACTGAGCAGGTGCGTGACGGGATCCTCAACCACACCGGCTCGCGCAGGCCGGCGACGCTGGAGGGGCAGATCGTCAAGCTGGTCGACCGCGTCGCCTACATCAACCACGACATCGATGACGCCCTCCGCGCCGGCATCCTTGGCCAGGAGGACCTGCCGAGGGAGGAGATCGAGCTGCTCGGTCCGACCGGCTCGCAGCGGATCGACACGCTGGTGCGCGACATCGTCGACCACTCAGAAGGCGAGGCCGAGATCAGCCAGGGGCGCGAGGTCGGCCAGGCGATGCTGCGCCTGCGCAAGTTCATGTTCGACCGCGTCTACCTCGGCCCGGAGGCGCGCAGCGAGCACCAGCGCGTGCAGCGGACGATGCGGGGGCTCTTCGCGCACTACCTCGACAACCCGGACGAGATCCCGGCCCTCGATCCGACCGCGAGCGAGTGCCAGCGGGTCGCCGACTACATCGCCGGGATGACCGACCGCTTCTGCATCGCCAAGTTCACCGAGCTCACGGTGCCGGAAGAGTCGAGGTTCTGATGGCGCTGATCTCGAACGAGAGCCTGGAACGGGTGAAGGGGGCGGCCGACATCGTCGAGGTCGTCTCCGCCCATACGGATCTGCGGCGTCAGGGTGCCCGCTACGTGGGTCTCTGCCCGTTCCACGAGGAGCGCACGCCTTCGTTTTCGGTCGAGCCGACCGAAAAGCTCTACCACTGCTTCGGCTGCGGGGTCGGCGGCGACGTGATCAAGTTCGTCGAGGAAAAGGAGGGGGTCGGGTTCGCCGAAGCGGTCGAGATGCTGGCCGACCGCTACGGGGTCGAGCTCGAGCGCGAGCAGGAGGACCCGCGGGCGGAGGCCAAGCGGCAGCGGCGCCGCCGCCTCGAGCAGCTCCTGGAACGCAGCGCCGCCTTCTACGCCAACTACCTCTGGGAGTCCGAGGAGGCGGGCAGGGCACGGGAGTACATGGCGCAGCGCGGGCTGAGGGAAGAGGTGCTGCGCGCCTTCGGCGTCGGCTATGCGCCCAGCGCCTGGGACAAGATCCTGGTCCGCGGCCAGCAGGCCGGCTTCAGCGTCGAAGAGCTGCGGGCGGTGGGGCTGGCGCAGCGCGGGCGGAGCGGCGGCGAGTACGACCGCTTCCGCGAGCGGATCATGTTCCCGATCCGCGACCGGCGCGGCCGCGTCCTCGGCTTCGGCGGCCGGGCGATGCGCTCCGACCAGGGCGCCAAGTACGTCAACACGGCCGAGACCGACTTCTTCCACAAGAGCCAGATCCTCTACGGGGTCGACCGGGCCAAGGCGGCGATCGCGAAAGCGGGTCGGGCTGTCGTGGTCGAGGGCTATACGGACGTCCTCGCCCTGCACCAGGCCGGAATCGAGGAGGCGGTCGGTGTGATGGGGACGGCGATCACCCCAGACCAGGTGGCGGCGCTCTCGGGCATGGTCGAGGAGGTCGTGCTGGCGCTCGACGCCGACTCGGCCGGGCAGGAGGCGATGCTCCGGGCGCAGCGGGTCGCCGCCGGCCGGCGGATGCGGTTGCTGGTCGCGGCGATGCCGGCCGGGGAGGACCCCGCCGAGATGATGGCCGCCGATGGCGGGCCGGAGCGTTTTCGCGAGTTGCTCGATCGAGCCGAAGAGCTGAGCGCCTTCCAGGTGAGGCTGGTCCTCGACCGCACCGACCCCGCCTCGCCGACCGAGCGCGACCGGGGCCTTGCCGAGGTGGCGCCGGTGCTGGCCGGCATGGGGGAGACCGTGAGCCGCGACGAGCTGATCCGCAAGGTCGCGGAACGGCTCGATCTGGAGCCGGCGATGGTGATGGGCCGGGTGGTCGCGGCGACCCCCGCGACCGGGGGCCAGCATGATCCAGGTCAAGAGGTCCGGGACCGGGCACAAGCTCGGCCACCGGTCCGTCGCCCGGCCGAGCTGACCTCTCGGGAGCGACGCGAGCGGGCGCTGCTGGCGATGTGCATCGCGCTGCCGGGCGAGGGCAAGGAGTACCTGGCGCGCCTCACCGACGCGCACCTCTCGCCGACCGGCCTGCGCGCCGCCGCCTGGCTACGCGAGCATCCGCACGATCCGGCCTCGAACCTTCCCCACGAGGACGGCGAGCTTGCCGGCTTGATCGCCGAACTGGTGATCATGTCCCGCGAGGAGCCGGCCTCCCGGGAAGCTATGGAGCTCAACTTCCTCCTCCTCGACCAGCGCCGGCTCGAGGACGAGATCGCCGCCGCCGGCGAGCGCGGCGACTACGAGCGCCGCGCCGCCCTCAGCCGCGAACGCGCCGCCCTGGTCGAACGAATCGCACACGCAGAGCGCCCCGCCGGCAGCATCTAAACCTTCTGTCGTCGTATGTTTCCGTCTGCAGCACCTGACAAGATGCACCCATGCAGAAGCAGCTGCTCGAAGAGTGCCTGGCGGAGGGAATGTCCCTCGAAGGGATCGGCAAGCGCGTCGGCAAGCACGAATCGACGGTCAGCTACTGGCTGAAGAAGCACGGGCTGGTAGCGGCACGGGCGGAGAAGCACAGCGCCAAGGGCGCGCCGTCGAAGGAGGAGATGGAACGGCTACTTGCCGCCGGGTTCTCGCTCCGGGAGATCGCACAGCGCTTGGACCGCAGCTGGGCCACGGTTCGCCACTGGATGGGGAAGTACGAGCTGAAGCCCACTCCCCGGCGCAAGCGCGGTGCGGGGGATGATTCGCGGGAGGTGGTTTCTCGATGCGAGCACCATGGCGAAACCAGCTTTGTTCGCGAGGGCCGAGGCTACTACCGCTGCAAGCGGTGTCGGGTGGAGGCAACTGTCCGACGGCGTCACCGCCTGAAGCGGATTTTGGTCGAGGAGGCGGGCGGGAAGTGCATCCTCTGTGGCTACTCCGGGTGCGTCAGGGCTTTGGAGTTCCACCATCTCGACCCGAAGACGAAGGAGTTCTCGCTTGCCCACAACGGCCGTACCCGCTCGATCGCAAAACTCCGAGCGGAGGCGAGCAAGTGCGTCCTTCTGTGCGCGAACTGCCATGCTGAGGTGGAGGCAGGAGTTAGCGCCGTGACGCTAAATTCTGTGCCAGACGCTAATCCGGATTAACCGATTCCGGGGTAGCACGGTCCGGGGTAGCTCAATGGAAGAGCGAGCGGCTGTTAACCGCTAGGTTGTGGGTTCGAGTCCCACCCCCGGAGCTTCCTAGGCGGTAGCGAGCTTCTTCAACGCTTGGCGCTCGACGAGGTCCGCGCCTCGCGTCGCACCGTCGTTCTCCCGTCCCCAGGCCGCGATCTCTTGCGCTTTAGCGGTAAATCGTGGCTCGTCCAGTAGTCGGCGGGTCGCCCACTTCAGCGGCCTGGGCCGGCAGAGGCGCCATGGCAGCGAGAGGCCGGCGCCGGCCCAGGCTACGCGCATCGCGGTCTCGCTCATGTCGCCGATGATCGGGCAGATGAGGACGGGGGTGCCGGCGCCGAGGGCGCGGGCGACGGTGCCGTGGCCGCCGTGGGAGATGACCAGGGAGGCGGCGGGCATCAGCTGGCTGTAGCTGAGCCATTCGACGAGGACGGCGTTCCCGGGAACCTCGATCGGTTGCTGGGGGGCGACACGGTTGGTCGTCGCCACGACCCGCACCGGCTCGTCTGCGAGCGCGGCCAGCGCCGTCCGCACCAGGTGGTTCTCGGAGTCGTGGGCGGTGCTGGGGGCGACGAGGACGAGCGGGTCGTCGCCGCGGGGCAACTCGACGTCGGGGTGGGGGAGCTCGAAGGTCATCGGTCCGGTGATCTCGACCCCGGCCGGCCAGTGACGCGGATACTCGAGCTGCGGGTAGGTCGCGACCAGCGCCAGGCTGGGGCTGATGCCGCCGTGAAAGCGGTCGATCGGCACCAGGCCGAGGCGCTGGCGCTGGATGTTGAGGTCGCGCCGCCCCTGTTCGAGGCCGACGCGCAGCGCCCGGTCGTGGCCGTAGCGCCAGACCTTCCGACCCAGCCCCGTCCGTGGTGGCCAGAGCCCTATCGCGAAGAACGGGTACCCGGGTTCGACCACGGGATAGATGTGGGGTACCAGCGTCGCCAGCGGGATCCCGGCGCGCTCGGCGGCCAGGGTGGGGGCGAGGGTGAGGATGTCGCTGACGACGACGTGGGGCTTGAGGTCCTCCAGCAGCGGCAGCAGCGCTTTCGCCGCCTCGGCCGCATGCTGGCCTTGCTCGGAGGCGGGGTCTGGCGGCGGGAACATCCGGTATTCCTCGGCCGCTGCGAAGCCGAGCCCCTCGCCTTCGACCGCCGCCCGTCGCTCCTCCCAGGTCTCGATCACGACTTCGTGGCCCCGAACCGCCAGCGCCTTGCCCAACGCAATGGCGGGGAAGACGTGGCCGGCATCGCCGAAGGCGGCGACGAGTATGCGAAGGCGCTCAGGCACGCGCCGACCTGCAGCTAAGGAGTGTCGAGGCTCTCGCCTGGCCGCGTAAACACGATCTCCGGGACGTGGCAGTTCTTCGACGTCCGCAGCAGGAACCGCACCGCCTCGCCGAGGTCCTCCGGGCGAATCATCTCCTCCGGTGGGATCTGGCCCTGGACGAACTCGGTCATCGGCGTCTCGACGAAGCCCGGCGCCAGCGCCGTGCACTGGATGCCCGCGTTGCCCGCCTCGCGGTGGGTCGACTGGGTGAAGTTGATCACCGCCGCCTTGGTTGCCGCGTAGATCGAGAGCCACGCCTGGCCGCCTTTGCCAGCGATCGAGGCGGTGTTGACGATCAGCGCCTTGCCGTGTTCGGCGCCGGCCTCGCGAAGCATCGGCAGGCCCTCGCGGGTGCCGAGGACCAGCGCCCGCAGGTTGACCGCCAGCTGCATGTCGAGATGCTTGGTCTGGATCTGCTCCATCGGCGCCCCGATCCCGACCCCGGCGTTGTTGACGAGGGCGTCGAGGCGCCCGTACTTCTGCCGGTGCGCGGCGAAGATCGCGACGACGTGGTCCTCCTCGGCCATGTTGGCCGGGATCGCCTCGACCTCGAAGCCTTCCGCCTTCAGCCCTTCGGCGGCTTCCTCGAGCTTCTCGGGCCGACGGGCGGCGACGGTCAGCGCATAGCCTTCTTCGCCGAGCACCTTCGCGATCGCAAGCCCGATCCCGCTCGATGCCCCGGTCACAAGTGCCGCTCGATCAGCCATCTCATCTCCTTCTCGTCGAGAACCCCGGAGACCCTATCTGTCCATAACATGCCGCCGATGCGCGCCCCCCGCCCTGCCCCTGCGCTGCTCTGCCTGCTCGCAATCGGGACGTTGACGGGGGGGTGCGGGAGCGGCTCGAGCCCCGGCGAACCCACCTCGACCTCCGGCGAAACCGCCGAAAGCCGCCCGGCCCCGCCGAAGTCGGAGTTCCCCCGCCCCGAAGGGCGCTCCCTGCGGGAAGTGGTGAAGGCAGCCGACGGCCCCGCCGAAGTGATCGTCGAACCGGCCGCGATGGTCTTCTATCCCGGGAGGAATCGCTATCCGTTCGAGGTCTACACCCGGGAACGCACGCCGATCTCCGACGCCGAAGTCGCGCTCTATTACGCCAAGGTTCCGACGCCGAAGCCCGGCGCCAGATCGAGATCGGGACACCGGGGGCAGGTCGCCAAAGCCGAAGCACAGGCACTGGACGAGCCCGCGGTCGGCCCCTTCCCGGCCAAGATCGAAAGCCTCGCGACCAAGCCCCGGTTCCGCGCGAAGAGCACCAGGGAGGACGCCGGCGCCGCAGCTGTCGTCTACTCGACCGCCTTCGATTTCCCCGGCGACGGCGAATGGCGGGTCGCGGCGATCCTCGAGGAAGAAGGGGAACTGAAGGGGGCACTGCTACCCGGCATCGTCGTCGGGGAATTCGAGAAGGTGCCCAGGCCCGGGCAAAAAGCGCCCGACATCCATACGCCCACCGCGCAGGATGCGCGTGGCGACTTGTCGAAGATCACGACCCGGATACCCCCGGAGGACCAGAACAAGGTGGATTACGCGGACGCGCTGGGCAAAGAACCGATAGTCCTCTTGCTTGCAACCCCCCAGTTCTGCCAGAGTCGGGTCTGCGGCCCCGTCGTTGACGTGGCGGAGCAGGCGAAACACGAATACGGAGACAAGGCGGCCTTCATCCACATGGAGATCTACAACGAAAACGACCCCGACAAGCAGGTGCGGCCGCAGGTGCGGGCCTTCCACCTGCCGAGCGAGCCGTGGCTGTTTACGATCGACCGCCGAGGCATCGTCCGCGATGCCGTCGAGGGGGCCTTCGGGCTCGAGCTGATCCACGAAGCCGTTGACAAGGCGATTGCACGATGAACGAGAAGGCCGCGACCGAGGAGGAGCTGCTGCAGTCCTTCGCCGAGGAGGCGAAGCGGCGCTGCGACGTCATTGCTGCCGGTCTCGCCACCGGCAGCAACGATTTCGAGACGATGCGTGCCGAAGCCCACGCGCTCAAGGGCACCGCCGGCGTCGTCGGCCTCCGTCGCCTCGCCGAGCTCGCCGGCTTGATGGAGTCCGACCTCGCCGAAGCGAGGAAGACCGGCACGATTCGCGGCGGCCGCGACCACCAGATCGCCGACGCCGCCAAAGCCCTGGCCGACGGCGCCGCCGCCGCCGCCAAAGGCGAAGAAGAGCCACCGGACGTCGGCCGCTCCCTCGCCCAGCTCTTCAGCGCCTAGCGCCACAGCCGATACGCTCGACGAGACTGCAATCGAGCACCTCTGGGGTGCAGGATTGCCGTCTCGGGGCAGTAGCTCAGTTGGTTAGAGCAGCGGACTCATAATCCGTCGGTCCCTGGTTCGAGTCCAGGCTGCCCCATCACCGTCGAGGCGGGCGGCGATCTCGGCGTTGCTGAAACCTTCGGCGACGAGGCGAGGACCTCGATCCTGCAGCGATTTGGCTTGGCGGTAAATCCTCTGTAGATTTCTCCGCATTCAGGAACTGCTGGAGTGCTGTGGGTGCTCTATAGGGGAAGCGGTTGTGGGTACCCGAGGAGGGAGCTGTGAGCGAGCTTGACGTCGACCTGAGTGCGTTGCTGCCGGCCGACCTGCCCGACGGGAGGGAAGCGGTGGAGGAGGGGAAGGCGCTTGCCGCCACGATCGAACGCGGCCGCTCGCTCTTCTGCGAGGAGAAGGGGGTCGGCTCCGAGCGCGAGTGGCGCGAAACGGCGCGCAGGGAAGGTATCCCCTGTACCTGCATGAACATCGGCCTCAACACCTGGGCCGACACCCGCGACGCGCTGGGCCGGATCTACGAAGACGCGCTCTCGCGCGGCGTGCGCCCGCCTGATCGTTTCAACCTGATCGCCGAGCGCCGCCAGGGCCTGCCGAAGGCCAAGCGGGCCGAAGCCCCGCAGGAAACCGGTCCGGCGATGATGACCGAGCAGGACTGGTGGGAGCTGGCGCACACGGTGCCGATCGAGCCGGAGGCCGCCGACAACAACATCGGCAGCCCGGCCTCGATCGAAAACGCAACCGACGCCCTGCAGGTCGGGGTCACCTCGATCGGCGTCCTCTCCCAGTACTCCTGGCGCTGGCCCTACTGGGACGACGAAGTCGGCCAGACGATGGTCTCGCTGAAGGCCGCCGGCCTGCTGGCCGCCTTCAAAGACGAGGGCGTCGTCTTCGACTCCTACCTCGAGGACGGCTACCCCGGCGTCTTCCACGACTACGCCAACTACATCGGCTGGGCGATGGTCGAGCGCTGCATCTCCGAACAGCTGATCGGCGCCGCCTACTCACCCTCCTGGGGCGGCCTGACCCAGAACCCGGTCGTCAAGTCGGCGGTGACGCTGGCGCTCGAGGCGGTCAACCACGACCGCGTCCCCTTCCTCTACACGCAGGGGGACACGATCGGCAACACTCCCGATTTCGACGCCAACATGGCGGTGCTGAACACCGACGTCCTCTTCATGAAGATGGTCGACCGGCGCTATCGGCTCGGCACCGCACCGATTGCGGTCCCGGTCACCGAGACCGAACGGATCCCCTCCTGGGAGGAGGTGGCGACGGTGCAGACGATCAGCCGCCGGCTCGACGACTACGTGCCGCTGGTCGACCCCGTGATCGACTGGGCGAAGATCGAGGCGATGCGCGACCGCCTCGTCGAGGGCGGGCGCAGGTTCTACGAAGCGGTGGTCCGCGGCCTCTCCAGCACCGGCATCGACGTCCGCGATCCGGCTCAGATGCTGCTGGTGCTGAAACGGCTCGGCTCCGAGCGCTGCGAGGAACTGTTCGGAGCTGGTGATCCCGACCCAGAGTTTCCGCGCGGCCGGCGCCCGGTGCTCGAAACCGACCTGGTCAAGAGCACGATGGAAGAGCGCGAGCGGATCCTGACGGAACTCCACGGCCGCCACGAAGAGGAAGCGATCCGCGGGATGAAGGTTCTCGTCACCTCTACCGACGTCCACGAATTCGCCCCCTTCCTGCTCGCCTCGACGCTCTCGGCAGTGGGGACTGAGGTGATCGACTTCGGCATCAACCGCGACCCCGAGGACATCGTCAAAGCGGTGATCGAGACCGACGCCGACGCCGTGGTGATCAGCACCCACAACGGCGTCGCCCGCAACTTCGGCCAGCTGCTGATGCGGGAGCTCGAGGGAGCGGGGGCGGGGGAGGTTCCGGTCTTCATGGGCGGGGTGCTGAACGAAGACGTCGAGGGCTCCGACGTCCCCCGCGACGTCAGCGCCGATCTCAACGCAACCGGCATCCAGACGCCAGGAACGATCGACCGCCTCGTCGACGCGCTGATCGAGCGCCGCGCCGGGGGCGTGCCGGTTTAGACGTGCGCGCGATCGCGCTTGCCGACTTCGGCAGCACCTACACCAAGCTCAGCCTCGTCGAGCCGGAGGAGGGGAGGCTGCTGGCGCGGGCGGAGGCGCCGACCAGCATCGGCACCGATCTGATGGACGGCTACGCAGCTGCGCTCGCGAAGGCCGAAAGCAGTGTCGGCGGCCTCGTCCAGGTCGAGGAGGCGCTTGCCGCTTCCAGTGCCGGAGGCGGTTTGCGGGTGGTGGCCGTCGGTCTCGTTCCCGACCTCACCGCTGCAGCGGCACGGCAGGCGGCGCTGAACGCCGGCGCGCGGGTCGAAGCGGTCCTGGCGGGAGAGCTCGGCGCCGATCAGCTGGACCAGCTCCGGGCGGCCCGCCCGGAGATCGTCCTCTTCGCCGGCGGCACCGACGGCGGTCAGGCCGATCTCGTCCTCGAGAACGCGCGCCGCCTGGCGGAGGGGAAGATCGCCGCCCACTTCGTCGTCGCCTGCAACTCGGCGGTGGCCGAGGAGGCGGCCGCGCTCCTGCGCGCAGCAGGAGCTTCGGCCACCGTCGCCGAGAATGTGATGCCGAAGCTCGGTGAGATCGCGGTCGACTCGGCACGGGAAGGGATCCTCCAGGCCTTTCTCGAGCACGTGATCGGCGGCAAGGGGCTCAGCGCCAGTCCCGAGTTCGAGCGGATGGTGCGGATGCCGACCCCGGAGGCGGTGCTGGAGGCGGTTCGCCTCCTGGCTCAGGGAACCGAGGCGGTTCCGGGGGTGGGGGACGTCGTCGTGATCGACATCGGCGGGGCGACCACCGACATCCACTCCAGCCGCGTGGTCGAGGCGGCGACCCCCGGCATCGAGGACTCGCTTCTGCCGCCCCCGCCGACCCTGCGGACCGTCGAGGGAGACCTCGGTTTGCGGTCCGGCGCGGCGGGAGTCCTCGCAGCCGACGCGCGCTGGCTCGAGGCGGAGGCAGGCTCTGCCGGGGCCGTCATTGGACAAGCTGTCTCCCTACGGTCAGGAGAGGCCAAGTGGCTGCCGAAGGACCCTGAAAAGGCCCGCCTCGATCATCTGCTGGCAGTCAGCTGTGCGACCCATGCCTTAAGACGGCACTGCGGCACGATGTTGCTGAGCCCCGGCAACGGCGGCCCGCCGACGCTGGTCCGCAACGGGCCCGATCTGCGAGAGGTGGCGCAGGTAATTGGGACTGGCGGGGTCTTCGCCCACCGGGATGACGGTCGCGAGATCATCGTCGGCGCGCTTAGCCGCCGGGCGCCGCACTCCCTGGCGCCGCACGACCCTGCGGTCAGCATCGACCACAACTACATCCTCGCCGCCGCGGGTCTTTTCGCCGGCTACGACGCCGATGCCGCGGCGCGGCTGCTCCAACACGAGCTGGATTTGCAGAAACTGGACAGAACGTCCAATACTCAATGAGGTACGACACCGTCTCCGGTCAGCGAAATGTCGCATCATCTAGGCAGGGACACCGGGAAACGATGTTCAGGCGAAGCCAGAGAGAAAGCATCATCAGGCTCTTCTACGCGGGCGACGTGCATGGCTCGCGCGTCTGCTGGAAGAAGTTCGTCAACGCTGCCGCTCACTATCCAGCCGATGCCCTGATCATGGGCGGCGACCTCACCGGCAAGGCGCTGGTGCCGATCGTCAGAGAGGGGGACGGCTCCTATCGGGCTCGGGTGATCGGCGAGGAACGGGTTGCCCGGACCGCCGAGGAGCTCGACCAGATGCAGCAGGCGGTTTCGACCAACGGGATGTACCCGCTGATCGTCGACGGGGACGAAGCTCGCCGGCTCGAGGAGGATTCAGAGCGGCGAGCGGAGGCTTTCGAGGAGGCCCTGCTCGCCGAGCTGCGTCTCTGGGTGGAGCTCGCCGACGAACGGCTGTCCCCAAGCGATACCCGCGCCTACGTGATCCCCGGCAACGACGATCCGTGGTCGATCGACGAGGTGCTTGCAAGCGGGGACAGCGTCGTCGCCTGCGACGAGCGGATCGAGATCGTAGGGCCCCACGAGATGGTCTCGCTCGGCTGCTCGAACCGCACCCCCTGGAAGACGCCGCGGGAGCTCGACGAGGAGGAGATCTACGCTCGATTGCGCCGCCTGGCTGATCAATTGGAGACCCCCGAGCGGGCGATCTTCAACATCCACGTCCCCCCGTGGGAGAGCAGTCTCGACACCGCCTTCGAGGTGGACGAGGAACTTCGTTACGTGACCCGGGGCGGCCGGCCGCACGAGGTCCCGACCGGCAGCCGTGCGGTCCGGCAGGTGATCGAAGAGACGCAGCCGCTGCTGAGCCTCCACGGTCACATCCACGAGAGCAAAGGCGTGACGAAGATCGGGCGGACGGTCGCGATCAACCCGGGTTCGGATTATGGAAGCGGTCACCTCGACGGTTGCCTCGTCCATCTCGGCGCGGAACGTGTGGTCGGCCGGTACCTGGTCTCCGGCTAAGCAAGGAAGGGGATGGGAATGACCGAGGTAGGGGAAAGACCGGCACAGCAGAGCGGCTCGCCGAACGTCTATGCGCGCAAGGCGACCGGACTGGTGCGGGAAGTGTCGCCGTTTTCGACCTTCGTCTTCAACATGGCGGGACAGCCGACCTCGGTGCTCTTGGCAACTTCGGTCTTCTGGGTCCTCGGGGTGTTCATCGGGGGATCGATCTGGCTGGGATTCGCGATGACCCTCGTCGCGGCGATCGTCATTTCTGTCTGCTACGGCCTTTTCACCTCGGCGATCCCGCGCAGTGGTGGCGACTACGTCCTGGTCGGACGGGTGACGCACCCGATGATCGGCCTGATCTCGTCCTTCTTCTGGACCACGGGCGTGATCCTCTCGATCGCCTTCATCGCCCTTGCCTTCGTCACCGTCGGCCTGGGGCCTTCGCTGACGGCGGTGGGGCTGGTCAGCGGTCACCACACGCTCGTCACCGCGGGCAACGACCTCGCCACCAAGGAAGGCTGGCAGTTCGGCATCGGCGCCGCCATCATCGTCGGCTCCTCGTTCCTGCTTGCCGGCGGCTGGCGCTGGACGACGCGGATCATGAACAGCCTCTGGGCCTTGATGATGCTGGGGCTCGCCACCGTCTTCTTCGTCCTCCTCTTCAAGAGCCAGGGAGGGTTCGTTCACAGCTTCAACGACTTCGCCCGCTCGATCACCGGCGAATCCGACACCTACCACTCGATCATCCGCAATGCCCAGAAGGAAGGGATCGAATTCAACCCGGCCTTCAGCATGAACAACACCTGGCCGGTCTGGGCGGCGATCAGCAGCCTCTCCCTCTACGCCTGGCTGTCGGTGTACATCTCAGGCGAGGTGCGCCGCGCGCGCGACACGACCCAGATGAAGATGATGGGCCTGGCCAGCAGCGTTCACATCGGGATCGCCGTCATCCTCGCGGTCCTCTTCTTCAGCAAGTTCGGCCACGACTTCTTCGTCGCCATCAACGCGCTCAGCATCAACGAATCGGGAAGCTACCCCTTCGCAGCGCCGCCTTATTACACCTTCCTCGGCTCGATTGCGGGCGGCAGCACCGTACTTACGTGGTGGCTGGCCATCGCCCTGGCGGCTGCGTATCCGCTGTTGATGATCCCGAACATAACGATCGCGGTGCGAACCTTCTTCGCCTGGGCGCTCGACGGCCTGTTGCCGAGCCGCCTCGCCCGGGTCTCGACGCGGACCCACGCTCCCAACTACGCGATCGCCCTAACCGTCGTCCTCAGCGTCGCCGTGCTCGGGTGGGCGGTCAAGAACGGCGAAACCTTCTACGAACTGTTGATCGAGGCCGTCCTGATGCAGTTCGTGACGATGATCCTCCTCGGCGTCGCGGCGGTCCTGCTGCCCTACCGCAGGCCCGATGCCTGGCGCGCCTCGGCCACGACCCAGCGCTTCGCCGGCCTTCCCGTCGTCGCCTGGGCGGGCGCCCTGGCCGCGGTCCTGCTGTCGGGCCTCTTCTTCATCTGGATGCACTATTCGGGGCTCGGCCTCGACAAAGGTCATTTCCTTCGCGACGCCGCTGTCGTCTTCGCGGCGGCACTGGTGACCTTCTTCGTCGCTCGTGCGGCCCGTCTGCGCCAGGGGGTCGACGTGGACAGGCTGGCGTCCGAGATCCCGCCGGAGTAGTGGCGGGAGTCGAGATGGAGACGCTCGCGGATCCCGTTGCCGAGGGGCGGCGGATCGTCGAGGTCGCGGCCGAGCTGGAGGTACCGCTGCGGGTGCTCGGGGGCGTTGCGGTGGCGATGGCATGTCCGAGCAGCCGCCGGCCGCCGCTTGCGCGCAGTTACGCCGATATCGATCTGGCCACCACCAGGGCCGCGCGGGAGCGGGTGGTGGCCCTGCTCGAGTCTCTGGGCTATACGGGTGACAAGGAGTTCAACACGCTGCACGGGCATCGCCGACTCTATTTCTGGGACGAGCACGCCGAACGGCAGGTCGACGTCTTCGTGGGCGAGGCCAACCTCTGTCACCGGATCGAGTTGGAGAGAAGGCTCGAGACCGTCCCCCTGACCCTTTCGCTCGCCGACCTGATGGTGTTGAAGCTCCAGGTGGTGGAGACCAACGAAAAGGACTACCTGGACCTCTGCGCGATCTTCGCCGATCACGAATTCACCTCCGACGACAGCGGCATCAATCTCCCGTACCTCGCCGAACTGACCTCGGCCGCCTGGGGGTTGTGGCGGACGGTGGGAATGGTCGCCGAGCGCACCGAGCGATTCGCTCTAGGGATTCCGGAGTTCGCTGCCGGGGAGCTGGTGGCCGCGAAGGTGCACCGCCTGATCTGTGACCTGGATCGCTCGCCGAAGTCCCGAGCCTGGAAGCTGCGGGCGCGAATCGGCGATCGAAAGCGTTGGTACGAGCTTCCCGAAGAGGTCGAATGAGGTGGGTCGTGTCACTTGCTTGGGATAGTCTCGCCTCTGTGAAGTCGCTGACCAATCGCGATAGGAGAGGGCAAAGATGACGCGGCCCCGACGTGGGGAGCCGCGGGCCCGGACGAAAATCCTCGAAGCGAGTCGGAAGCTGTTCGCCCGCCGGGGTTACGCCGAGACCTCGATGGGCGATATCGCCAGGGTCGCGCAGGTCGCAAGGGCCACCGTCTACAACAACTTCGACGACAAGCAGGACATCCTCGCCGACATCATCAGGGACTACATGGTCGGCTACGCGCGGATCCCCCAGAAGCTCCGCGAAAGCGCCCGCTCGGGCCAGACGTCCTTCGAGCTGGTCGAAGAGATGGTCCGCGAGGCCCTGAGCTGGAGGGTTGCCAATGCCGATCTGCGACCGATCGTCGCCGTCGCGCGAAACCTTCGCGGCAGCGGCTGGGAGGAGGCGAACAAAGCCGCTGACGACGCGATGCTTGGCTGGGTCATGGCGGTGCACGCGGCTGACGAGGCCGCCGGCCTGATCCGCGAGGAGGTCGACCTCGAATTCGGCGTTCGCGCCACCTACGCGATGATCGAGGCCATCCTCGCCCAGTTTCCGGTGTCCTCCGACGAGGAGGAGATCAACCGGGTCGCGCACCAGCTGACGCTGCTGCACTGGCACTCGATCTGCTCGGTCCCTCCGCAGGAGGCACCGCGCAGCCCGCTCGGGAGGAAATCGCCCGCCGAAGCCTAGACAGGCTGTCCACTTTCGCTAATCTGAGTGGAGTGCCTGCATCAAACCATGTCGCGAGTGACCTCCAGCATCTGATCCACCCGCTGACCGATCACTCGGTGCTTCCGCAGGCGGGTCCCCTGGTGATCGCGCAGGGGGACGATTGCGAGCTGGTGACCGAGGACGGCAAGCGCCTGATCGACGGTATGGCCGGCCTTTGGACCGTCAACCTCGGGCACGGCCGGCGGGAGCTGATCGAGGCCGCCGTGAAGCAGCTGCGGGCGCTCCCGTATGTGACGAGCTTCGGCGGCGTCGCCTCGCCGTCGACGATCGAGCTCGCCGAGAAGATCGCCGAGCTCGCCCCGCCCGGGCTGAGCGGCGTCTTCTTCGTCTCCGGGGGAAGCGAGGCGAACGAGACCGCGATCAAGCTCGCGCGCCGGCACTGGCTGCGCAACGGGGAGCCTCGGAAATCGATCGTGCTCGCCCATGACCGCGGCTATCACGGACTGGCCGGCGTGACGACCACGGCGACCCGCCTGCAGCCCTACCACAGCGATTTCGGGAGCGAGGCGCCGGACATCTTCGAGGTTCCGGCTCCGTATCCCTACCGCTGCGTCGCCGGCACGCCCTGCGAGCCGGCCTCCTGCCCGGTGTGCACCGGGCGGCATCTCGAGCAGCGGATCGCCGAGCTGGGCGCCGAGCGGGTCGCGGCGGTGATCGTCGAGCCGGTCTTCGGGGCCGGCGGGGTGATCGTGCCCCCGCCGGGTTATCTGCGGCGGCTGCGGGAGATCTGCGACCGCCACCGGCTGCTGCTGATCCTGGACGAGGTGATCACCGGCTTCGGGCGGACCGGCACCTGGTTCGCCTGTGAGCGCGAAGGGGTGGCTCCGGACTTGATCACCTTCGCCAAGGGGGTCACCAGCGGCTACATACCGCTCGGCGGCGTGATCGTCAGCGACAGCCTCTGGGACGAGCTGCGCGAGCCCGGCAGCCGGCCGGGTGTGCTGATGCACGGCTTCACCCACTCCGGCCACCCGGTTGCCTGCGCCGTGGCCCTGGCGAACATCGCGACGATCGAGCACGAGGACCTGCTGGCTCGGGTCCGGGAGATGAGCGAGACGATGGCGGGGCTGATCGCCCCGCTGCGCGAGCACCCGGAAGTGGGGGAGGTGCGCCAGGCGGGCCTGATGGTGGGAGTCGAGCTGGTCGCTGACAAGGCGACGCGCGAGCGCTGGCCCGCTGAGGCCGCCCGCGGCCGCCGGGCCACCGCCGAGGCTCGCGAGCGGGGCCTGCTCACCCGCAGCCTTCTCGACGACATCCTCTGCGTGGCGCCCCCGTTCACCATTTCCGAGGACATGCTGGGGCGAGCGGTGGAGATCCTCGTCGAGAGCATCGAGGCCAGCCGGATGCTCCACCGCTGAGCCCGCTGGAAACGCGGGTCATTCGAGGTACTTTTCCGCCTGTTCCTTGGCTTCCTTGGCGCCCTTTTCGGCCTGCGCCCTGGCTTCTTCGAGGCCCTTTTCCGCTCCTTCGCGGGCTCCTTCGACCTTCTTCCTGGTCTTGCCGTTGAGGTTCTTTTCGACCTGTTCCCTGGCTTCTTCGAGACCCTTTTCAGCCTTCTTCGTACCTTCCTTGGCGGCTTCTTCGGCCTTCTTGGTGCCTTCTTCGACCCGCTGCTTCGCCTGCTCGGAGACCGAGTTGCTTTCGTCGCCGCTGCCGCCGCAGCCGGACCAGGCGATGCCGCCGGCGCCGATCGCGATCACGGCAAGGAACGGACCGAGGGAGTGCAGTTTCTTCGTCATGTGGAGTGCTCCCAATCGTTGGTTGCCGGTTGACGTGTTTGCCAGTGAATCAGCTAACGCACGCGGCAGGTCTTGAGCAGGCTCGGCCGGATCGGCGGATGCCCCTTGAAGCGGAACCTGGCGCGGGCGAAGGTGAAGGGGACCCCCGTAAAGCCGGGTGGGGCGCTGCAGGCTGCGGAAAGGTAGCTCCGGCGCTTGCCGGCAAAGGACCAGCGCCGGCCGAGCGTGAGGTTGATCTTGGTGATGGAGCCGAACCCGTTGGCGAGCTTCGGGATCCGGGTTCGCAGCAACGTCCCGAACTCGCCGTCGGTCCTGTGGATGATCCGCAGCGGCACGACGAGGGTGAAGCGGACGGGCGCGCCGCCGAAGAAGTGCAGGAGCAAGGCCGGCTTGCCGGCACGACGGCCGTTGAAGGCGAGGACCCTGCCTTCGGCGAGCACAGGCTTGGTGCTGCCGAGGGTGATGTTGGCGGCGAAGCTTCCCTGACCGACCAGGGCACCGCCGCAGCGGGTCCTCGCATCGCTGGTGCTGGTCGACTGCAGGAGCGCCGGCGAGCAGGAAGGCAGGCCCTCGGTGTAGAGGCGGCCGCTGCGGTTCAGTTCCACTTCCAGCCACTGCAGCGGCGGCGGATGGCTGCCGTCGATGGTGGATACGGCGCCCTTGATCGTCACCTCGATCGGAGCGGGGGTCTGCCGGGGAAGCGCTCGCGGCGAGAAGCCGGCTTCGAAGTGGACCAGGATGTTTTCCTGCTTTTCCACCGTTGCCCAGGCCACGGCGGCCGCCGCCAGCGCCGCCAGCGCCGCGAGGACGAATATGGCCAGGCGTCGTCGCATCTTCGAACCGAGTCTAGGCGCTCGAACGCGGTAGCCCCGTTGGGCTCCGGCTAAGGGATTTCGCGGAGCTCGTCAAGGGCCGGCGGGATCATTCTTCGTCTTCATTGCCAAGGCGCGTCACCCGTTCGGCCCGCTGTCTCACTTCTTCGCCCGCCTCGCGGGTCGCGGCGAACGCCTCTTCCCGCGCCGCCGCCAGGCCCTCGCTCGGCTTGCCCCCGACGACGTCGCGGAAGGCGTTCTTGAAGCGCTCGGTGCGGCGCTCGGGCGGGAAGCGCGCCACGGAGCGCTCCTGCTTCTTCGGCCGCCGCTCGCCATAGCGGCGTCGCGCCCAGGCCGAATCGGGCTTACCGAGGCGGCACGCCCCGTAGACGGCGATCGGGAAGACGAAGAAGCCGACGGTGCCGTGCAGGACCCTGCCCTTGAGGAAGCAGATCGCGACCAGGCCGAAGACGATCGCGCCGCTGAGGAAGCTGCCGAGCAGCGCCTGGACCGAGCCGTCTTCGATCGTCAGCGGGGTGAAGCCGACCAGCACCAGCATCATCCCGGCGGCGGCGATCACCGTCGCGTCGATCGACTTGCGCCCCTCCTCGGCCCAGTAGACGTCGTCGAGGTAGACCCAGAGCGCGAACTCGTCGATCGTCAGCCCGGCGCCGATGCCGAAGAGGAAGGCGCAGATCTCGGTCCAGGGGGTATGGCCGAAGGCGAGGAAGCCGCCGGCCCCGGCGATCATCATCGTCACGATCCCGAAGACGAGGTGGTGGAGGTGGACGCCGCTCTCGCTGA
Source organism: Solirubrobacterales bacterium (assembly GCA_035712505.1). Classification (GTDB taxonomy): domain Bacteria; phylum Actinomycetota; class Thermoleophilia; order Solirubrobacterales; family 70-9; genus VAYN01. Next base: position 21,040 of record DASTAR010000022.1, read on the forward strand.
CGATGCTCCCCGGCCACCATGGCACCTTGGGACTGCGCTGAAGCCGCGTGCTCATGCGGATGAAGGCGAAGGAGCCGATGAAGCCGACGAGGACGAGGAACAGGCCCTGCTCGTCGTGCTTTTCCAGCTTGCCCCAGAAGTCGGTGAAGATCGAGGCGGTGGTCATGCCGTCACCGGTTCGCGGTGCAGCGGCGGGGCAGTGCCTTCCCTGCGGGCGATCAGCTCGACCGTGAGCAGGACGGCCGCCACGGCGAAGACCGGCGAGAGCACGGCGTTGGAGAGGGCCTCGGCGAGCCAGGTGGCGAGGAAGGTGTCGCCGAGCCCGTGGTGGACGAGCCCGGCCAGCCCGCCGCCGATCGCGTCGCCGAAGACCTCGATCGGGACCAGTACCCAGAAGACCAGCCAGAAGCTGCCCCGGACGAGCTGGAAGCTGCGGAGGAGGGCGCCCGGCGCCGAGCGCTCCTCGATCTCGACCACCGGCCCCGCCAGGCCGAGGAAGGCGAAGGCGAGGACCCCCGGCACCAGCCCGAGCAGGAGACCGATCGCGACGATCGCGACGAAGGCGACGTCGACGACGATCAGGCGGCCGTACTTGATCCGGCCGGCGATCTCGCGCATCTTCGGCGGACGTTCGCCGTGGGGGTGGGTGAGGGAGATCGCGATCGCGCCGCTGAAGAAGATCTCGCCGAGCAGTCCGGTCATCGTCACCGCGCCGACGGCAAGCGCCAGCGCCGCGATCTTGATGCCGCTGCCGAGGTCGAGGGAATCGACGTCCACCTGGAGGCTGAGCGCGTCGAGCAGGCCGAGGGGCACGAAGACGAGCGCGGCGAAGATCAGCAGCGAGGGCATCCACCCCCAGTAGGTGCGCCAGATGCCGGCGTAGGTGGCGGCGAGCCGCCGGCCGAAGCCCATTACCGCCGTCCGCGGCGACCGGGGGGCCGGCGCCCCCGCGCCTCCAGCTTCGACTGGCTGGATTCCGAGGCCGGCACCCGCTTGAGGTTGCCGAGCTCCGGGATCAGCAGTTCCTCGGCGCAGCGGCGGTGCCAGTGGTGGTGGTCTGTGCCCCCGAGCCGGCGCACGAACTGGACGACCGTGTGCTCCTCGCCGACCGGGATGTCCCCGTGGCAGCCGGGGCAGCGGTAGAGCTTGCGGGAGATGCCGCGGATCAGGTAGACCTCGTCGCCCTCTTCGTTGATCCCGGCGAGGCTCCAGCGGATGCTCGGCTGCCCCTCGAACCCGCTCATCCGCGCCTCGACATCCAGGCGAAGCCGGCGGCCATCCCGAGGTTGGCGACGCCGGCGAGCCGCAGGCCCAGCTTCGCCCCTGGTCGGCTGACGGCGGGGGAGGCCGACCAGAGGGCGTCGGTGGCGATCTCGGTCCCGCGCAGCCAGGCCAGGGACCGCCAGTCCTCCGGCCTGCCGCGCCGGTCGGCCATCAGGTGCGCGGCGGCGAAGGTCATCCAGATCGGGCCGCAGCGGCGGAAGAGGTGCCTGGCGTCAGGCGAGGGCTCGTCGTGACCCAGCACCTTCAGGGTGGCCGCCGGGGCGGCGATCGCGGCGGAGCCGAGCAGCAGGTCGAAGGCGATCATGTTGCGGTTGAGGAGGCGCAGGCCGTGTTCCAAGCTCATCGCCTGACGAATCCAACCAGAAGCCGGAAGGGAACGAGCGAGGTTCGGCGAAATGGACCGCCGTGACCAAGACCGCGACGAAGTCCCCACAGCTCAAAAGCCTTTCCGACTACATCCAGGAGCGTTTCGAAGAGTTCTCGCGCTCCCAGAAAGACGTCGCCCGCTACATCGTCGACCACCTCGATGAGGCAGCCTTCCTCACCGCCGAGGAGCTGGCCCGGAGAGCGAGCACCTCGTCCTCGACGGTGGTGCGCTTCTCCCAGGCCCTCGGCTTCGAGGGATATCCCGAGCTCCAGCAGGCCGCGATCGAGGAGTACCGCACGACGATCGCCGCCGCCGGCGCCGCCGGGGGCGCGCTCTTCTCCTTCGACCACTCCGAGATGGAGGGGTCGCTCAGCGCCGACTACTCGAACCTGGAGGAAACCGCGCGCAAGCTGACCCCCGAGCAGGTGGACGCCTCGGTCGCGGCCCTGGCCGAAGCGCAGCGGATCGTCATCGTCGGCGTCGACCAGATGGCCTTCTTCGCCAGCTACCTGCGTCACACCCTCAGCCTGCTCGACATCCGCGCGGAAATCGTCGCCTCGACCGGCGGCGAGTCCCTGCAGCGGCTCGGGCGGATCGACGAGAACACGCTCGTCATCACTCTCTCCGCCGGCCGCGCCCACCCGCTGCTGCTGCGGGCGATGAAGCTGGCGCTGCATCGCGGCGCCCGCACGCTGGCGATCTCCGACGCGACGATGTCGGAGGTGGGGGAGCACGCCGAGCTGACCCTCTACTTCTCCTCGAACAGTCCCAGCTTCACCCGCTCGCACACGGCGCTGATGGCCCTGATCCAGGGACTGGCCCATGGCCTCTACGCCCGCGACGAAGCCGCGCACAAAGATCGCATCCGCGCGTACAAACTGAAGTAGCCGCGTTCGCCACGGAGGCGATGCAGCTCCCGCGCTCCGGTATGTAATCTGGCCGGGATGACTGAACGCGCGACGTTTCGACTGAAGACCGGCCTTGCCGAGATGTTGAAAGGCGGGGTGATCATGGACGTGGTCACGCCCGAGGAGGCGAAGATCGCCGAGGATGCGGGCGCCGTCGCGGTGATGGCGCTGGAACGGGTCCCCGCCGACATCCGCGCCCACGGCGGCGTCGCGCGGATGTCCGACCCCTCAATGATCAAGGGGATCCAGGAGGCGGTCTCGATCCCGGTCATGGCCAAGGCGCGGATCGGTCACTTCGCCGAGGCCCAGGTCCTGCAGGCGCTGGAAGTCGACTACATCGACGAGTCGGAGGTGCTGACGCCTGCCGACGAGATGAACCACATCGACAAGCTCGCCTTCGAGGTCCCCTTCGTCTGCGGCGCCACCAATCTGGGTGAGGCGCTGCGCCGGCTCGGCGAGGGGGCGGCGATGATCCGCTCCAAGGGCGAGGCCGGGACCGGCAACGTCGTCGAGGCGGTCCGCCACATGCGCGAGATCACTTCCGGGATCAAGCGGCTGGCGCAGCTGCGTCCGGAGGAGCTGGCGGCGGCGGCGAAAGAGCACCAGGCGCCGCTGGAAGTCGTCCGGGAGGTCGCCGCCGCGGGCCGGCTGCCGGTGCCGCTGTTCTGCGCCGGCGGGATCGCCACCCCGGCCGATGCGGCGCTGATGATGCAGCTCGGCGCCGAGGGCAACTTCGTCGGTTCCGGCATCTTCAAGAGCTCCGATCCCGAGCGCCGGGCGCGGGCGATCGTCGAGGCGACGACCCATTACGGCGACGCTGAGCGGGTCGCCGCGGCTTCGAGCGGGCTCGGCGAGGCGATGCCAGGCCTCGAGATCTCCGGTCTCGCCGCCGAGGACGCCCTGCTGCAGAACCGCGGAGCGTAGGTGGCAGGCCTCCGGGTCGGCGTCCTCGCGCTACAGGGCGACGTCGAAGCCCACGTGAAAACCCTGCGCGGGCTCGGCGCCGAGCCGCGGGAGGTACGCACGCCGACCGAGATGGAGGGGCTCGATGCGCTGGTCATTCCGGGTGGCGAGAGCACGACGATGGGGAAGCTCATCGCCTCCGCCGGGCTGGGGCCGGCGCTCCGCGAACATCACGAGGCAGGGAGGCCGATCCTCGGCACCTGTGCGGGGATGATCGTCTGCGACGCCGAGCACCTCGGCTTCATCGACGCGAGCGCTCGCCGCAACGCCTTCGGCCGCCAGCTGCAGAGCTTCGAGGCCGACCTCGAGGTCGAGGGAGCGGGCGACGAGCCGCTGCGGGCGGTCTTCATCAGGGCGCCGTGGATCGAGAGCTACGGACCCGGGGTCGAAGTCCTCGCCTCTTACGAGAGCCACCCGGTGGCGATCCGGGAGGGCAGCGTGCTCGCCTGCGCCTTCCACCCGGAGCTGACCGACGACCCGCGGTTCCACGCGATCTTCATGGCAATGGCGACCGCCTCGCGCGAGCGGGCGGGGGAGGAGGCGGAGGCATGAGCGGCGGCGATCCGAGGGTGCAGAACCTGGCGAAGATCCTGGTCGGCTACTCGACCGGGGTGAAGGAGGGCGACGTCGTCTCGATCGACGGCGAGAGCGCCGCTGCGCCGCTGCTGCTGGCGGTCTACGAAGAGGTGCTGAAAGCGGGCGGCAACCCGATGCTGAACGTGGCCCTGGAGGGGCAGGTCGCCGCCTACTTCAAGCAGGCCACCGACAAGCAGCTGGAATGGATCTCTCCCTACGCGGAGTGGATGGTCGACAACGCCGACGTGCGGATCGCGATCGGCGCCAGCACCAACACCCGCGAGCTCTCCGGCGTGCCGCCGGAGCGCCAGACCCTGCGCCAGTCGGTCACGGGCGACCTGATGACGCGGGCGATGAAGCGCAGCGCCGAAGGCGACTTCCGCTGGGTCTACACGCTCTATCCGACCAGCGCCTATGCGTCGGAGGCCGAGATGAGCCTGGCCGACTACGAAGACTTCTACTACGGAGCCTGCCTCGCCGACGACGCCGAGCCGCTGACCGCTTGGCAGCGCGCTTCAGACGAGACCCGCCGCCTGGCCGACTGGATCCAGGGCCACGAGGAGGTGCGGGTGACGGCGCCGGGGACCGACATCAAGCTTGGGATCGCCGGGCGTGAGTTCATCCCCTGCGTCGGCGACAACAACATGCCCGACGGCGAGTTCTTCACCGGACCGGTAGAGGACTCGGTCGAGGGGGAGGTCAGCTTCCACCTGCCGGCGGTGATCGGCGGGCGCGAGGTGGCCGGGGTGAAGCTGCGCTTCGAGGCCGGTCGGGTCGTCGACGCCTCGGCCGAGCGCGGTGAGGAGTACCTGCTGAAGCTGCTCGACACCGACGAGGGCGCCCGCACCCTCGGCGAGCTCGGGATCGGCACCAACTACGGCATCGACAAGGGCACCCGCGAGGTCCTGCTCGACGAGAAGATCGGCGGCACCGTCCACATGGCGGTCGGCGCCAGCTATCCGGAGTCAGGCGGAGAGAACGAGTCCTCGGTCCACACCGACCTGGTCTGCGACCTCCGCCTCGGCGGAAAGCTCGAAGTGGACGGCGTGGTGATGCAGGAGGACGGCCGCTTCGTCGTCTAGGTTTGGGTGACGAGGGCGACGATCGTCCCGAGGAAGCCGAGCAGCATCGTTCCGATCAGGCCATAGGTGAGATGGCTTAACTCGGCCCTCAACGCCCGGAATTCGCCGCGCATTTCAGCGAACCCCGCCTCCATGCGCCGATCGAGGTTGTCGACCTTCCTGTCGACCTCGTCGAAGCGCTGGTTGACGGTCTCTTTGAGGTCGTCGAGGCGCTCGTCGGTCCACACTTCTCTTGCCATCACGGCCATGATGGCACCGTAGCAAGAAAAACGCAATGTTTTGGCCGCGAATCTTAAAAGTTTCGCAACAAGTGCTACGGAAGTGGAGCTATTGGTTCGGGATCGGCGATCCCGCCCAGAGGACGTACCAGACGGTGAAGGCCAGGACGGCCAGCATCACCGAAGCCATCATCACCGCCTCCACCACGGTGACCGACCTGCGCACGGGCGCGGCGTCGCGCATGCTCTTCAGCCAGGTGGGTCGGATCGGTTCGAGGCGGTTGGTGCCGGTGATGCGGATGTAGAGGGTGTTGAGGCGGCCGATCAGCCAGGCGACCAGGAGGATCGAGGCGACGATGCCGACGGCGACGATCGCGTAGGGGCCACCGCTCGGGAACTGCGTTTCGGAGAGCTTCGAGCCGATGTAGATCCAGCTGAGCGGAATCGCCGTCCAGAGCGAGAAGGCAGCCAGGAGCATGGCGAGGAAGACGAAGCCTGCGGCCACGCCCTGCCCGGCTCTTCGCGCTCGCGTCCTCGTCGACATGGGTTGCTTCATAGAATGGCAGGCGATGTCCGGGCATTCCAAGTGGCACTCGATCAAACACAAGAAGGGCGCCGCCGACGCCAAACGCGGCAAGCTCTTCAGCAAGCTCGCGCGGGCGATCACCGTCGCGGCTCGTGACGGCGGCGGCGACGTCGACCACAACCCGACCCTGGCGACCGCGGTCCAGAAGGCGAAAGACGCCTCGATGCCGAAGGACAAAATCCAGAAGGCGATCGACGTCGGCACCGGCGCCGGCTCTGACGGCGCCGCGATCGAAAGAGTGCTCTACGAGGGCTACGGACCGGCCGGGGTCGCGGTCCTGGTCGAGGCGCTGACCGACAACCGCAACCGCGCCAGCGCCGAGATCCGGCACGCCTTCTCGAAACACGGCGGCAACCTCGGCGAGCCGGGCTCGGTCGCCTGGATCTTCGAGAAAAAGGGGGCGATCGTCGTCGACGGCGCCCGCTACGGCGAGGACGACCTGATCGGCGCGATCGACGCCGGCGCCGAGGACGTCCGTGAGGATGAAGGCAAGCTGAAGGTGATCTGCGACCCCGCCGACCTGACGGGCGTCCGTGAGGCTCTGGGAGCCGAAAACGTCGAATTCGAGTCGGCCGGACTCCTGATCGAGCCGAAAAGCACCGTCGAGGTCAAGGGCCACGATGCAGAACGCGTCCTCAAGCTGCTCGATGCCCTCGACGAACAGGATGACGTGGATGAGGTATATGCCAACTTCGACATCCCAGCGGAGGTCTTGGAGCAGCTGGCAGCCTGACTGACCCCGTTCCCGACGCATCGGCCTCGTCGGGAAGGCATCCGACGCCAGCCACAGAATTCCTCTCCTATGCAAGTGGTGATGGGGATCGATCCCGGCGCGGCGAACCTCGGCTTCGGGATCGTCAGGGTCGAGGGGAGCCACATGGTGGCTTTGGACGGCGGCGTCGTGGAGACCACGCCGGAGCTGCCGATGGAGCGGCGCCTGGCCCGGATCCACGAGGCCTTGCGGGAGCTGATCCTCTGGCACCAGCCGAGGGCGATGGCGCTCGAGGAGGTGTACTTCGGCAAGAACGTCCGCTCGGCGATGGCGGTGGGACAGGCGAGCGGGGTGGCGATGCTGGCCGCGGCCGAGCACGGCGTCGGCTGCTTCTCCTACACGCCGCAGGCGATCAAGATGGCGGTCTGCGGCTCCGGTGCCGCGGGCAAGCGCCAGGTGCAGAAGATGGTCGGAACGCTGCTGGGCCTGCCCGAGCCGCCGACGCCCGACCACGCCGCCGACGCGCTCGCGGTGGCGATCTGTCACGGCGGCGGCAGCGGTCACCGGCGGGCGGTTGCGGTCGCGGAGCAGGGAGCGGTGGAGCGCTCCCGTGCAGAGCGGGTCGCCGGATGATCGCGGCCGTGCGCGGCGAGGTGATGGTCCGCCGCCCCGACCATGTCGTCGTCGACGCCGGTGGCGTCGGCTATCGCCTCACGGTCTCCTCCGAGACGCTCAAAGGGGTACCGGCGGCCGGCAGCGATGCCTTCCTCCACGCCGAGCTGATCGCCCGCGACGACTCGCTCTCCCTCTACGGCTTTTCCTCGGAGGAGGAGCGGGATCTCTTCCGCCTTCTGATCACCGTCAGCGGGGTCGGCCCCAAGGTCGCGATCGCCACTCTCTCCGGCGGCGGCACCAGGGACCTCTTGCGGGCGATCGCAGCGGGCGACGCGAAGCGCTTCCAGGCGGTCCCCGGGATCGGCAAGCGGACCGCCGAACGGATCATCGTCGAGCTGCGCGAGAAGGTGGCCGGCGCCCTGGAGGAGGAGGAGATCGCCGCCGTGGCCGGCGAGGAGGGCGGCGCACGCGCCCTCGCGCGAGACGGCTTGGTCAACCTCGGCTATGCGCCCCTGGAGGCCGAGCAGCTGCTCGAGGGCGTCGAGGGCTCCGAGCCGGAGGAGCTGGTGGCCGCCGCGCTGCGCAAGTCCGGAACCTCCAGGAACGTCGCATGAGCGGGCCTCCCGGCATCGGCGGCAGCCGCATCCGCACCCCGGGCCTCGGCGGCGATCCGGTGCCGGTAGACGCCGAGGTGAAGGTCCACGACGCGCGGGCGGAGGCGCCCGACGAGGAGCTCGACCGCTCGCTGCGGCCAACGACCCTGGCCGACTTCGTCAACCAGCGGCAGGTGACCGAGCAGCTGGCGATCTTCATCGAGGCGGCGAAGAGGCGGGGAGAGCCGCTGGACCACGTCCTCCTGGCGGGCCCGCCCGGCCTCGGCAAGACCTCGCTGGCGCACATCGTCGCGGCCGAGCTGGGGGTGCCGATGGTCCAGACCGCCGGGCCGGCGCTGGAGCGCAAGGCCGACGTCGCCTCGTTCCTCACCGCGCTCGAGCCGGGGAGCGTCTTCTTCATCGACGAGATCCACCGCCTCGGACGGGCTGTCGAGGAGACGCTCTACCCGGCGATGGAGGACGGCGAGCTGCCGGTGGTCCTCGGCCAGGGGGCGGGTGCCCGCACGGTGACCCTGCCGCTGCCCGACTTCACCCTGGTCGGCGCGACCACCCGCGCCGGGCTGCTGACGACGCCGCTGCGCGACCGCTTCGGCGTCTCCCACCGCCTCGAGCACTACGAGCCCGAGCACCTGGCGCTGATCGTGCTGCGCTCGGCCGGGATCCTCGGCGTCGAGGTCGACGAGGCCGGAGCGGCGACGATCGCCGCCCGCTCGCGAGGCACTCCGCGGGTCGCAAACCGGCTCCTGAAGCGGGTCAGGGACTTCGCCCAGGTCAAAGGCGGCGGCCGGATCGAAGCCTCCGTCGCGCTGGCCGCCCTGGAGATGCTCGAGGTCGACGGCGGTGGCCTCGACCGCAGCGACCGTGCCCTGCTGGAGACGATCGCGAGCAAGTTCGGCGGCGGCCCCGTGGGCCTCTCGACGCTGGCGATCGCGATCGGAGAGGAGCAGGACACGATCGAGGACGTGCTCGAGCCCTATCTCCTCCAGCAGGGCCTGCTGAAGCGGACCCCGCGCGGGCGGGTGCTGACCCGGCGGGCCTACGACCACCTCGGCGTCCCCGCGCCCGAGGGCGCCGCCAGCCTCTTCTGAGCCGGTCGAATCCGGATCGGGAGCCGATCATCTAGCCTGTCGCCTATGCCGTTTTTCATCTGTCCGAATTGCGGACACCGGGAGGTGAGCGGGGAGCGGACCGCGGGGTTCAGCACCCGTCCCAAGGGCTGCTCGAAATGCGGCTTCGGGTTCGTATTCGAATTACTCGACGATTATTATCCGGCTCCCAATGCCGCTTTTTTCGTTTGCGACAAGCAGGAACGCGTGATCGACGCCGGCAAAGGCAGCTTCGAGCTGACCGGTCTCACCGACGAGGACGTGATCGGCCGCCCGGTGCGGGAGGTCCTCGGGCTCGACTGGATCGACGGCGGCGACGGCGGCGAGACCGCCGACACCGACCGCAACGGATTCGTCGACCCGATCGAGACCTCGCTGGAGTGGGGAGTGCGGTCGCTCGGAAAGCGGGTTGCGGTGAACGCCGAGGGGGACCTTCCGGCGAAGGCGGTCGCCGACGTCTTCCCGGCCTACGACGACGACGGCGGCCTGCTCCTCGTCCTCACGCCGGAGGGGTAGGGCGATGGGAACCCGGCGCCGCCACCTCTTCGTCCTCCTGTTCGTGGTCGGCCTGGTCGCGGTGTCCGCCCTGGCGATCGCGACGAAGGAAACCAAGCTCGGCCTCGACCTCCAGGGCGGCCTCGAGCTCGTCTACCAGGGGCAGGCGACGGGGACCTCGACCGAAGTCAGCGGCGAAGACATCGAAGACTCGATCTCGATCATCGAACAGCGGATCAACAAGCTCGGCGTCTCCGAGCCCGAAGTCGCCCGGCTCGGAAACGAAGAGATCACGGTCAGCCTGCCGGGCATCACCGACGCCAATCGCGCCGCCGAACAGGTGGGCAGCACCGCCCAGCTCTACTACTACGACTGGGAGACGAACCTGATCGGCCCCGAGCACACGATCGGGGGCTCGCCTGGACGCGAACCTCCGGAAGGGCCCCGTAAGGCCTCGGAAAAACGCTGGGAAGAAGCCGGCCGCAACGTAACCAGCAAAGACAACAAACAGCTGATCTACGCCGGCGCCTATCCGACCGCCTACGACGCGGCTCAGCTGGCCGCCGAACAGGAACCGGTCGAAAACTGCCAGGAATGCTCGGTCGCCAAACCCCGCTACTACCTCTTCCAGAAAGCCGAGCCGCATGAACTCATCGCCGGGCCCGAGCTTTCGAAGAAGGATCTCTACATCAGCCCGACCGGGAAGAAACGGCCGAAAGACGGGATCGTCGTCAAGGTCCCCGCCGGCACGGTGCTCGTCTCCGAATACCCCACCGACGAAGAAGGCAAGCTCGACGAAACCGCCGATCCGGGCTGGTTCGCGCTGAAGGACAAACCGGCGCTGAGCGGCAACGACATCACCAATCCGGAACAGTCCTACGCGCCGACGACCAACGAACCCATCGTCACCTTCGAATTCACCGGCAGCGGCCGGGAAGCCTTCCAGGAAGTCACCCGCCAGATCGCCCAGCGCGGTCAGGCCTCGGCGATCGGCCCGGTCAGCGCCGAAGAAGCGGCGGTCCTCTCCGGCCACTTCGCCGTCGTCCTCGACAACGAAGTCAAGACGCGGCCGATCATCAACTTCCAGGAAAACCCGGACGGGATCGACGGCCGCACCGGCGCCCAGATCTCCGGCGGCTTCAGCAGCGTCCAGGATGCGCAGGACCTGGCGACGACGCTGCAGATCGGCGCCCTGCCGATCAACCTGAAACTGATCAGCGAGACCCAGGTCTCGGCGACGCTCGGCAGCCAGGCGCTGCACGAAGGCATCAAGGCCGGGATCATCGGCCTCAGCCTCGTCATCATCTTCCTGCTCCTCTACTACCGCTTCCTCGGCCTGATCGCCTCGATCGCGCTCGGTGCCTACGGGGTGATCTTCTTCGCCCTGATCAAACTGATCCCGATCACCCTGACCCTGCCGGGGATCGCGGGTCTGGTGCTGACGATCGGCGTCGCCGCCGATTCGAACATCGTCATCTTCGAGCGGATAAAGGAGGAGGTGCGGGCCGGGCGCTCGATGGCGAGCGCGATCAGCGCCGGCTACAAACGCGGCATCAGCACGATCGTCGACGCCAACGTCGTCACCCTGCTGACCGCCTTCATCCTCTTCGTGCTGGCGACCGCCGGCGTCAAGGGCTTCGCCTTCACCCTCGGTGTCGGCACGATCGTCTCGCTGCTCACCGCCGTGGTCTTCACCCAGGCGCTGCTCGGCACGATGAGCCGCTCGCGGTTGCTGCGCTCCCCGGCGGCGCTCGGCGCCGGGGGCGAGGGCAGGCGCTGGCACTTCGACTTCATGGGTGCGAGCCGCTGGTTCTTCTCGATCTCCGGGGTGATCCTGCTGATCGGCGCCTTCGCCCTGGCGACGAAGCAGCTCAACTTCGGGATCGATTTCGAGTCCGGCACCCGGATCACCGCGGCGCTGCAAAAGCCGACCGACGAGGAAGGTGTGCGCGAAGCACTCGACTCGGTCGGGATCAGCGGCGAGGAGGTGCAGCAGGTCACCGACCCGAACTTCGGCGCCAACGTCTTCCAGGTCCAGTCCCACCAGCTCGAACCGGGTGAAGTGCACAAGGCCGAAGCGGCGCTCGTCTCCCAATTCGGGATCCAGAAGAACGGCTTCGAAAGCACCAGCGTCGGGCCGACCTTCGGGGAACAGGTGGCCAACAGCGCTCTGAAGGCGCTGATCTTCTCGCTGCTGGTGATCTGCGGCTACGTCGCGCTGCGGTTCGATCCGAAATACGCGGTTCCGGTCCTGATCGCGATCTTCCACGACATCCTCATCACCGGCGGTGTCTATGCCCTGACCGGAAAAGAGGTGAACAGCGGAACGGTCGCCGCCTTCCTGACGATCTTGGGCTACTCGATGTACGACACGATCATCGTCTTCGACCGGATCCGCGAGAACGTGCCGCGGATGCCGCGGGCAGCCTTCTCGCAGATCGTCAACCGCTCGATGAGCGAGGTCCTGACCCGGTCGCTGGCGACCAGCTTCTCGACCTTGCTGGCGGTCGGCTCGCTACTGATCTTCGGCGGTGCCACCCTGCAGGACTTCGCCTTCGCGATGCTGGTCGGGATCGCCTCTGGAACCTACTCGTCCATCTTCATCGCCTCGCCGGTGCTGACGGCCTGGAAAGAACGGGAGCCGGGCTTCATCCGGCGGCGCCTGCGGATCGAGGAAGTCGAGGGCGGCCATGTGCCCGCCTATGCCGACGACATCGAGCTGGCGAAGCTCGGGCGCGACGAAGAGCGCGAAGCGCCGACCCCGGTCGTCGCCGAGGAACCGGCCGCCGAGGCGGCCCCGGGGGCGGTGGCGACGGTCGAGCGCACCGACGGCGGCGGAGGAAACGGCGCCGGTTCGCTCACCAACGGCGACACCGAGGCGGCCGCCGCGGCCTCGGCGGAACGACGCAAACGGAATGCCGAGCGGAAAGCGCGCCGGCAGGCTCGACGGAAGCACGGGAGGCGGTAGCCGATGGCCCTGGTCGTCTTCTTCATCATGGGCATCGCCCTCTGGCACTTCACCGTCTTCCTGCCCGACCGCTTCTGGCAGGGGATCGTCGGCGCCTTCCTCGGGGCGGTGCTGGGCTCGATCATCTTCGGGCTGATCGTGCAGGAGGCAAGCGGCAAAAGCCTCGGCGACACCGACGTCTCGACCGCCCTCGTGGCGATTCCAGGAGTGCTGATCGGCCTGGGTGTCGTCTACGCGCTCGGCGTGCGCAGCGAGCGCGAACTCGGCTAGCGGCGCCGATTTCCGCCGATATTGGGAGGGTGTTCGCCCGGCTTTCCGCCGGAGTGCTTCCTAGCCTGGAAGCGTGGCGGAGACCATCACCGCAGGAAGCTTCAACACATTTACGGCAGAGCCCTACTCCTACGCCGAGGCTCGTGCCCTGATCGAGGAGCTCGGGCTGAGCGAGCCGGTCGCCGTGACGCTGGTCCGCCGCGGCTACCGGACGCCGGAGCAGGCCCGCGCCTTCCTTGCCGCTGAGGAGTCGTATCCACCAACCGCCTTCGCGGAAATGGAGCTGGTTGTCGAGCGGCTGCGCGCCGCGATTGCCGACGGCCGGCGGATCACGGTCCACGGCGACTTCGACGTCGACGGGGTCTGCGCGACGGCGGTGACGGTGAGGACGCTGCGGGAGCTGGGCGGCGACTGCGACTGGTTCATCCCGAACCGGTTCGAGGACGGCTACGGGCTGAGCACGGATAACGTGAGGCGGCTGGCGGAGCGCGGGACGGAGCTCCTGCTCACGGTCGACTGCGGGATCACGTGTGCGTCGGAGGTGGCGCTCGCCCAGGAGCTGGGGGTCGAGGTGGTCGTCACGGACCACCACCAGCCGAAGGACGAGCTGCCGGACTGCCCGATCCTGCATCCGCAGGTGAGCGGATACCCGTTCGAGTCACTCTGCGGGACTGCAGTTGCTTGGAAACTGGCGTGTGCGGTGAGGGGGGGCTCCCCGCCCCCCGCTGACAGTGATCTTGATCTTGTCGCGCTGGCGACGGTGGCTGATGTGGTGCCGCTGGTGGGGGAGAACCGGGCGTTGGTGCGGAAGGGGCTGGCGGAGATAAGGAGGGCTCAGCGCCCTGGCATCCGCGCCCTACTGGAGGCTTCGAAATGCGACCCGGAGCGGCTGGACGAGGGCGATCTCGGTTTCCGCCTGGCGCCGAGGATCAATGCCGCGGGGCGGCTGTATCGGGCCGACGCTGGGGTCGAGCTGTTTCTGACCGAGGATCGGGAACGCGCCGCTGCGATCGCCGAGGAGCTGAGCCGGGCCAACTCGGAGCGGCGGGCGACCGAGCGCGAGGTCGATGCCGCCGCCGAGGCGGCGCGGCGGGAGCTGCCCGAGGAGCTGCGGCAGGCGCATGGGCTGGTGCTGGCGGGGCAGGACTGGCACCCGGGGGTGGTGGGGATCGTCGCCTCCCGGCTCGTCGAGCGGCATCATCGTCCGGTAGTCGTCATCTCGCTCGACGCAGCGGGGGAGGGACGCGGCTCGGGTCGCAGCATCCCCGGCTTCGACCTGCTGGCGGCCCTCGAGGTCTGTGCCGAGCACCTCGAGGGTTTCGGCGGGCACCGGGCCGCGGCCGGGTTGACGATCAAGGCCGAGAACGTGGACGCCTTCCGGGAGGCGTTCGCGGCGCACGCCAACGAGACGCTCGCACCCGACGACCTGCAGCGAACGGAAAGGGTCGATGCGATCGCCGGCGGAGTCGGTTTGGGGCTGGAGCTGGCGGAGGAGCTGAAGCAGCTGGCCCCGTTCGGGATGGGCAACCCGGGGGTGCGGCTGCTCGTCCCCTCCGCCCGCGTCACCGACGTCCGCGCCATGGGCGAGGGCAAGCACGCCCGTTTCAGCCTCCACAGCGGCTCGCACCGGGCGCTCGGGGTCGCCTTCGGCCGCTCCAGCCTCGGCGTCGAGGACGAGGACGTGCTCGACGCCACGGTGCGGCTCGAGGTCAACCAGTGGAACGGCTCGATCGAGCCGAGGGTGGTCCTGCGCGAGCTCTACCCGCTCGAGGATCCACTGATGGATGACGGGACAGCGGGCCTCCCGCACGCCTGCACCTGCGAGGAACACGATTGGTGGTCTCGCTTCGAAGCCGAGCTCGCAGCCGACCTCGATCGCGAGACCGCAAATGACCCGGATGTATCGGGTCCCTTGCGGTCTCGCGAGAAGGCCGGGGCGCGGCAGGTGGTTCAGGGGGCCGGTTCGGCGACGGTGGCGATCGCCGAGCTTGTCTCGAGCGGGGCCGGGGTGCTGGCGGTAACCGCAGACGCTTCGCGGCGGGCCGGGCTCGGCAACGGCGCCACCGGGGTCGCCCGCTTCAACGGCGGCGCGGCGCTGGTCGCCTGCCATCGCTGTGGCGACGGGGAGATCGCGCGGCTGCTGGGGAAAGCGGAGGCTGGGCTGGCTCTCGTCGACTATGGGGCCTTGGAGCGGGCGCCGGATCTGCCCCGCGCATTCGAGCACGTCGTCCTCGTCGATCCCCCTCGTACGGCTACGGACGAGCTGCGTGTGGAAGGTCCGTATGCCGACGGTCGAGCTGGCTTCCTGCACGTTCTCTGGAGCGAGGCGGAGGTCGAGTTCGCAGCCAAGGCACTTGCCGAGC